>NZ_JABBJJ010000294.1 GCF_012933655.1 Pyxidicoccus fallax | reverse complement strand
CCCCCAGCCCCCGGACGCCCTGCGCCCGCGCGTGGACGCGGCCCGCCGCCGGCTGGCCGAGGCCCGGGCCCGCATCGACGCGGGCAACCACGCCGCCGCCCTGGACGTCACCACCGCGCTGCTGCGGGACGTCCAGGGGCTCGACTACCGCCCCCTGGAGGCGGAGGTGCTCACCCTGCACGGGCACCTGCACGGCCTCACCGGCAAGCCGAAGGAAGCGGAGGAGCTGCTCTACAAGGCGCTGTGGGCCGCCGAGGCCGGGCGCGACGACGAGACGGTGGCGCGCGTCTGGATTCTCCTCGTCTGGGTGACGGGAGACCAGATGGCGCGGCTGGACGAGGCGAACCGGCTCATCCACCACGCCCGCGCCGCCGTGGAGCGGCTGGGCCCCGAGCGCTTCCCGAGCCTCGCCATCGACCTGCACCTGCGCATGGGCGGGCTCCTGCTGTTGCAGCGCAAGCTGGAAGAGGCGGAGGCCGAGTACACGCGGGGCCTCGCGCTGTCGCGCAAGGTGGCCGGTCCCGAGCGGCTGCGCACGACGTACCTCCTCTCCGGGCTGGGGCGCGTCCGCTCGCGCCAGCTGCGCGCGGAGGAAGCGCTGGAGCTGTACCGCCAGGCGGAGGCCAACGCGCTCCAGGTGCGCCAGTGGAGCCCCGAGCACCCCGTGCTCGCCGTCAACCTCAACAACATCGCCACGGAGCTGCTGGCGCTGGGGCGGACGGACGAGGCGCTCGCGACCTTCCAGCGCTCCCTGTCCCTGCTGGAGGCGGCGCGCTCCAAGGACCACCCGAGCCTCGCCGCGCCGCTCAACAACCTCGCCGTGCTGCTGCGGCGCGAGGGCCGTCTGGACGAGTCGCGGCGGGCCTTCCAGCGGGCGCTCGCCATCTTCGAGCGGAGCAAGGGCCCCGACCACCCCAGCACCATCACCGCGCTCGGCGGGCTGGGCATGGTGGCGTACGACTCGGGCCAGCTCGACGAGGCGCTCGCGCACAACCAGCAGGCGCTGGAACGCATCCAGCGCGGCCTGGGCATGGACACCGCGCGCGCGGAGCTGCCGCTGCGCAACCTGGGCCTCATCCACCTGCGCGCGGGCCGCCCCGCCGAGGCGCGCGAGCACCTGACGCGCGCCCTGCGGCTTCTGGAGAAGGAGCACGGCACGGACAGCGCGGTGATGACGGGCGTGCTGAGGGACCTGGCCCGCGTGGAGCTGGGCACGGGCGCGTGGAAGGCGGCGCTCGCCACCTGCCAGCGCTCACTGGAGCTGGACGAGAAGACGCAGGGCGGGGAGAGCCCGGACACCGCGCTGGACCTCGCGTGCGTCGCGGAGGCGCGGCTCGGCCTGGGCGCTCCGGAGGAGGCGGTGCCGCTGCTGGAGCGCGCGCACCGCATCGACACCCGGGCGCGGCTGGACCGGAAGGAGGCGGCGCGGGTGTCCTTCCTGCTGGCCCAGGCGCTGTGGGAGCGGCGCTCGCCCGAGGAGCGCAAGCGCGCCATGGAGCTCGTCCGCGAGGCCCGGGGCTGGCTGGAGGCCCTGGGCCCGCGTGGCCGGAACGAGCTGCGCGAGGTCATGGCGTGGCAGGCGCGGCATCCCCCCACCGTGAGCGAGGCGGTCCGATGACGTCCCCGGAAACGCCAGGCCCCCTGACGGCGCTGCTCCTGGCGCACGCGCCCCCGGAGCGGCGCGAGGCCCTGCGGACCCGCTCGGGACTGGAGGCGCTGCTCGAGGCGCACCTCGCCAGGGGCCGCGAGGCGTGGCCCACCGTGACGCTCGGGCCGGAGCCGTTCCTGCGGCACCTCGCCCGGCACCTCCCGGACGCGGAAGGCCCCGCGGACGCGCTCGGGCAGTTGCGCGCCGCGGACCTGTACCTCGCGTGCGCCTGCGCGGAGGGCGAGCCCCAGGCCCTGGAGTTGTTCGAGCGGCATGTCCTCCAGAAGGTGTCCGCCCGGCTCGGCGTGCCGCCCGGCGTGTCGCTGGACGAGGTGCTCCAGGTGGCGCGCCAGCGGCTGCTCCTGGGCGTGGCCGGCTCGGCGCCGAAAATCGTCGAGTTCTCCGGCCGCGGCTCGCTGGCCGGCTGGGTGCGCATCGTCGCCTCGCGCATCGCCCGCGAGCCGCTCGGACAGAACGGCCACCAGGAGCTGTTCTCCGAGCCGCCCGAAGCGCTGGAGCGCATGCTGTCGCGCGCCGACCCGGAGCGAGACCTCCTGCAGGCCCACTCGCGCCACGTGCTCTCCGAGTCGCTCCAGGCCGCCCTCGCGGAGCTGTCCGAGCGCGAGCGCGCCCTCTTGCGAATGCACCACCTGCACGGCCTCACCATGGACCGCATCGCGACGATGTATGGCGAGCCCCGCTCCAGCGTGGCGCGGCACGTGGCCCAGGCCCGCGAGCGCCTCCTGAAGCTCACCCGCCGTGAGCTGGCATCCCGGCTAAAGCTGGACAGACAGGAATTGGAGAGCCTGCTGGGGCTCGTCCAGAGCCAGTTGGAAATCAGCCTTCATCGGCTGATGGCGTGACGGCGGCGTGATTGGTTTTTCCGGGGCGGGTGCAATTGATTTCGTTCAGGATTGAGGGGATTCTCGCGTCCGTTCCGCTGGCGGGACAGGGGCCCCCGTCCACGTGCGCCGTCCGAGCGCACCCGCGGAACTTCCGGAGAACAAGATGCGATACGAGGGGCGGCTGCCGGGCCGGTGTGTCCTGGCGTTCATCGTGGTGGCGGTAGCGGGCTGTGACGGGCTCCCGAACTCCAGGCCAGGGGAGGAGGACGAGGCCGGGAACACGGCGAGCGCGGCCCTGGCGGCGCCCACGCCCCCGCTCCTGCTGGACCTCAACACCCAGCCGCCCACCGCGAGCGACCTCCAGCCGGGCAGCCCGACCTCGCTGACGGCCATTGGCAACACCGTGTTCTTCGCGGGCACCGGCCACGGAGGCACCGAGCTCTGGAAGAGCGACGGGACGCCCGAGGGCACCGTGCTCGTGAAGGACATCGCCTCGGGTCCGGGCAGCGCCTCTCCCCAGCACCTCACCGCGGTGGGCAACACCGTGTACTTCGTCGCGGGCGAGGTCGGAACGGGCGTGGAGCTGTGGAAGAGCAACGGCACCCCGGCGGGCACCGTGCTGGTGAAGGACATCCTTCCCGGCTCCACCTCCTCCAGTCCGTCGAACCTGACCGCGCTCGGGTCGAACCTGGTGCTCTTCGTGGTCTCCGAGGGCTTTTCCCGCTCCCTGTGGCGCAGCGATGGCACGGAGGCGGGCACGTACAGGCTCCAGGCGGCCACCCGGGACTGGAACCCGTCGGAGCTGACGGCGGTGCCGGCGCTGGGCCTCGTGTTCTTCCGGTCCACCGACAGCGCGACGGGCACGGAGCTGTGGCGAAGTGATGGCACCGTGTCGGGCACCTTCCTCGTCCAGGACCTGGCCTCCGGCACGGCCAGCACCACCCCTCAGCGCCTCATCGCGGTGGGAGACACGCTCTTCTTCCGTGCGAACGCGACGAACATCGGACAGGAGTACTGGAAGAGCCGCGGCGGCCGTGGAGACATCACCCTGGTCAAGGATGTGACTCCCGGCTTTGAGGGCAGCACCGTCCAGGAGCAGGTCGCCCTCGGCGGGGTCCTCTATTTCTCCCGTATCAATGGCACCAGCTACGAGCTGTGGCGGAGCGACGGGACGGATGCCGGGACGCGGACCGTCACCGCGGCGTGGGTCTCCAGCGACTGCGGCCTGTTGAGCCTGAGGGCCGCGCCGCTCCAGCGCCGCCTCTACTTCGGTGTGTCCTCGGGAAGCGACGTCGGCTGCGAGCTGTGGACGTCGGATGGCACCGCGGCGGGCACGGCCATGCTCAAGGACATCCAGCCGGGCCCGCGGGGGTCGTCCCCGGCGCTCATGGTGGAAGCCGGGGGGCTCGTCTACTTCCTGGCCGATGACACCCAGGCGGGGACGGAGCTGTGGAAGAGCGATGGCACCCGCAACGGGACGGTGCGCGTCAAGGACATCGTGCCGGGCCTGGGCTCACCGTACGCGCAGTACCTCACGGCGGCGGGTTCGCGGCTCTTCTTCCAGGCCCAGGCCGGCGCGGCTACCACGCAGCTGTGGCGCAGCGACGGCACGGACGCGGGCACCCTGCGCCTGAGCAACCCCCTCCGGCTGAATGCGTCGTCCGCTCCCGCCTCGCTCGTCGAGTGGCAGGGGACGCTCTACTTCCGCGCGACCGACGGGCTGGCGGGACAGGAGCTGTGGCGCAGCGACGGCACCACCACCGGCACGCGGCGGGTGAGGGACATCCGGCCGGGCTCCGGCGACTCCGGCCTGGCGGTGATGGTGAAGGCGGAGGGGCAGCTCTTCTTCACGGCGTCGGATGGGGTGACGGGGAGCGAGCCCTGGAGGAGCGACGGCACCGAGGAGGGCACCCGGATGGTGAGGGACGTCAACCCCGGCTCCGCGGGCCCGCTCGTCCTGAAGATGCTTCCCGTGGGGAACACGGTCTACTTCGACGGCTACAACGGGACTTACGGCCGGGAGCTGTGGAAGAGCGACGGCACCGAAGACGGCACGCGGATGGTGAGGGACATCGGGCCCGGGGTGTCGCAGGCCAGCCTGTCCAGCTATTCGACGGCGGCGGTGGACGGAGAGGTCTACTTCACGGCCAACGACGGCACGCACGGCCTGGAGCTGTGGCGCACCGATGGCAGCGAGGCCGGCACCCGGATGGTGCGTGACATCAACCCCGGCGCTCCGGGCTCCACGCCCTCGATGGTCACCCGGGCCAACGGGCTCCTCTTCTTCACGGCCTCGGACGGGACGCACGGAACCGAGCTGTGGAGGACGGACGGCACCGAGGCGGGCACGGAGCTCGTGGTGGACCTGACGCCCGGCAGCAATTCCTCGGTCCTGGAGAGCCTCACGGCGTGGAATGGCGCGCTGTACTTCACCCGCGCCCAGGGTGCCGAGCTGTGGCGCACGGATGGGACGGCTTCCGGCACGGTGCGGCTGCTGAACACCGGGTATTCCTACACGGCCTCCAGCAACGCCCCGGTCGTCCCCATGGGCGGGCACCTCTACTTCACCGCGGCCGATGTCACGCATGGCCTGGAGCTGTGGAGGACGGATGGCACCGTCGCCGGCACGGCGCGGGTGGCGGACATCAGCCCGGGCCCCACCGGCTCGCGTCCGCTCCACCTGGTGGCCGCGGGTGAACGCCTCTACTTCGCCGCCAGCGACGGAGTGCACGGCCATGAGCTGTGGATGACGGACGGCACCGCGGCCGGCACGGTGCTGGTGGCCGACGTGGCCCCGGGCGCCTGGTCGTCCTCGCCCGAGAACCTCACCGTCGTGAGGAACCGCCTGTACTTCAGCGCGGATGACCTCACGTCGGGCGTGGAGCTGTGGTCCATCCCCCTCGCCACTTCCGCGGACACCACGCCTCCCGTGGTGACGTGCCCGGCGAACGTCACCGCCGAGGCCACCAGCGCCAGCGGCGCCGCGGTGGAGTACCCGCTCGCGGTGGCCACGGATGACGTCTCCACGAACGTCACGCTGAGCTACAGCCATCCGCGCGGGAGCACGTTCGCAATGGGCACCACGCAGGTGACGGCGACGGCCACGGACGAGGCTGGCAACGTGGCGTCCTGCACCTTCTCCGTGACGGTGCACGACACCACGCCGCCCCAGCTGGTGTGCCATGCGGACATCACGGCCGAGGTCGTCACCGCGCAGAGCGCCCCTGTGGAGTACCCGCCCGCGAACGTGTCGGATGCCGTCACGCCGGCGCAGGCGCTGGCCGTGCTCTACAGCCCGCTGTCCGGCTACCGATTCCCCCTGGGCACCACGCCCGTCAGCATGAGGGTCCAGGACGAGGTGGGCAACGAGTCCAGCTGCACCTTCAACGTCACGGTGGTGCCGGGGACGATCGACCTGTCCTGCCATGCAACCTGGGAGGAGGCCAACAGCCCCGAGGGGAACATCATCCACCTCAATGAGAACTACGTCAGCCGTACTGATGGTCTGCCGCATCCGCTCACGGTGACGTTCGACCCGCCCTCGGGCTCACGCTTCCCCATTGGCACCACCACGGTCCGGGCCGACGTGGTGGATTCCCAGCTGGCGACCGGCACCTGCACCTTCAACTTGGAGGTGCGAGACACGACGCCCCCCGTCCTGCTGGACTGCGGAGACTACACGTCCGTCGAGGCCACCAGCAGCGCGGGCGCCGTCGTCAACGTGCGGGAGCCCACCTGGTACGACGTGGCGTCCCACTCCTTGACGTTCAGCCATTCGCATCCGCCTGACTTCACGTACCCGCTGGGACTCACGTTCCACACCATCACCGCCATGGACGCGGCGAGCAACAGCGCCACCTGCACCGCGTGGGTCATCGTGCAGGACACCACGCCGCCCGCCGTCACCTGCGGCCCGGACGTCACCGTGGAGGCCACCGGGCCGGATGGGGCCAGCGTGACGTACGCGGCGCCGACGGCGACAGACGCTGTCACCGCCTCGCCGACGCTGTCGGCCTCGCACGCCTCGGGCAGTGTGTTCCCGGTCGGCACCACGGGCGTCACCATCACCGCGCGGGACGGTGCCAACAACACGGACACCTGCGCCTTCAACGTCACCGTGGTGGAGCCTCCGCCCCCTCCCGTCATCACCTGCCCGACGGACGTGACGGCCGAGGCCACCTCCGCCAACGGCGCCACTGTCACCTTCCCGGCGGCCACCGCCACCGGAAGCCGGGAGCCCGTGACCGTCACCTATAGCCACGAGTCGGGCGCGGTCTTCCCCCTGGACGCCACCACCGTCACCGCCACCGCGCGAGACGCGGACGGGCGCACGGCATCCTGCGAGTTCACCGTCACGGTGCATGACACCACGCCGCCGAGCCTCACCTGCCCGGCGAACATGACCGTCACCGCCACCGGCGGCGGCAGCGCGGAGGTGCTCTACACGCCGGCCGAGGCCTCCGACACGGTGTCCTTCGCCAGCATCTTCTACAGCCCGCTGTCCGGCTCGCGCTTCTCCCTGGGCACGTCCACCGTCAACGTCTCGGCGACGGACGTGGCGGGCAACACGGCCACCTGCTCCTTCACCGTCACGGTGGTGCCAAGGCCGCTCGCCCTCACCTGCCCCAACGACGAGGTCATCGAGGCCACCAGCCCGAATGGCGCCGTCGTGGACTACGGGCCCGCGCTCGTCACCGACGGCGTCGGGCCGTACGAGGTGACGTACAGCCAGGCCACGGGCACGGGCTTCCCCCTGGGCACCACCACCGTCACCGTCAACGCGCTCGACAGCGCGGGCAGTGGCGCCTCGTGCACCTTCTCCGTGACGGTGCGCGACACCACGGCACCGGTGCTCACGTGCGAGTCGTTCTTCCCGGTGGAGGCCACCAGCAGCGCGGGCGCCGTCGCCAACGTGCCGGAGCCCACGTGGACCGACGCCGCCTCCACCACCGTGGAGTTCACCTACTCCCCGCCCCCGGGCCACACCTTCCCGTTGGGAGGCACGCCACGCACCGTCACGGCGAAGGACGCGGCCGGTAACGTCAGTGACGCCTGCACCACGTTCGTCGTCGTGCAGGACACCACACCGCCCGCCGTCACCTGCGGTCCGGACGTCACCGTGGAGGCCACCGGGCCGAACGGCGCCAGCGTGACGTACGCGGCGCCGACGGCGACAGACGCTGTCACCGCCTCGCCGACGCTGTCGGCCTCGCACGCCTCGGGCAGTGTGTTCCCGCTCGGCACCACGCGCGTCACCGTCACCGCGAAGGATGGTGCGAACAACACGGGCACCTGCGCCTTCAACGTCACCGTGGTGGAGCCGCCGCCTCCGCCCGCCATCACCTGCCCGGCGGACGCGACGGCCGAGGCCACCAGCACCGAGGGCGCCACCATCACCTTCCCTGCGGCCACCGTCACCGGAGGCCGTTCGCCCGTGGCCGTCACGTACAGCCATGAGTCGGGCATCGTGTTCGCGAGGGGCACCACCACCGTCACCGCCACCGCGCGGGACGCGGACGGCCGCACCGTAACGTGCACCTTCTCCGTGACGGTGAGCGACACCACCGCGCCCGCGCTCACCTGCCCGGCCTCCGTGGACACCGAGGCCACCAGCGGCGCCGGGGCCGCCGTGGACTTCCCGCTCGCCGTCGCGACGGATGCCGGCTCCGCCAGCGTGGTGCCGACGTACAGCCACGCGCCGGGCTCCACCTTCCCGCTCGGCACGACGGAAGTCGTCGCCACCGCCACGGACGCGGCGGGCAACACCGTCAACTGTGGTTTCACGGTGACGGTGCGTGACACCACGGCGCCCGTGCTCACCTGCCCGGCGGACGTCTCCGTCGTCACGCCCCACAAGAAGGGCACCGACGTGGCCTACCCCGCCCCCACCGCCGGGGACGCCGTGTCCGCGCCGGTGGTGACCGCGACGCCGGCGTCCGGCTCGGAGTTCCCCGTGGGCACCACGCCCGTGGTGGTGACGGCCACGGACGCGGCGGGCAACAGCGCCACCTGCACCTTCCAGGTGACGGTGAGCACGCGCAAGCCCGTCACCGTGGAGGAACCGGACGAGCTCGAGGTGCTGGGGTGCAGCGCGGGCGCGGGCACCTCGGCGGGGTTCGGCTGGGGCGCCCTGCTGCTCCTCGGCCTGGTCCGGCGCCGGGGCACGAAGCGGAGCTGACACGGCCAGCCCCGCGTCAAGGGCTGCTAGGCTCGGCCCATGGAATCCGTTGATCCAGAGTTCGTCACGATCGCCCAGGACCTCCTCACGGGAGGCTTCCTGGGCGCGCTCTTCTACCTCTTCGCGCGATACGTGCTCGGCGGCTTCTTCACCGTCGACCAGAACGAGCGCGCGGTGAAGGTGCGGCTGGGCCGCGCCGAGCGCCTCGCCTCGAACCTCACCAACCGCGACGGCCCGCTCTCCGAGGGGCTCGCCCGCACGGACGAGGAGCGCTACGTCTACCCGCAGCTGCGCGTCATCTCGTCCGGAGGCCCCTACTTCAAGTGGCCCTGGGAGCAGGTGCGCAAGGTGTCCGTGGCCACGCAGACGCTGAACATGGCCTATGACCCGGAGGCTCCGGAGGCGAACCAGGGCGGCACCATGGTGGACGCGGTCACCAAGGACCAGCTCAACACCGGCCTCACCGGGCAGATTCGCTACCGCGTCTCGGAGAAGAACCTCTACGCCTACCTCTTCGGCGTGAAGAACCCCGTCGCGCACGTGATGGGCTTCTTCATCTCCATCCTCCGCCAGCGCATCGCCAACTTCGAGGCGCCCGCCACCGCGCGCGACGCCGACAGCCTGGAGGCGAGCGTCGTCTCCGGCGTCTCCATCAACGACCTGCGGAAGAATCTGAGGGACCTCAACGAGCACATGGTCCACGAGTGCCGCGGCAGCGAGGCACGCTACGGCGTGGTGCTGGAGGCCTCGCTCATCACCGGCATCGACCCGCCGGCCGAGGTCGAGAGCGCCCTGGCCGCCATCAACACCGCGCACAACCACGTCTCCAGCGACATCAGCCTGGCGCAGGCCTCCGCGGACCAGAAAATCGTCCAGAGCCGGCGCGCGGTGGAAATCGAGACGCTGAAGGCGCAGGCGGAGGTGGAGCCGCTGGTGGCCCTGTCCAACGAACTGTCACTGCTCAAGCGCAGCGGGCCCGGCGCGCTCCAGGCGTACCTGCGCAACATCCGGCTGGGGCTGTACCAGAAGGCGCAGGCGGTGGTGATGGGGGTGAAGCATGGCTAGCATCGTCGGTTTCATCGCCGGGTTCATCCTCATGGCCGTGGGGGTGCCCCTCTTCTTCGCGCTGCTGCGGCTGTTCGGCTTCTACACCGTGGTGCAGGAGCGCATGTGCAAGGTGTACGTGCTGTTCGGCTCGGTGGTGTGCACGCTGGACGAGCCCGGCCTGCACTTCCTCTGGCCGAAGCTGGGGTGGAAGGCGCTCATCGTGAACCTCGTGGGGCGCTGCCACGTGGTGGACCTGCGGTTGGACCAGCAGTACCTGCGCAGCCAGGCGGTCAACTCCGAGGAGGGCGCGCCGATGGGCATCGGCATCTGGTACGAGATGTACGTCTCGGACCCGAAGCGCTTCCTCTTCGAGAACGCGGACCCGCGCGGCAGCCTCGCCGCCAACGTGAGCAACGCGGCGGTGCGCTGCCTGTCCAACATGAAGCTGTCCGCGATGCTGGAGACGCGCCACGAGATGAGCCGCACGGTGCGCGCCGAGGTGAGCCCGCAGAGTCACGAGTGGGGCTACAAGCTGGGCAGCGTCTACGTGCGCAAGGTGCACTTCCGCGACGCGGCGATGATTCGGCAAATCGAGGAGAAGGTCGTCAACCGGCTGCGCCAGGTGACGAGCGCCATCCGTCAGGACGGAGCCAACCAGGTGAGCATCATCACCAGCACCGCCGAGCGGCAGAGCGCGGTGGAGTTCGCCCGCGCGGCGGCGCTGCGCCCCCAGATTGTCGGCGCGGCGCTGCGCAAGATTGGCGAGGACCCCGAGGTGCTGGAGGCCACCTTCGAGCTGCTGGAGACCCAGCGCCTCCTGGAGAGCGGCGCGCAGCTCACGTTGATTCCCGAGGGCCAGCGCGGAGAGCTGCTGTCACAGCTGCTCGCGGCGCGGGCGGCGTCGCGCACGTAGTCCTTCCCCCTTCCATCAAGCGAGACACACCATGGCGAAGAAGCGTCCCGACCGAGACCTGGAGAAGACCTACCCGCGCAAGGAGTTCGTCGCGAAGCTGAGGCGACTGGCGGATGCCATCGAGGCCGGCAAGCCGTTCAGCATCCAGGTCGCCGGGGAGCGCCTGCGCATCCCCGCCAGCGCGCTCTTCAACATCGAGCACGAGCGCGAGGGCGGCGTGGACGAGGTGGAGTTCCAGCTCCGCTGGGAGCGCGAATAATCAGTTCCGCGTCGTCTTGAAGCGGCTGGTGACGGCGGTGAGCCCCTCGGCCACCGCCTGCAGGTCCTGGGCGATGCGGGTGGTGCGACCGGTGGCGTCCACGCCCTGCTTCACCAGCTCCGCCACGTTGCGCGCGCCCTGCACGGCCTGCTCGCTGGACTGACGCTGCTGGCGGGTGGCGATGGTGATCTGCCGCGCCGCCTCGCTGGTGCCGCGCGCCAGCTCCACGATGCGCTGGAACACGGCGGAGGCCTGCTCGGCCACCTCCACGCCGCGGTCGCTGGTGGCCATGCCCACGCGCGCCTTGGAGGCCGCCTCCTCACCGGAGTCCTGCACCTTCTCGACGATGCGAGCGATGTCGCGCGCGGACGCGGACACGTTCTCCGCCAGCTTGCGCATCTCCGCGGCCACCAGCGAGAAGCCCCGCCCCACCTCGCCCGCCTTCGTGCCCTCCAGCGCCGCGTTCAGCGCGAGCAGGTCCGAGCGCTCCGCCACCTGATTGATGACCTGGGCAATCTTCGACACCTGCTGCAAATCCTGGTTGAGGCCGACGATGGCGTCCGCCACGCCCTTGGACTCGGTGCGGATGTCGTTGATGCCGGCCACCACCTGCGCCACCACCGCCATGGCCTCGGCCACCGCCTCGTGCGTGCGCCGCGCGCTGGACTCCACCACCTCCGTGGAGCTGGAAATCTGTTCCGCCGTGCGGCTCAGCTCCTCGAACGTGGCGGCGATCTGCTGCGCGTACGCGGCCTGCTGGCTGATGACGTGCTCCTGGTCCGCGGACGCGCCCAGCAGCCCCCGCGACGCGCCGGACAGCTGCTCCGTGCGGGACACCAGCTCCATCACCGTGCCGCGCAGCGTGCCGAGCATCTCGTTGAAGGACTGCGCCATCAGCCGCAGTTCGCCGGTGGCGGACACGTCCAGCTCCCCGCGAGACATGTCCCCGCGGGACACGTCCCGCACCACCTCCGTCACCCGCGACACGGGCTCGACGATGCCGCGGCTGATGATGAAGGCCAGCAGCAGGCCCAGGAGCAGCGCCCACACCAGCCCCATCAGCACGTAGCCCCGCAGGTCGGCCACCGAGGACACCGCCTCCTCCGTGCCGAAGCCGGCCACGTAGGTGCGCTCGCCGCTCGCGCAGCGCACCACCACCTCGTGGTGCTTGGGCCGGCGCAGCGTCTCACACGTGCCCGGGGCCACCGGGCCCAGCTCCTTCACCGTGTCCGGGACGGCGCCCTGCGGGCCCGGGAGGCCTTGCTGGCCCTGCTCGAACACCATGCCGCCATCCGGCCACATCAGGCCCTGGTAGTGCAGGGTGAAGCCCCGGCCACCGGCCTCCGGGGCTTCGGCCTCGAGCGCCGCGAGCACCGGCCTCAGCCGCTCGCGCGACTCGGGGCTGTCGTCCGCCGCCACCATCACCGGGTGCTGCGCCACGAGCTGCCCCACCACCCGGACCCGCTTCTCCAGCAGCTCCATGGTGACTTCCCGCTGACGCGCCGGAAAGTACGCGGTGCAGAAGAGGACCACCGCCAGGCAGGGCACGAGCACCGCGATGGCCACCTGCATCCGCAAGCTCAGCCGGCCCCACATGTCTGTCCGCTCCCGAAAAAAGTGGTTGGGCTGGAACCCCAGCCCGTCGGGCGACGGTAGGCGGCCCTTCGGAGAGCGTCAAACCGGGCTGATCCAAAGGGCCACCGGGCGGACGGGCGCCCCAAGGGCTGGAGCGGCACCGACCCGCCCCGGGCCGACAAGCTCCGCTTTTCGCCGTCATCTCAAGGGGTTGGAGCGGTGCGGGAGGGGGACTTTCCCTTTGACAGGGCGCGCCCGGTGTCATTAGGTTCCGCGCGCGATGACTCCCACTCCACTCGCGCCGTACCTGCCCCTGGCGGTCGTCCTCCTGCTGGCCGGCGGCATGGCGATGCTGATTCCGCAGATCACCACCCGCTTGGGCCCCAAGCGGATGAGCGCCATCAAGTCCACCAGCTTCGAGGCCGGCTCCGAGTCGACCGGCCCGGCGCGTCAGCGGTTCGCGGTGAAGTTCTACGTCGTGGCCCTATTGTTCATCGTGTTCGACGTCGAAGCGGTGTTCCTGTACCCCTGGGCGGTCAACTTCAAGGCGCTGGGCTGGTTCGGGTACGTGGAGATGCTGGTCTTCGCCGCGACGCTCGTGGTGGGCCTCATCTACATCTGGAAGAAGGGCGCCCTGGACTGGGAGAGCTGAGACATCATGGCTGAGACTGACATTGCCCCCGTACTGGCCACGCGCCGCGACGAAGCCATGGGCTTCTTCCAGCGCATGGTCTCCAAGGGCCTGGGCTGGGCCCGCAAGTATTCGCTGTTCACCTACCCATACGCGACCGCGTGCTGCGGCATGGAGTACATGTCCGTGGCGGCCAGCCGTCACGACATCTCGCGCTTCGGCGCCGAGTTCCCCCGCTTCTCGCCGCGCCAGGCGGACCTGCTGATGGTGGTGGGCACCATCAACCTGAAGCAGGCCCCCATCCTCAAGCGCGTCTACGAGCAGATGGCCGAGCCCAAGTGGGTGGTGGCCTTCGGCGTGTGCGCGTCGTCGGGCGGCTTCTACGACAACTACGCGGTGCTGCAGGGCATCGACCGCATCATCCCGGTGGACGTGTACATCCCCGGCTGCCCGCCGCGTCCGGAGCAGGTGCTGGACGGCCTGATGCTGCTCCAGGACAAGATTGGCAACCAGGTGCACCGCATCGCGGACCGCGAGCAGCCCAACGCCACGGCCGCTCGGCACGACCTGCTGATGTCCATGGGCAAGTAACACCCCACGCCCCACGCGTGGTGACGCCAGGGCCCCGCGTGCCTCCCCTCGACAGGGAGGCGCCGGGGCCCTTGGCTTTTCGGCCGCCTACCAGCGGTGGTACGCGGGGTGGCCGGGCTTCACGGCGACGAAGGTGCCGCGGCAGGTGGCCGTCACCTTGCCGCCCGCGGTGAGGGTGCCTTCAATCACGGCGCGGTCGCCCTTGATTTCCACGGGCTTCGCCTCCAGGTGCACCGGCCCGGACATGGGCGTGGGGCGCTTGAGGGTGATGGAGTAGTCCGCGGTGACGGTGCACGGCGGCGAGTCCGCCCCCTGCGCCTTCATGAGGTGGTACGCGGCCGTCCAGTTGCAGTGGCAGTCCAGCAGCGCGCCGATGATGCCGCCGTTGAGGACGCCGGGGAACGCCTGGTGGTGCTCGGCGGGCATCCAATCCGCCACGACGAGGTCACCCTCCGCGCGGCTGCGGATGCGCAGGCCCTGCGGATTCGCCGGGCCGCAGCCGAAGCAGCTGTTGTGGGGGGCGTAGCGTTCCTGGAGGCTGGGAGTGTCTGGGGTCGTCGACATGGCCCGCCACCTTACGCCAGCCGCCCTCCCCCGTGCGGCTCAGGACGCCATCCAGCCACGCCTCCAGCGAGAGCGCGTCCGGGCCTTCACACTCGCCCTGACAGGTGCGCAGCACCCCCCCGTCCGCGCGGGGCCGGTCCACCCACCAGCGCCGCCCGTCGAAGGCGCCCCGGTCCTTCTCGCGAAGAATCGCCGCGTGCGCCGCGTCCCCCATCTCCACCACGCCGTCCGGGCGGATGCGGTACGCGTCGAAGGCGCGCGGCGCGCCGGGCCAGTGCCCCGCGTCGAACACCTCCGGCAGCACGTGGGTGAAGCCCGTCTCCGCGTACAGCGCCAGCGGCTCCAGCGTCCCGCCGCGCAAGAGCGGCGCCAGGGACACGCCGTCCACGCCCGAAAGCGCGGGCAGGCCGGACAGCTCCAGCAGCGTGGGCCCCACGTCCACCAGCCGCACCAGCGCGCCCACCGCCGCCGGCCCGCTCCCCCGCCCCCTGGGAGGCTTCACCGCCAGCAGCACGCGGTTCTCCTCCTCGCCCAGCCGCGCGCCGTGCACCGGCGTGGCGCCCGCCAGGTCCGGCCGGTCCGCGTGGAAGCTCTCGCCGTGGTCCGACATCAGGACGATGAGCGCGTCGTCGTAGCGCCCGGAGTCCCGCAGCGCGTCCAGCACCGTGCCCACCTGCGCGTCCGCCTGGGCGATGAGCTCGTCGTAGAGCGCCTCCGCCCCCTCGCGGCTCCACCCGCCCTTGGCGCCCGGCGACACCGGGGCGAAGTGCATGCGCAGCCGCCGCTCCAAGGGCTCGGAGGGCGGCACGAAGCGCCGGTAGAAGGGGTACACCGGGTCTCCCGGGAAGTGCGCCGCGGTGGCGTGGAAGGCGAACAGCGTGGGGCCCTGGCGCGCCTCGTCCGCCAGCCGGGACGCCAGCCGCGCCGCGTAGCCCATGGGGTCGTGGATGCCCGCCAACGCGCGGTTGTCGATGAACTCGGGCACCCACGCGGCGCCCAGGGCGTTGTCCGCGAAGACGCCGAGCGCCCGGTAGCGCAGCTTCTCCAGCGCGAAGTTGATGGCCCCGCGCGGCGGCTGCAGCCGGGTGTCGAAGCCGGAGGCGGGGCCCTCCGCGTGGAAGCGCGAGCAGTCCGTGGCGAACACCGTGCGCCAGCCGGCCTGGGCGAAGGACTGGGGGAAGGTGGGCTGCAGCTTCAGGCGCGACTCGGCCGTCAGCGCGTAGCGCACGCCCGTGGTGTTGGGCCACTTCGCGGTGAGCAGCGAGCGCCACGCCGGCTCCGTCTGGGCAATGGGCGTGTACGCGCGGGTGAAGAGCGTCGCGTCCTCCAGGAAGCGCTCCACGTGGGGCGCCACCTCGCCCGTGCCGCCCTGGGACTTCAGCCGGTCCGGACGGAAGGCGTCGATGCCGATGAGCACCACCAGCGGGTGCTTCGTCTCCCGCGCCGGGAGCCCGCCGAGCACGAGGAGCCCCCCCAC
>NZ_JABBJJ010000293.1 GCF_012933655.1 Pyxidicoccus fallax | reverse complement strand
GAGGGGATGGGGTCCTCGAAGGACCTGTCCGAGATGACGCTGCGCGAGTCGGCGGCGAAGCGGTCCGTGCGCGGCGATGGGCATGTGCGCGCCGAGGCACAGGCGAGGGCGGGGAGGATTTCGGTGGGCAGCTGCTTCCGGCGCCATACCAGCAAGGCGGGCTGCGCCCAGCAGGTGCGCCAGGAGGCCGAGGGCGACATCCGCCGAATCGCCTGGGGGACTTCGAGAGGGAGCTGGCGCGTCCGGAGAAGCACCTGGCGTGGTGCGCGACGCGGAAGCGCTTCCACTTCACCTTCGTGCACGGGCATCCGGACTGGCCCCGGCCGGAGGCGTTGGGCAGTTGGACACGTCCGTCGCCGCGGGAGGTGCTGGCGCACGGAGAGCGCGTGGGGAGCGCTGGCACCGGGAAGCGTGACGGACATACGCCGCGGGGCGTCTTCCCCCGGCTCGACTCGACGAGGCAGGGCGAGCGCTTCGCCGCTGCGAACTCGCTCGACCAGACGGCCAATTTCCCACCCTTCGAGGGTCATCATCTCGGCGAGCCAATGGTCTCCCTCGTTTCGCACCACTTCGAGCATGACGTCCTCTTCTCCCACACGTCGCTCCTCGCGGGTGCCCCCACACGGCTACGGCCGATGGTCCTCGGTGGGACCGAAGTACGCGCGGCAGATCTCTTCCACCTTGGCGTAGGCATCGTCGTGGAGCGGGCGGAAGCAGACGGTGGCGGCGGAGGCCAGCTGCTCCAGGGTGGACGGGCTCAGCACGATGGAGTCCACGTCGGGCGTGTTCGCGACCCACACCAGGGCGAACTCGGCCAGCGTCAGGCCCTCCTCGCGCGCGACACGCGCGAAGGCCTCGAGGAGGACGCGCCGGCACCGCAGGAGTTCCGGATAGGCATGGGACCCATGCCCGCCCCAGGAGCTGATGAGTGCGTCCATGTTCCGGCCACCGAGCAGCCCACCTTCGAGGACATGGCACACCGCGGAGTGAAGCCGCCGGGCCAGTGGCGGGAAGTGAAGCCCATAGGCGGCGCGCTGGATGAGCATGCTGAAGTGGCGCTGCTCGGCGATGGGCGGCGGCACCTCCGTTCCGGCTCGCTCCTTCTCCAATTGCAGGAGGTCCCAGCCCACCGCCCGCGAGACACCCCAGTGGCGCACCTTGCCTTCGCGTATCAGGCGCCCGATGCCGTGGAGGACCTCCAGCGGATGGGAGTTCGGCGCTTCGAGGTACAGCAGGTCGAGGGTATCCGCGCCGAGCTGGGAGAGGGCGCTCTCCACCCTGTGCGTCAGGCCGAGTCCCCCGGTGGTATGCGCCGAGCGCACGTGGACGGCGACGGCCGCCTCGTGCCACCGGTTCCGTAGGGCCCGCCCGAGCTCATGGATGGCCACGCCATCGCCGTAGTACGGCGCGGTCTCGAACGAGCGGATGCCGCGGTCGAGCGCCGCCGCGACCAGGCGGTGGGCCTCGTCCGCCGTGACACGCGTGCCGAAGCCTCCCGTTCCCAGCGTCAGGGCCGGGAGCTCCTCGTACGGGTCTCGGTAGCCGAGCCAGGGGATGCGGGGGAAGTCGGGCGTCATGCCCGGGAATCTGCCCCGCTCCGACGGACGGTCGCCAGCGCCGCGCCGTCCATCGTCCTTCCCGAGACGTCCCCCGCCGGGGCGTCCGTCAGGTGCGAGGCTCGGAGGTCTCCGCCAGCAGCACCGAGCAACGCCGCGCCGCCATGAGCAGCTCGTCCGAGAGGGGCGTGCCTTGCGAGGCCTTCGACAGGGTCAGCGTGCCGATGCACAGCGCGTACGCGGCCAGCGCGCGCTCCCGGGCGCTCGCCCTGGCGTCTCCGGAGAGGTTCGCCGCGATGGCGTCCACCATCCGGCCCATCTCCTCCGCCAGCGCCTCCTTCACGGGGGGCTCTCCACGCACGACGTCGGAGAGGACCGCGGGCAGCGGGCAGATGGGAATCTCGCCGTCACGGTGGGCCCGGGACAGGTAGCGCCGCACGACGTGGCTCAGCCACTCCGTGCCGCGCAGGTCTTCAATCCCCTGGAACCACTCGATGCGCCGCCCGCTCATGATGCGCCGGAGCGACTCGATGAGGAGCGCCTGCTTCGAGCCGAAGTGCGCGTAGAACCCGCCCACCGTCAGCCCCGCGGCGCGCATCACGTTCTCCACGCTCGTCCCCGAGAACCCCTGCCGCCGGAAGAGCGTTCCGGCCGCCTCCAGGATGCGCTCGTGTGTGGCCTGCTTCTGCTCCGGGGGGTGTCCCATCCGACGTCTCCTTACTGCTCCGTATTATACACGTCATCTGGTCCTGCTGTACGGCTTCGCACGTGTCCAACACCCCGGAATGACTGGAGGTACGCGCCGCGAGCGACTCGGGGTTGCGACCGTATTATGAGCATAATATTGATGGGTGGCGATGACGGGGCGAGGCGCCTCGCCGCAGGTGGGAGGGGTTTGTCCATGGATGCCTTCATTCTGGATGCGGTCCGTACTCCGCGTGCCCGGGCGAAGCCGGGGAAGGGCGCTCTCAGCGGGCTGCACCCGCAGGAGCTGCTGGCCCAGACGCTGCGGCAGCTTCCCAAGCGCACAGGAGTCGAGGTCACGGACATCGACGACGTGGTGATTGGCTGCGTGGCGCAGGTGGAGGCGCAGGGCGCGAACATCGCGCGGCAGGCGCTGCTGGCGGCGGGCTGGCCCATCGCGGTGCCGGGGTTCAGCCTCAATCGCTTCTGTGGCTCGGGGTTGCAGTCGCTGTCGGTGGCCGCGATGGGTGTGGCCTCCGGAGCGCAGCACCTGGTGGTGGCCGGTGGCGTGGAGCAGATGAGCCGGTACGGCCTGGGCGCGGACGGTGGAGGCGTGGACGCGGGCAACACGCACCTGCGCCGCCGCTTCTTGCAGGTGCCCCAGGGCATCTCCGCGGACCTCATCGCCACGCTGGAGGGGTTCACCCGCGAGGAGCTGGACGCGTTCGGCCTCCGCTCGCAGCAGCTCGCCGTCCGGGCGCAGGCGGAGGGCCGGTTCTCACGGAGCCTCTTCGAGGTGAGGAGCCCGGACACCGGCGAGGTGCTGCTCGCGGCGGATGACTCTCCGCGCGGGGACACGTCGCGCGAGAAGCTGGCGGCGCTCGCTCCGTCGTTCACGCAGCTCGGCGCGCAGCCCGTGGAGCCCGGAGGGGAGACGCTCGACGAGGTGGCGCTGCGCGCGTATCCGAGGGCCGGCGCGGTGCGCCACCTCCACACGGCGGGGACGTCGAGCGGCATCGTGGACGGAGCGGCGGCGGTGCTGGTGGCGTCGCGGGACTACGTACGGGCGCATGGCTTGAAGCCCCGGGCCCGGGTGCGGGCGGTGTCGGCCGTGGGAAGTGATCCGGTGCTGATGCTGACGGGGCCGGCTCCGGCGGCGGCCAAGGCGCTGAAGGCCGCGGGCCTGACGGCGCGCGACGTGGACCTGTGGGAGATCAACGAGGCCTTCGCGGCGGTCGTCCTTCAGACGGCACGTGCGCTGGAGGTGGACCTGGAGCGCGTCAACGTCAACGGCGGCGCCATCGCGCTGGGGCACCCGCTGGGAGCCACGGGGAGCATGTTGGTGGGCACGGCGCTGGACGAGCTGGAGCGGCGCGGCGGCAGCGTGGCCGTGGTGGCGCTGTGCACGAGCGGCGGTCAGGCGGTGGCGGCCGTGTTGGAGCGCCTGTAGCCACGGTGCCGGAGGCGCGGTAGAGGCCTCGGGGCATGCACTTCAGTCAGGCGAACGGAGTCTACCGGGTCGTGAGGGTGACCGGGCCGAAGCACAACCTGCTCGGTCTGCGCCTCGCGCCACGGGACGAGGGCGGGTCCGTGGAGGTGATCGACCTGGAGACGGGGAGGTCCCCGCCACGGCTCGCCCCCGAGGACGTGAAGACCGCCGTCCTGCGAGGTCTTCAGCGCGCCAACGACTCGTTCGCCACGCACTACCGGCCCCTGCGAATCGAGTTCGTCGGAAGCGACTCGCCTCCGGCGGGCGCGTACGAGGAGCTGGCCTTCGCCCTGGTTGCCCACCTCGCCGGAGGCGGTGACTGGAAGTAGCAGACTCGGCGCGAAGGACGGTGGCCCTCTGGCCAGGAACGCGTATAGACCTCCAGGGCAGGAGGTATCGCCATGGCCACATCGCTGGAGTTCTGGTTCGACTTCGCAAGCACCTACTCGCACGTGGGAGCGTTGCGCATCGAGGAAGAGTGCCGGGCCGCTGGAGTGCTGCTCGTGTGGAAGCCGTTCCTGCTGGGGCCGCTCTTCACGGCGCAGCAGGGCATCAAGGACTCGCCCTTCAACGTGCAGCCCGTGAAGGGCAGGTACATGTGGCGCGACGTCGAGCGGCTGTGCGCGAAGCACGACTTCCCCTGGCGGCGGCCGACGGTGTTCCCCCGCAACAGCATCCTCGCGGCCCGCGTGGCGTGCGCGGGCGAGGGGCAGCCGTGGCTCGGAGACTTCATCCGAGGCGTCTTCCTCGCCAACTTCGCCGAGGACCGTGACATCTCGGACCCGTCCATGCTCTCGAAGCTGCTGAAGGGGCTCGGCGTGGACCCCGAGCCGGTGCTGGAGCGGGCCGTCACGGCGGAGAACAAGGCGAAGCTCCGCGCGAACACGGAGCAAGCCGAGGCGCTGGGCATCTTCGGCGCCCCCAACTGCGTCATCGGGGGAGAGCTGTTCTTCGGTCAGGACCGCATCAGCGACGCCATCGCCTGGGCGCTGGCGGACGCGCGTACGTAGGCGGCTACTCCGCGTCGTCCTGCCCCATCGCCTTTCGCTCCAGCCATTCCGCCGCCTCGTCCCAGGCGGCGCGTGGCATCGAGGCGCGGAACCAGCCGAAGTGTCCGACACGCTCGACACCGAGCCGCGCCGGACTCAGGTGCAGGTGCTCCTTTCGAGCGCAGGGGTAGTAGTCGAGCAGGGCCCGAGCGGCGCGCTCCGGCGCGAGCGCATCGTCCGTGAAGCTGTAGAGCCGCAGCGGCGCGCGGAGCTCCCAGTTGTAGGGCCGCAGCGGACCACCCGCCTCATCGGACACGTAGTGGGGGTTCCGGCACCAGCGGGCCCACTGCCGCGCGATGCCCACGGGCAGGTCGCCCATGCCGACGAGCTTCCCCGGGAAGCGGCCCACCGTCGCCAGCGCCACCGGCGTCAGCACGTACCAGACAAAGGCGAGCTTCAAGGCAGGCACTCCCGACCAGTGCCTCCACCACCCGTGCTGTGAGCCAATCAGCAGCACCGCGCGGAAGCGCGACACGTTGTCCGCCAGCCCCAGCATCTGCCCACCCGCCGAGTGCCCCACCACCGCGAGCCGATGCCCCGGCACGAGCGCCGCCAGCCAGTCCTGCACGCCGGGCGCGTCCAGCTCTCCCCAGTCCTGGAAGCTCGCCACGCGGAGCGCCTCCGGCCCCAGGCGCGACTCCCCGATGCCGCGGTAGTCGTACGTCACCACCGTGAACCCCCGGCCCGCGAGGTACCGCGCGAAGGCGTCGTAGTACCTCCGGGGCACCGCCGTCGCCGGATTCACCTGCACGGCGACCCCGTTGCTCCAGTTCCCCCGGTACAGCGTCGCCGCCAGCCGCAGGCCATCGCGCGCGGGAAGGGTGACGGGCTCCGCCATCACAGGAGC
The DNA here is from genome assembly GCF_012933655.1 of Pyxidicoccus fallax. GTDB lineage: Bacteria > Myxococcota > Myxococcia > Myxococcales > Myxococcaceae > Myxococcus > Myxococcus fallax. The sequence goes on along the minus strand of NZ_JABBJJ010000293.1, from coordinate 10,125 downwards.
AGGGGAGGGCGTGGCTTCACCTTCACCGAGCATCATGGCGCACCCTCCGGGCGCAGGCTCCGCCACGCGGCGTCCGAGAACACCTTCTCGATGCCGGGCTTGAGTTCGACACGGCCGCTGGCCCAGACGCGGAGCAATTCCTGCGCCGGGCCGAGCAGCAGTGGCAGGTACGCGGACGAGGGCAGCTTGAGGAGCTGGCCCCCCTTCGCGTACGCCTTGAGCCGCTCGTACGCCTCGCGCACGGGGCCGCCGGTGGCCTCCTGGATTTCGGGCTCGGCGGCGGCCACCGACTCGTCGCGGCGCATCTGGATGAGGTAGCGCGCGGCGTCCGGATTCGCGCGCGACCAGGCGATGTGGTGGGTGACCACCTCGCGCACGAAGCCCTCCGCGTCCACCTCCCGCTCCAGCCGGGCCCGCAGCGCCTCCTGATGCTGGCGCAGGCAGTCGATGTACAGCGCGACGGCGATGCCCTCCTTCGCGCCGAAGTGGTGGTACACGCTGCCCACGCTGGCGCCGCTGCCCTTGCGGATGTCCTCGATGGTCGTCGCCGCCCACCCCAGCCGCGAGAAGCACTCCAGCGCCGCGTCCAGGATGGCCCGCCGGCTCCGCTCCCCCACCGAGCTCCGTCGTTCCTTCTCCATGACTAGAATCTGATTCTAGAATCTGATTCTGGTCAAGGCTCGGGCGGGCAGGGGAGGGGTGGCGTGCTAGCGTCCCCGCCCTGGGTGAGGCCATGGACCTGGAAGCCGAGCTCCGCATTGCGTTGGAAGAGGGACTCGTCTCCCGCGACGAGGCGGAGGCGCTGGTCGACGAAGCACGTCGCAGGGGGTGCGGGCTCCTGGAGTTGCTGGCGGGTCGCCGCCGGGGCGCGGAGACGGAGACCTTCGACGGACCGTCCCCCACGCCCACGCGGGAGCGTCCCGGCTCGGTGCCTGGCTTCCCGGTGCCCGGGTGGGAGCGCTACCAGCCCCTGAGGTTCCTGGGCCAGGGTGGCATGGGCCAGGTCTTCCTGGCGTACGACCCGCGCCTGCGCCGCGAGGTGGCCCTGAAGTTCGTCGTCCGCAGCGCGCCCGAGCTGGTTCGCCGCCTGCTCTCCGAGGCCTCCGCCCAGGCCCGCGTCGACCACGAGCGCGTGTGCAAGGTGTACGAGGTGGGCGAGGCCCAGGGCCATCCCTTCATCTCCATGCAGTACGTGAGGGGCGTTCCCCTCCAGGAGCTCGCGTCGGGCCTCACGGTGGAGCAGAAGGCGCTGGTGATGCGCGAGGTCTGCGAGGGCGTCCACGCCGCCCATCGCGCCGGGCTCATCCACCGAGACATCAAGCCCTCCAACATCCTGGTGGAGCGCGCCGAGGATGGTCGCCTCAAGCCCTACGTCATGGACTTCGGGCTGGCGCGCGATTGGAAGGAGGGACTCACCGCCACGGGTTCCGTGCTGGGCACGCCGCACTACATGGCCCCCGAGCAGGCCCGGGGCGAGGTGTCGCGCCTGGACCGGCGCGCGGACGTCTACAGCCTGGGCGCCACGCTGTATCAGCTGCTGACGGGGCAGGCCCCCATCCCGGGTTCCAACGCGCTGGAGGTGCTCGCCAACGTGGGCACCGTGGAGCCGCGTCCCCCTCGCGCGCTGGACAGGGACATCCCCGTGGACCTGGAGGCCATCGTCCTCAAGTGCCTGGAGAAGGAGCGCGGTGCCCGCTACGGCTCCGCGCGCGAGCTGGCCGAGGACCTGGAGCGCTTCCTCTCGGGGGAGCCCGTGCGCGCGCGCCCCTCCAGCCTGGGCTACCGCCTGCGCAAGCGACTGCGCAAGCACCGGGTGCTCGCCAGCGTCGTCGCGGTGGCGCTGGTGCTCACGTGTGCCGCGCTGGGGCAGGCCGTGTATGTGCGCCAGGAGGCCGCTCGACGGGAGCACCTGGCCCGGCGCTTCACCGAGCAGGTCGAGCGCATCGAGGCGCTGGCCCGCTACTCCAGCTTGTCCCGCCTCCATGACATCCGCGAGGACCGCGAGCAGCTGCGCGGCAACCTGGAGGCGCTGGCGGCGGAGGTACGGGAGGCGGGTGCCACGGCGGTGGGGCCGGGGCACTACGCGCTGGGGCGTGGCTACCTGGCCCTGAAGGAAGAGGCCCGCGCCCGTGAGGCCCTGGAGACCGCGTGGCGCGAGGGCTACCGCGAGCCCCGCGTCGCCTGGGCCCTGGCCGTGGTCGTCGGGCACCTGTACCGGGACGCCCTGCTGGAGGTGGAACGCCTCCCGGCGGCCGCCGAGCGGGAGTCGCGGCGCCAGTCCCTGGCGCGGGACTACCGGGAGCCCGCCCTGAGCTGGCTGCGTGCCAGCGAGGGCGCGGAGGTGCCTTCCACGGACTACGTGGCGGCGCTGCTGGCCTTCTACGAGGACCGGCTGGACGAGGCCCTGGTACGGCTGGAGGCCGCGGGGCGGAGGGCGTGGTTCCACGAGGCGTCGCTGCTGCGGGGCGACATCCTCCAGACGCGGGCCGCGCGGCGCTGGAACACGGGGGACCAGGACGGCGCGCGGGCGGACCTGGAGGCCGGGCGCCGGGCCTACGCGGACGCGGCCGCCACCGCGGAGAGCGTGCCCGAGGTCCACTACGCGCTGGCCTCGCTGGAGCTTACGGCGATGGTGATGGAGCTGTATGGCCGGGGAGACGTGCTGCCTCCGTACACGCGCGGCCTGGAGGCACTGGCGCGCGCGCTGGCGGCCGACCCCGGCTTCGCACGGGCGAAGGTGTCCGAGGCCATCTTCCACAACCGGCTGGCGGAGTATCGGATGAACAGGGGGGAGGAGGTGGAATCTCCCCTCGAGAAGGCGATGACGGCCGCGAGGGAGGCCCTTTCCTTCCGCCCCGAGCCCCTCCGCGCCCGGCTGGCGCTGGGGTACGGACTGTGGCTCCGGGCGCGAGCGCTCCAGGCCCGGGGGTTGGACCCGAGCGAGCCGTTGCGCGAGGCGATAGCCGCGCTGGAGGGGGTGCCCGAGAAGGCGCGGGACTATGAGCTGCACGCCACGTTGGGGCTGGTGTTCCGCACCCAGGTCAACCACGCGCAGGCCACGGGAGCAGACCCGCTCCCCGCCTGTACGCGCGCCATCCAGTCCTATCGCGAGTCCATCCGCCTGGATGCGCGGATTCCGGATGCGTGGCTCAACCTGGGGATGACCTGCCTGGACTGCGCCACCGTCCCGGGCGCTCAGGACGCGGCGCGCGACCTGGAGGAAGCCCGCGTCGCGCTGGAGAAGGCGCGGGCGCTCAATCCCGGGAACTTCGTGACGTACTTCCTGGGCGGGCGGCTCCACGAGGAACTGGCCGCGCGCCGCGTGCGCCAGGGCGGAGACGGGCGGCCAGACCTGGAGGCGGCCCTGGACCTGTACCAGCGCGGCATCGCCATCAATGCGAAGGTGCCCCAGCTCCACCATGGGGTGAGCCTGGTGTTGCTGGAACTCGCTCGCGAGGCATGGGACCGTGGCGCGGACCCGTTTCCCATTCTCGACCGGGCGCAGGCCGCGTGTGAGCAGGCCATCGCCGTGGCTCCGAAGCAGGGCTACGGGCAGAACAACCTCGGCGAGGTGCGGACCCTGCGCGCCCTGTACCGGTGGATGCTGGGCCAGGACCCGAAGGCTGATGCGCTCGCGGCCGAGCGGGCCTTGAGCGATGCGCTCGTGCTGCTTCCAGGAATGGCCCTGCCCTGGGCCAATCTGGCCAGGGTTCATCACCTGCGGGCCGTCCTCGCGCTGGAGCAGGGGCAGGACCCGGCGCCGGCGCTGGCGAGGGCCGAAGCGGCCCTGCGCGAGGCCTTCACCCGCAACCCCGAGGAGCTGCAGGCCTGGCTGGCGCAGGGTCGGGTCCTCGAGGTGCGCGCCCGCACGTTCACCTCACGGGGGCGGCGGGAGCTCGCGGGCGCGGCCTTCGAGGAGGCAGCGCGGGCCTTCGAGAAGACGCTCCAGCAGGAGCCCGGGCAACAGGAGGCACAGCTCGCCTTCGGCCAGTTCTGCCGCGAGCGTGCCTTGTGGATGCGGGCTTCCGGGCAGGATCCCCGGCCGTGGCTGGAGCAGGGACTGGAGGTGGCGGACGCGCTGCTTGTCGCCCGCCCGGGATGGGCGGACGCGCTGCTGTTGCGCGCGAGCCTGCTATCCACCGAGACGCGTCCTCCGCTGGAGCAGGCACGGAAGGACCTGGACGCGGCGCTCGCGCGCAATCCTCACCTGAAGCGGGTGGCGACGCGCCTGCTGGGCAGGCCCTAGCGGTGTGCACCTCCATCCGGCGCTTCATCACCGGGCTTCGTCGTCCCCACATCCAGGGTTCCGCGGATGCCTCCTTCACCGTCCTTGAGGCATGGGACGTGGGCGCAGTCGCCTTCCATGCACCACGTCGCCTGGGCTCCTTCGGCGTCAGCGGCGACGCTCAGAGCACAAGCGTCCGGGTGGGCGCGAAGGGTGATGGTGTAGATGCCTCCATCCTGGGTCACGGTAGCGCGGGAGCGGGGCTCGTCCTGGCACTGGGGACTTTCGAAGAAGCCTCCGTCCGTGGTCACGATGAACTTGACCATGCCCTTGCCCTTGGAACAGGTGGATGAGAACACCACCTGGCCTTTGGGGATGGCGCAAGCCCTCTGCACGAGGACTTCGCTGATGCGGTCGGAGTTCAGCGGGTAGGGGTTCAGGGGAGGGCCCACGACTCCCCCATCCCGCGACTCGCACCGATATCTGGCCGCTACTTCGTCGCTGGGCAGGGACTGCTCTTCCGGCTCAGAGGACCGTGAGGTGACGGCCTTCGTGCCACAGGCCACCAGACCCACGCCGAGCAACGTCATCAACCACCGGGTGAATCGCGCTCTAGAACCATCCAGCATCTTCAATCCCTCCCGATTCATGTCCCGACGTCACTCGGTGGCGCGAGTCTCGCCTGCGTCCTCGCCCAGCAGCAGCCGGCGGACGATGGGCACGGGCGGGTAGCCGTAGGAGACCACCGCGTCGTGGAAGCGCTGGAGGCTGAAGTCCTTGCCCCACTTCGCCTTCGCGTCCTCGCGCAGCTCCATCAGCATCTTCTTGCCCAGCGCGTAGACGAGGTACGTCGGGTCCGAGGTGCCACGGCGCGCCTCTCGCTCCGCGTTGACGCGCGTCATGTACGCCTCCTGCTCGAACAGGCGCACGGCCTCCTCGTACGTCATGCCGCGCGTGTGCAGCGACAGGCCGGCCACGTAGCGCGCCAGCCGCTGGAGGTAGAGCGCGAGCTGGTTGAGCCGCAGCTTGTCCGCCTGGAGGCCCGTGCCGCCGTAGCCCTCGTCCAGCATCATCTGCTCGGTGTACAGGCCCCAGCCCTCGGCGAACGAGCCCGAGCCCAGCAGCTTGCGCACCTTGGACTCCACCCGGTTCGTCCACAGGAACTGCACGTAGTGGCCCGGGTACGCCTCGTGGATGGAGACGATGGGCAGCGCGTAGCGGTTGTAGAAGCTCATGTGCTGGAGCGTCTGCTCCGCCGTCCACGCCGGGTCCGGCGGCGTCACGTAGTAGTACGCCTCCGTCGCCTTCGTCTCGAACGGGCCCGGCGTGCTCATGCTCGCGAAGGACAGCGCCCGGCTGAAGGACGGCGTCTCCGCCACCCGCGCGCGGACCTCGCTGGGCACGGTGATGATGCGCCGGTCGATGAGGAACTGGCGGATGTCCTCCAGCGTCGACAGCGTCGTCGGCACCAGTTCCGCCGGTGCCGGGTGCTCCTTGCCCAGCTCGCGGTACACGTCCATGGGCGCCTTGCCCGGGGCGATGCGGCCGGCCACCTCGCGGAATTGCTCCTGCGTGCGCTTCATCTCCGCGCGGCCCCAGGCCAAGAGCGAGTCGATGCTCTCGGTGACGCCCTCCTCGTACTGGAGCTTCTTCCGGTAGGTCTCCTCGCCGATGGCGAACGCCCCGTTCGAGCGCGGCAGCAGGTCCTCCTTGAGGAAGCGGGTGTAGCCATCGATGGCCGCGAGGCACTTCGCCTGCTCCTGCTTGAAGGACTCCTGCAGCGCCGCGTCCTTCACGGGCTCGAAGGCCTTGGGCAGCGTCTGCGCGTACAGCGCCCGGGTGCCCTTCACCTGCTCCAGCGCGATTTCCGTCCACAGCCGGGGCGGGTTCTTCAGCGTGGTCTGGGCCGAGGTGAAGACCTCTGGCACCACCGCCATGCGCTTCACCGCCGAGCGCATCCGCTCCTCCAGCGGCGCGAAGTCGCGGTTGATGAGCTGGAAGACGGAGGACGAGGCGATGCCGAGCGCCGCGTTGGGGTTGCGCTCCCACGCGCGCACCACCTCCAGGTCCAGGATGCGCGCGCGCAGGTGGTTCTCCAGGATGTCGAAGTCCGCCTTGTCCTCGGGCGGCAGCGCGGCCCGGTCCACCGCCTTCGGCAGTGCCTCCAGCCGGCCCTTCAGGAACTCCAGGTGCGAGGCGCGCTCCTCCGGCCGGAAGCCGCGCAGCTCGCCGTCATAGGTGTGGAGGCCGGCGTTGGTGGCCGCCATGGGCAGGCGCCGGAAGTGCTCCTCGAAGTACGCGTCCACGAAGCCGCGCAGCGCCACCTGCGCCTGGGACAGCGTGGGCGCCGAGGCGGACGCGGGGGACGCGGCCGGGGACTCCGCCTGGGCTGGCGGACGCGAGGTGGTGCAACCAGGGGACAGCAGCAGCAACGCGGCGAGGACGCTCGTGGGGCGCAGCGCGGTCATCGGTGGGAACCTCGGGAGAAGGACGGCATGGAGGGAGTGAGCAGCCTCGCTGATGCCACCCCCACCGACAAGCAACACCGTCGGCCGGCCCGCTCAGTGACAGCGCGGCTGGCCGCTGGCCGTACCCACCGCGCGGTAGATGAGGAGCGCCGCGGCCACCAGCGGCACCGCCCGTTGGAGCAGGAACGACACGACGCGGGGCCGGTGCTTCCACAGCCCCACCTGGAGCTGCGCACCCAGCAGCGCGGGCAGTCCACCCACCGCGAAGGCTCCGAGCACCAGCGCGCCGCCACCCAAGGAGCCGCTCGCGAGCGCCGCCGCGAAGACGCCGTAGAGCAGGCCGCAGGGCAGCAGCGGCGTCACCGCACCCATTGCGCCCGCGCGGCCGGTCCACGAAAACTTTGCGCCCCAGCGCGCCACGGCGCGCGCCACGTGCGACAGGCCCGGAAGCGGGCGCAGCCGCTTGCCCACCTCCAGCGCCGAGGCCACCAACGCCGCCGCCATCAGCCAGGGCAGATACGGCCGCGTGGACACCGCCAGCGCCTGGGTGACTCCGCCTCCGAGCGCGCCCAGCGCCCCTCCCACGAGGGCGTACGCCGCCACGCGCGCTCCTTGATAGGCGAGCACCGCGCGACGCCGCTCGGGGCCCGGCACGGTGGGCAGGCCCGCGCAGGCGAGCGGCCCGCACATGAGGAGGCAATGCACGCTGCCGGTGAGCCCCACCGTCAGCGCACCGAGTGCACCCGCCGCCACCGCGGGTGAGGGTGGGAACGCGGCCAGCAGCGAGGAAATGGCGGTCGTTTCGAGCGGCATGCCCCCCTGCCTCGCAACAGGCATGCCGTTCGCAAGGCGACACCTCGTATGCCTGCTTCCCCCCAGCCCGAGTCCACCCCGGACGCCTGCCTCCACTGCGGCAGCCCCGTGCCCGCGGGTGCCGCGTCGCGCGGCTTCTGCTGCGCGGGCTGCGAGGCCGTGTATGGCCTGCTGCGGGAACAGGGTCTCACCCGCTACTACGAGCTGACCCAGGGCAAGGCGGCGCCGGCCCCGGAGCCGCGCAAGGACCGCGGCTTCGCGTGGCTGGAGCCGCTGGTGACGCGCGCCGAGGCCATGCCGGGGCCGGTGTGCGCGCTGGAGCTGGACGTTCAGGGCATCCACTGCGCCGCATGTGTCTGGCTGATGAACGAGCTGTTCCGCCGGCAGGAGGGCGGCGCGGGCCTCACGGTGGACCCGGCCCTGGGCAAGGTGCGCATGCAGTGGAGGCGCGGCGCCTTCGACGTGGGCGGCTTCCTGCGCGCGGTGGAGGGCTTCGGCTATCTCTTCGGCCCCAGCCGCAAGCGCCCCGAGGCCGCCAGCTTGGATTTGCCCATCCGCCTGGGCATCTGCGCCGCGCTGACGATGAACGTGATGCTGTTCTCCGTGAGCTTCTACGTGGGGCTCACGCCGGAGGACGGCGACGTATTCAGCCTCTTCACGCGGCTGAGCCTCTGGCTGTCCACGGCGGTGGTGGTGGTGGGCGGCTGGCCCTTCTTCCGCTCGGCGGTGCAGGGGCTGCGGCGCGGCGTGCTGCACCTGGACCTGCCGATTGCCCTGGGCATCCTGCTGGTGTTCGGCACGTCGCTGGTGCAGGCGCGGGGCGGGCGCGGGGACCTGGCGTACTTCGACACGCTCAACACCTTCGTCACGCTGATGCTCGTGGGCCGCTGGCTCCAGCAGCGCGTGCTGGAGCGCAACCGCCGCTTCCTCCTGGAGGATGACGGAGCGGAAGGGCTGTTCGTCCGGAAGCAGGAGGGCGAGCGGCTTCGCACCGTGCGCGCGGCCGAGGTGGGCGAGGGCGACGTGCTGGTGATTGCCTCGGGCGACCTCGTGCCCGTGGACGCGGTGCTGCTGGACGCGGACGCGCGCGTGTCCACCGACTGGATTACAGGGGAACCCGGCGAGCGAGTGGTGGTGAAGGGGGAGCCGCTGCCCGCCGGGGCCTTCAACGCGGGCCGCGAGGCGGTGCGCGTGAAGGCGACGCAGGCCTTCACGGACTCTTCGCTGGTGGCCCTGCTGCGCCGTGCTCCCGCGGGGACGGGTGGGGCGGCGGTGCACACGCGCTTCTGGGACCGGGTGTCGCGCCGCTGGGTGGCCACGGTGCTCGCGGTGTCCGCGCTGGGGCTGGCGCTGTGGTGGCCGGCCGGGCCGGACAAGGCGCTGGAGGTCGCGGTGGCGCTGCTGGTGGTGACGTGTCCGTGCGCCATCGGCATCGCCACGCCACTGGCGTACGAGCTGGTGCAGGCGCGGCTGCGGCGCGGTGGCTTCTTCGTGCGCAGCACGGACCTGCTGGACCGGCTACCCCGCGTGCGGCAGGTGCTGTTCGACAAGACGGGGACGCTGACGCTCGGCCGGTTGGAGCTGGTGGACCGCGCGTCGGTGGAGGAGCTGGCTCCGGAGGCGCGCGACGTGGCGTTCGACCTCGCCTCGCGCAGCAACCACCCGGCGAGCCGGTGCCTCACCGCCGCGCTGACCCGCGTGGGCGCGCGGTTCTCCCCGGAGGCCCGCGTGACGGAGCACCCGGGGCAGGGCCTGGAGCTCACCCGGGACGGCGTGTGCTGGCGCCTGGGCCTCACGGACTGGGCACTGTCCCCGGAGTACAGTGTGCCGCGCGCCGCCGGTCCGGTGCTCTCGCGCGACAGCAGGCTGGTGGCGGCCTTCCCGCTGCGCGAGTCGGTCCGCTCGGACGCGCGCCGCGAGGTGCAGGCGCTCCAGTCGGAAGGCCGCGCGGTGTGGCTCATCTCCGGTGACGCCCCGGCGCGGGTGCGCGAGATGGCCGAGTCGCTCGGCATCCCCACCGCGCACGCGCTCGGCGGCCAGCGTCCCGAGGACAAGGCCGCCGCGGTGACGTCGCTGGACGCGGCGGACACGCTGTACCTGGGCGACGGCGTCAACGACAGCCTCGCCTTCGAGCGGGCCCTGTGCGCGGGCACGCCGGCCATCGACCGGCCGGTGATGCCGGGCAAGAGTGACTTCTTCCTCCTGGGCGAGGGCCTCGCCTCCATCCGCGAGGCGCTGCGCCTGTCGCTGCATCTGCGCGCGGTGGTGCGCCGGCTGCTGGGGCTGGCCATCGCCTACAACGTGGTGGCCGTCACCGTGTGCCTCGCCGGGTGGATGACGCCCTTGCGCGCCGCGGTGGCCATGCCCGCCACCAGCCTCGCCACCGTCCTCTTCACCGTGTGGAGCCTGTCCGCCGCGCGCGAGCGCCCGGCCTCCACACCCTCACCCCTGCCGCGGGAGGTACCGGCATGAACGTCCTCACCCTTCAGGTCTTCGTGAGCCTGATGCTCGTCGCCAGCTCGGTGCTGCTGTTCGCCTACAGCGTGCGCCACCGCGACCACGAGCACGCCGACCGGCTCTCCCTCTTCCCGCTCGAGGACGACAGCGCCCGCCCCGCGC
>NZ_JABBJJ010000292.1 GCF_012933655.1 Pyxidicoccus fallax | reverse complement strand
CCCCCATCGTGCCTCCCACCCCGGCCCCGGCCGTGGCCCGCGCGCCCGCTGCGTCCACCGTGCGCAAGGCGACGACGGCGCCCTCGTACTCCTCCGCCGAGTTCGTGGGTCTGGAGCGGCGCTCGGATGACCGCATCCACGCCGACGTGAAGGTGACGGTGCAGAACGCGGGCATCTTCACGGACCACCGCATCATCAACCTGTCGTCAGGCGGACTGTTCATCGCCACGGACAAGCCGCTGCGGCTGGGGACCCAGGTGGAGCTGACGCTGCGGTTCGACGACCCGCCGCGGGTCATGACGCTGCGCAGCTCCGTCATCTGGGAGAACTCGCTCGAGGACGGGAAGAACCCCCGAGGCTACGGGCTGCGGCTGAGCCACCTGCGCCAGGAGGAGAAGGAGTTCATCCAGAAGTACCTGGTCAAGGCGAAGCCGCCCAAGAAGTGAAGCGGTGAAGCGGTGAGACGGGGAGGCGGTGCACGGGCTACAGCATCTGTCCGACGAACACCGCCCCCGTCATCACGAACGCGGCCATCACCGCCATCACGGCCTTGAGCTCGAAGTCGTTGCGGTCCATCAGGTTCAGGAAGTTCATGGTCGTCCTCTCCGGTGTTGCCCCTCGCCCTTTCCTACGGGGTGCGGGAAAACCCATTGCATCCGCCCCCTGGGGCACACCGGAGCCAGCTTGCGGACAGTCGGGGCCGCCCCCAGGATGACCGTCGTGTCCACCCCCTCCGCCGACTACCGCCTGCTCGAAGGCCTCCCCATCGCCGCTTCCGTCATCCGGGGAGACCGGGTGCTACACGCCAACGCGGCGCTGGCCTCCCTGCTGGGCACGACGGAAGCGGAGCTGCTGTCCACGCCCGTGCTGGAGCTGCTGTCGCGCTACGTCCCCCTGGAGCGCGGCTGGGTGGAGCCCATGTACGAGTCCGTCTCCCAGGGGGGGCCCCTCCCGGAGCACCCCCGGTGGCTGCGCGTGCGCCGGGCCGACGGGCAGGAGCGCACCATGCGCATCTGGTACGCGGCCGGCCTCGCGCCCGAGGACACGCTGATGCTGGTGCAGGACGTGGAGGGCGAGGGCTCGGTGCGGCGGCTCACCGAGGCGCTGGTGGCCGCCGCCGCGGAGATGATGCGGTGCCGGGACGCGCGCTCGGTGCTGGAGACGGCCGTGGACGCCGTCCACCGCCAGGGCTTCTACGTGTCCGTCATGCTGGTGGAGGGAGACTCGCTGCGGCACGGGCCCCTGCGCCAGAAGGCCGAGAGCGTGGCGGAGGCGGAGCGCCTGTACGGCATGCCCATTGGCGACGTGCGCATCCCCTGCGCCGCGGCGCCGCATTTCGTGGACGTGCTCCAGCGGCGCAAGGCGGCCTTCCACCCGGACATGTACGCGCTGGTCAACCGCATCCACCCCCCGGAGGTGGCGGCCAACATCCGCAAGCTCTACCCGCCGGAGGCCCAGGGCCTGGACGCGCCCATCCTCGTGGAGGGCCGGCCCTACGGGCTCCTGTCGGTGCAGGGCACCACCCTCACCCCGGCGGCGGCGGGCACGCTGGAGCTGTTCTCGCAGCTGGTGGGCGGCGCGCTGGAGAACGTGCGCCACCACGAGACGTCCGCGGAGCGGCTGGAGGAGCTGTCGCGGCTGCAGGACGAGCTGGTGGCGCGCGAGCGGCTGACGGTGCTGGGCGAGGCCGCGGGCGTGGTGGCCCACGAGGTGCGCAACCCGCTGGGCGCCATCCTCAACGCGGTGGCGGTGCTGCGGCGCGAGGCGCACCTGGGCCCCACGGGCCAGGCCGCGGTGGGCATGCTGGAGGAGGAGGTCGTCCGGCTGGAGGACATCGTCAAGGACCTGCTGGACGTGGTGCGCCCGCTGGAGCCGCGCCCCCGTCCCGTGGCCGTGGGCGAGCTGGTGCGCCGCGCGCTGGGACAGCTGCACGGCCCTCCGGACGCGCCCACGCTGCGCTTCACCGTGGACGAGGCGCCCGACACGCCCACCATCGAGGCGGACGAGACGCTGCTCCAGCTCGCGGTGACGCACCTGGTGCGCAACGCGGTGCAGGCCTCGCCGTCCGGAGGCCGGGTGCGGATGACGGTGGCCTCCCACGCGGACGGCGTGTGTCTGGTGGTGGAGGACGAGGGCCCCGGCATTCCCAACGTGGACCCGGCGCGCGTCTTCGAGCCCTTCTTCCTCACGCGCGCCAACGGGCGCGGGCTGGGGCTGGCCATCGTCCGCCGCGTGGTGCTGGCGCACGGGGGCACCGTGCGCGCCATGGCGCGGCCCGGAAAGGGCGCGCGCTTCGAGGTGCACCTGCCGCTGGAGGCTACCCGTAGGTCTCCCGCTTGATGCGCTTGTCCGGGATGCCCAGCGCGTGGAGGTGGCCGAGCACCGTCTCCATGAAGCGCGGCGTGGCGGGCGTGCGCGTCTCCAGCGCCTTGCGCCGGTCCCACGGCGTAATCGCCGGGCCGCACGCGTAGACGAGGCAGGTGTCGCGGTCCGGAATCAGCTCCTCCAGCAGCGCCTGGCTCACGCGGCCCTTGCGCACGCTCGCCGCGAAGCGCGACTCGTCCGTCTCGCGCGTGAGGGTGTGCACCACGCGCACGCGGTCCGGGTGCGCGCGCTCCAGGGCGGTCAGCTCCTCGCCGTAGAGGATGTCGCCCCACGTCTTGCTGGAGAAGAGGAAGGTGTGGCGCAACTTCAGGCCCCGGTGCAGGGCGTCCTTGAGGAGCGCGAAGTTGGGCACCGCGCCGGTGCCGGCCACGAGGTGGACGATGTGCCCGGTGCGCTCCTCCACGTCGTCCGGCAGCACGTACGGCCCCATGAAGCCCGTCACCTTCAGCCGCGCGCCCGTGAGCCGGCCGTGCACGAGGTGGGGGGACAACAGCGGCGGGTAGCGCGTGAGGCCGGGGATGAACTCCTCGTCCTTGACGGTGATGGCCACCAGCGGCTCGTGTGGGGCGGAGGCGAGCGAGTAGGAGCGCGGGGACTCCTTGCGGCCCTTCTGCTCCTGGAGGTAGGCGGCCAGGCGCCCGAGCACGGGGAACTGGTGCGGGTCGATGTTGAGGAATTGCCCGGCCTTGTATTCCGGGGGCGGGCCGCCGAAGTCGAGGAACAGCGTGGCCGTGTCGTGCGTGTCCATCCGCACGCGGGCGACGGTGACTTCATACTCGACGGGCTTCCGGGCTCGGCTGGGCGTGGCTTCGACGGCGCTCATGCGGCTCTCCCTTAGCCCAACCCGCGCCCCCGCGCCGACGGGTTTACGCGCGGAAGCGGGGCCGTCGTGACGCGATTGTGTCCCGTCCCCGGGTCCGTCCCCAGCGTTGGCTGCATGACGGCCTGCTCCACGGGCGGGGTGGCGTGCCGCGTCAGGGCTGACGGGGGGCGCCCGGCGGGACTACATCTTCTGAAGCTGGATAGTGGTGCTGGAGGCTGGGCCTCATCGTCCGGACGCCCGGGCCATGAGGTAGACCATGCTTCCACGCCAATCCCCTGGATGGAGGCGACTCCGCGTGCTGCGCATCCTCTTCTTGCTGATGTCCAAGTTGCCGGAAGGTCCCCGCAAGCGCGTGGTGCGCATGCTGATGGACCGGGTCTGGGACACGCTGGCGAACGAGGTGGTGGAGGGACGGGAGCACCTGCCAGCGGGGCCCTGCCTCTTCATCTGCAACCACCTGTCCAACGCGGACGGCTTCACGCTGGCGCGGGCGCTCCACCCCCGGCGGGTCATCTTCCTGGCGGGCGTGAAGCTGCAGGGCACGGTGATGACGCGGCTGGCGTCGGAGGTGATGGAGACCATCGCCATCAAGCCCAACACCGCGGACATCGAGGCGATGCGGCGCGCGGTGGAGACGCTCAAGGGCGGCGACTCGGTGCTCATCTTCCCGGAGGGCGCTCGCAGCCGCACCGGCGGGCTGCTCCAGGCGAAGAAGGGCGTGTCGCTCATCGCGAAGCGCGCGGGCGTCCCGGTGGTGCCGGTGGCGCTGACGGGCACGGAGAAGCTGATGCCCATCAACGACAGCGACATGGGCGGCGAGCGCCTCTACAAGGCGCACGTCACCGTGCGCTTCGGCCCGCCCTTCCACGTCGAGAACCTGGAGGCGGAGACGGCGGGTGCGGACGACCCGCGCCAGGCGCTGGTGGACGCGATGATGCGCCGGGTGGCGGCGCTGCTGCCCCCCGAGTACCACGGCGTCTACGGCGACGACCCGCCCGTGGCCCCCGCGCGCCACGAGCCGGAGCAGCCCTCCGCGCCCGCGCCGTAGCGTGCTTTTCCGCGCTGAGCCATTGCGGCCGGGCCCGGGGCGCGGACAATGGGCGCCCCCGTGACGAGCCCCCGAGCCGACGAACATCTTTTCGTATCCACCCTGCCCGGCCTGGAGCCCGCGCTGGAGGCGGAGGCCTCCGCGCTGGGCTGGAGGCCGCGCCGCGTGGAGGGCGGCGTGGAAGTGGTGGGCCCGGCCGGGCTGCACCAGGAGGCCAACCTGCGCCTGCGCACCGCCAGCCGCGTGCTCCTGCGCGTGGGCACCTTCCGCGCGAGTGACTCCGACACGCTCTCCGAGCGCCTGGGCGCGCTGGACCTGTCACACGTCTGGGACGGACGCACGCCGCCCAGGCTGTCCGTGAGCCTGCACCGCTCGCCCGTGCCGGGGCCGGACGTGGTGTTCTCCTCGGCGGCGTACGCCTGGGGCCTGCCCTCGCTGGAGCGCGCGGGTCCGCTCGACGAGGAGGGCGGAGGCCCGGGCCTCACCCTGCTGGTGCGCGTGGAGGGCGACGCCTTCACCGTGAGCGCCGACACCAGCGGCGAGCCGCTGCACCGGCGCGGCTACCGGCAGGAGGTGAGCCGCGCGCCGCTGCGCGAGACGCTGGCCTCGGGCATCCTGCTGCTGGCGGGGTACGACGGCACGCAGCCGCTGGTGGACCCGATGTGCGGCTCGGGCACGTTCCTGGTGGAGGGCGCGTGGCTGTCCATGCACCGCGCGCCGGGGCTGCTGCGCGCCTTCGCCTTCGAGTCCTTCCCCGGCTTCGACGCGAGCGCGTGGGCGCGACGCAAGGCACGGGCGGAGGCGGACGCGCTGCCGGCCCCTCGCGCCGCGCTGCATGGCTTCGACATCAACGCGGGCTCGCTGGGCACCGCGCGGCGCAATGCCCGGCGCGCGGGCGTGACGCTCGCGCTGGAGCGCCGGGACGCGCGCACGCTGACGCCTCCCGTCGAGGGCCCGGGGCTCGTCGTGGTGAACCCGCCCTACGGCAAGCGCGTGGGCGAGGCGGAGGACCTGCCCGGCCTCTACCGCGCGCTGGGCCACACGCTGCGCCAGGGCTTCGCGGGCTGGCGCGCGGCGGTCATCCTCCCGGACGAGGCCGCGCTCCTGCAGGCGTTGGATTTGCCCGGCGCGAGAAGCCTCCCCGTGCGCAACGGCGGCCTGCGATGCCGGCTGCTGCTGTGGGGCGCCAGTCCAGCGTGAAGCCCTCGGGCGACCGAGGCGACGGGCAGCCCGCTTGAGGTCCCACGGCATCCAGGCTCACCCGAAAACCGGATTCCCCTCCAGCCTTCACGGGAAAGCCTGCTGTCCAGAGCAGGTCCGCGCGCGCGGCTCGCGCACCGCCGGGCGGAGGGCGAGCGGGGCACCTCAGACCCATTTTACAGAGGAGCTCAAAGCACCGGACGATTCGATCTTACATGGGTCACTTCCGCGCGTCGCTGGTGTCCGATCTTCTCGACCCCTCCCATAGCGCCTCCGTGAACGGGCGTGTTCCACCCTGCCCGCGGTCGAGGCTCGCGGCCCTGGGGTGTGCCCTGCTCCTCATCCTCGCGCTGGCGCCCACGGTGGCGCGCGCGGCGGATGCCCAGGCCCTGCCCATGACGTCCGGGTGGCGTTACCGCTGGGGTGACTCGCCCCTGCGCGAGGACGGCACGCCCGTGTGGGCGCTGGAGTCGGGCGACTCCGCGGAGTGGCAGCCCATGGAGGCACTGCGCGAGCCACCGGGCCGCGGCAAGAACACGTTCCTCTGGCTGAGCATCCCCATGCCCCAGGGCGCGTGGCCCGAGCCCGTGCTCTATCTGGGGAATGTCTCCACCGCCTTCGAGGCGTACGCCCAGGGTCAGCGCATCTACGCCAGCGGCGGGATGAACGTGGGCGGGAGCGAGAAGATGGACAGCATGTCCTGGCACCTCGTGCCCCTGCCGCCCGGCACCCAGGGCCAGCGCGTGCTCCTGCGCATCCAGAGCAGCGGGGGCACCATCGGCGTGAGCCGGGCCGTACAGGTGGGCTCGCGCCACGAGCTGCTCGACGGGATGACGCGCGCGGGACTGGCGCCCTTCTTCATGGGGCTGCTCATCATCGTCATCGCGGTCGTCTCGGCGGGTACCGCCCTGGTGCGGCGCGAGGCGCGGATGCTCGTGCCCATGGCCGTCTTCAGCGGGGGCTCGGGCGTGATGCTGCTCGGCGCCAGCGGCCTCTTCAGCTCGCTCTGGAACGACGCCACGCTGAGCACCCTGTGCATCATGCTGGGCTCGTACTGCATCCTGCCTGGCCTCGCATGGTTCGTCTCGGACATGGTGGGCGAGGGGCGGATGCGCTGGCTGCGCCGTGGCGCGGCGGTGGTCTCCGTCCCGGCCGCCCTCCAGGCCGTCCTCATGCTGGTGCAGCCGTCCGTGGGCCTGCGGCTGATGGCGCCGTTCGTCCTCTACTCCGTCCCCGCGATGCTGGGCTGCGTGGGCATCGTGCTGGTCGAGGCCTGGCGGGGTGACCGCGACGCGCGCATCCTCGGCACCGGCCTGGGCCTCATGTCCGCCTCCCTCGTCCACTCCACCCTCCCGCTGCTGGGCTGGCTGCGCACCACGGGCGACAGCGAAGTGCACTGGGGCTTCCTCGCGCTCGCACTGTCGCTGGTGGGCGTCGTCGAGCGCCGCTCCGCGCTGCTGGTCCAGGCGCTCGCGAAGCACACGCGCCAGCTGGAGGAGCGCCGGACCGAGGTGCGCGAGCTGGCCGAGCGCATGGGCAGCGGCTCCGGAGAGCTGGCCGCCGTGGCCCAGCAACTGCGCACCAGCGCCGAGGAGCAGACCTCGGGCATCAGCCGCCAGGCGACGGCGCTCCAGCAGCTCGAGCAGACGGTGGAGGAAATCCGGCAGAGCTCCCACGTGACGGCCGACAAGGCGAGGCTGCTGGCGTCCTCCGCTGAGACGGCCGAGCAGGTGGGGCGCGACGGCGCCGCGGCCCTGGAGCGCACGCTGGTGGACCTCGCGGCCATCCGCTCCGAGGTGTCGGAGATGGCCAGCCGCATCCTCTCGCTCGACACGCGCACGCGGGAAATCTCCGGCATCGTGGACGCGGTGAAGACGCTGGCGGACCAGTCCAACATGCTGGCCATCAACGCCGCCATCGAGGCGGTGCGCAGCGGCGACAGCGGCAAGGGCTTCGGCGTGGTGGCCCGCGAGATGCGCAGCCTCGCGGACCAGTCCATCCAGGCCACGCACCGCATCCGCGAGGTGCTCGACGGGCTGAGCGCGAGCATGCGCGAGGCGGCGACGCTGAGCGACCAGGGCGAGCAGCGCGTCCGGGGCAGCGTGGACGCGGTGCGCGCCTCCAGCGCCCAGCTCCAGAAGCTGGCCGGCATCATCAACGACACCAGCAGCAACGTGCGGCAGATTACCGCCGCGGTGGCCCAGCAGGACGTGGGCACGCACCAGATTGCCCAGGCCATCCAGGAGCTGTCCGGGCAGATGCAGCGCACGCTGAAGGTCGTCGAGGAGACGCGCACCGTCACGCGCTCGGTGCAGTCGCTGGCCGAGAGCATGTCCGGCATCGCCGAGAAGGCGCTCCGCTCCGACGTGCTGGAGGCGCGCGCACAACCGGCCCGGTAGGCGCGAGCCGTCGTATCCTGGGGCCATGAGCCCTGCCACCGTTCCGGGAATCGAGCCGCTTCGCCGGGTGCTGCTGCCCACGGACTTCTCTCGCGGCGCGGAGTACGCCGCGAAGCGGGCCGTGCTCCTGCCGTATGCCAGGGGCGCGCGGCTGCACCTCGTCCACGTGCTGCCGGCGGACGTGCCGGAGAAGCTCGGGGCGGTGATGGAGCGGCAGGCCGGCATGAAGCTGGAGAGCCTGCGCCGGCAGGTGCACAAGGAGGCCCGGAAGCGGGGCATCTCCGGCGTCGAGGTCACCGCGCTGGTGCGGCGCGGCGAGCCCTTCGTGGAAATCATCCGCGCCTCCCGGACGCTGGACGCGGACCTCGTCGTGCTCGGCCGGCACGGGCGCCGTCCCCTGCGAGACCTGTTCATCGGCACCACGGCGGAGCGGGTCATCCGCAAGGGCGAAGTCCCCGTGCTCGTCGTCGGCGGGCGCGCCATCTACCCCTACCAGCGGCCCCTGCTGGCGCTGGGGCTGGACGCCGCGTCCGACTTCTCGCTGGCGCTGATGCGGCGCGTGCTCGGCCCCGACGTCACCCACGCGGCGGCGGTCCACGCCTTCAACGTCCCCTTCGAGGACTTCACCGCCCCGAGGCGCTCGCGCGGGACGGAGGCGGACCTGCGCAAGGAGCTCCGCGCGGAGGCCGCCGCGCGCATCCAGCGCTTCCTCGCGTCCGAGCAGGCCGCGGGGCTGCGCTGGGACGTGGCCCTGCGCTCCGGCGAGCCCCGCGCCGCGCTCGTCAAGGAGGTGGAGCGCCGCGAGGCGGACCTCATCGCCCTGGGCACGCATGCACGCACGGGACTGGCCCACGCGCTCATCGGCAGCGTCGCCGGGTGGGTGGTGGCCATGGCGCCCTGCGACGTGCTCGTCGGCCGTCCCGCGTCCGTCCAGTTCCAGCTTCCCTGAGCCCTTTCCAGCGTTGCTGCGCGCTCCGCCACGAGCGCGTCACGCTTTGCGACAGATTTCGGGGCCTCTCGTTTTCTGAGTGCTCAAACCCTCTCACGGAGCACACCACCATGATGGGCACGACGCGTCCGTCCGCGCACCGCGCGATGGCGCTGATGGGAATCCTTTTGCTCGGAACGGCGCAGGCCGCGCCGGAACAATCACAGTCCAGCCTCTCCTCGCGGAGGGAGCGCCCGGACAACAGCCGCTACCTGCCGCCGGGTGACCCCAACCTGAGCCCCACGTGGGACTGGACGGTCATCGGGGCAGGCCACACGATGTACTACTCGCCGAACGGTGGCACGCCCATCCCGCTCAACAACGTGCAGCTGCCCTTCTTCACGAGCGGCCACCCGCTGGCCACCGACGAGAAGGACATGTACCCGGAGGACGGCTGGATGCTGGTGTACCGCGACTTCGGTACGCCCACGAGCGCTCCGGCGATGCCCTTCTTCGCGCTGTACAACAAGTACAAGGGCACGCTGCGCTTCATGTATTACAACGCGGGCAACTTCGCGTACTCGGCATACCGGGCGGAGCTGTCCTTCCGCAACACCGCGGCCACCGGCGGCCTGATGACCTTCACGGACACGGCGAAGGCGACGCTGGCGGACTACGACAAGGCCAAGCAGGACGACTTCATGGGCCGCATGGCCATCAACCAGGGCTGGGCCTGGGCGGACTTCACGCTGTTCGGCTACGACCCCAACGCCCACCCCGACGCCAAGCTCCACCTGGAGCTGCACGGCCTGAACATCAGCGATGTCCAATTGGAGGGCCAGCTCAACCTCAACCAGGTCATCGACAGCTCCGCGCCCGCCACCTCCAACACCAACGCGTTCTCCTCGCTGCTGGCCGCCTACAACGCGGGCCACAAGTACTACAAGGACGTCAACGCGCAGAAGGCCGCGCTGCAGGCCCGGGTGAACAAGGAGCTGCAGAACCCCGCGGCCGACCCGTGGTGGGTGTCGGTGGCCCAGCAGTTCCTCGGCTCGTCCGTGGTCAGCGCGGCGCCGTACATTGGCGCGATGATTGGCTTCGTGAAGTTCTTCATCGGCGGCAAGACGAAGCCGGCCCGCCGCGAGCCGATGAACTTCGAGGGCGCGCTGAAGATGACGGGCACCATCACCACCGCGCAGCAGATCGACATGGGCGACTTCGCGCTGAGCACCGGCCCCACCGCGCCGGACTTCTACCGGCCCGTGCAGCCCATTCCGTGGGGCGTCTTCAACCTCACGGACAAGCCCACCATGCTCGTCTCCGGCTACGCCTCCGGCTGCTACGACGACTACGGCAAGATTCTGTACTGCGAGGAGGCCGGTGACTACGCGCTCGCGCCGCCGGCCTACGTCGTCAACCCCAACGCGGGACTGACGCTCAAGTCCATCAAGACGGCCTTCATCTTCCACGACGGGCCGTCGAGCTTCGTGGACTCCAGCCAGCTCTCCGCGTCCTACTACTGGCGCCAGGACTGGTGCAGCGACTGGTACTCGTACAACTACCCCTGCTACGAGTACGGCTCGGGCGGCAGCCGGCCGTACTCGGTGGGCCTGGAGCTGACGTTCGAGACCAACGCGCCTACCCGGTACGCGGACCGCGAGTTCGTCGTCTACAAGGAGTACCCGCCCACCGAGCTGTACCAGTAACAACACGGTGGTCAGCTCCGCCGCGCCCACGCTGTTCGAGTTCCGGGAGCCGACCGCGCAGGGCAGCGGCACCCTCGAGGTGCGCAACAACATCTTCGACACCGGCGCGGCCATGAAGATGGCTCGCTACACCGACGGCCACGACGGCTCGCCGCCCGCGAGCCTGGTGTACGCGAACAACAGCCACCGCTACGCGCCCACCCAGCGCCCGAGCACCTTCGTGGAGACGAACAGCCTCCAGGCGGTCGCGGGCCTGAAGCGCACCGGGGCCATGCCCTTCCCCTACTTCGAGCCGTCCGGTTCGAGCGCGAACGTGGTGGACCGTGGCGCGAACGTGGGCCTGCCGTTCAGCGGCGCGGCGCCGGACCTGGGCGCGCTGGAGTACGGCCAGACACCGTGGACCGTGGGACTGCCGTGAGGTGAGAGGCGAGGCGGCCGAGTCCAAGGCAGGCCGCTTGTCGTCGGAGGGGAGCGGGGGCGGGTCATCGACCTGCCTCCGCTCCTCGCTTACGGGGAAACCGGGGGGCAGTCAGGCCCTCGGACCGTGGGGTGATTCATTTCGAGGCAGCTTCCCAAGGGAGAATGGCGGCACTCCGCGAGCGCGGCCCCGCTCTGGATGCCCCCGCCGTCCGGGCCGCTCGGGCCCACAGGACCCTCGATGACTCCCACGCTTCCGCAGAACGACCCTCCCGCGTTGCAGGCGAAGCGCAAGCAGCAGCTCGGCCAGCTCCAGGCCGAGTACGTCTACGACTTCACCACCCGCGTCCAGCCCCTCGGCGTCGCCCATTCCGTGCCCTCGGGGCAGGGCTTCAACTTCGTGTGGACGCTGGGCGTGCTGAACCAGGCGCTCAACATCACCGCGAACCTCATCTCCATGGCCGCGCCCTTCTTCGAGCGGCTGGAGTCCTTCGGGAAGAAGGTGGAGGGCTTCGCCGAAACGGAAGTGCGGGATGCGGAGCAGGCCTACCTCGCCTTGAAGGCGCACCACCTGCACCTCTCGCGCATCTTCGACCCGACGCATGTCACCGCCGCGCCCGTCCAGGTCGTGGCGCTCGCGGGCGCGTCCTCCGAATCAGGGCTCGCGACGGGGACTGACGGCTCGTTCGCCGTGGTCCCGGGTGGCACCAGCACATCCGTGGTCACCAGCTTCCCCTCGGCTCCGGCGAGCGCGCTTCCGGCGAGTGCTCTTCCGGCGAGCGCTCTTCCAGCGTCCCCGGAGGCCCTGGAGCGGCTCCCCGAGGAACTCAAGTCCGCCCTCGGAAACCTCACGGGCTTCATGGGAGGCACTGCGTTCGACCTGCTCCTGCGCCTCATCAGCCAGTACGGCCAGGCGAAGAACCTGGGAGCCTATCAATCGCAGTTCCAGCTCCTGCCCATGACGCAGGGGGCGGGCGTGGCGCTCGATGACGTCATGTTCGCGCGCCTGCGCGTCGCGGGCCCCAATCCCGTGGTGCTCCGCCGCCTCACCGCGCCCGACGCGCGCTTCCCGGTGACGGAGGCGCAGTTCCGCTCGGTGATGGGCCAGGAGGACAGCCTCGCCACGGCCATGCAGGAGGGCCGCGCGTACCTCGCGGACTACGCGGTGCTCGAGGGGATGCAGCCGGGCACCTTCCCGATGCGCAAGTACTTCTGCGCGCCCTTGGCCCTCTTCGCCGTGCCCCGCGCGGGCGCTCCGGACCGGCTGCTGCGGGCGGTGGCCATCCAGTGCGCCCAGAAGCCGGGCCCGTCCACGCCCGTCGTCACGCCCGGAGATGGGCTGAACTGGGAGGTGGCGAAGCTCTTCCTCCAGGTCGCGGACGGCGCGTGGCACGAGATGATCAGCCACCTGGGCCTCACGCACCTGCTCCTCGAGGCCTTCACGCTGGCCACCGCGCGGCAGCTCCCGCCGGAGCATCCGCTCCAGGTGCTCCTGGCGCCCCACTTCGAGGGCACGCTGGCCATCAACAACGCGGCGGTGGAGTCGCTCGTCGCGCCGAAGGGGTTCGTGGACCGGCTGCTGCCGGGCAGCATCGAGGCGTCCACGGGGCTGGCCGTGCAGGCCGTGGAGCGCTTCCGCTTCAACCAGGAGCTGTTCCCGCGCAGCCTCGCCAACCGCGGCGTGGCGGACGCGCAGGCGCTCCCGGACTACCCGTACCGGGATGACGGGCTGCTCATCTGGGACTGCATGCACCGCTGGGTGGAGGACTACCTGGCGCTCTACTACGGCTCGGACGCGGATGTGGCGGCGGACTACGAGCTGCAGGCATGGCTGGGAGAGCTGGCCTCTCCCACGGGGGGACGGCTGCAGGACATCGGTGAGAACGGTGCCATCCGCACGCGGGCGTATCTCGCGGACATGGTGACGATGGTCATCTTCACGGCGAGCGCGCAGCACGCCGTGGTGAACTTCCCGCAGTCGTACATCATGTCCTATACGCCGTCCCTGCCGCTGGCGGCCTACGCGCCCCTGCCCGGCGCGCCCCTGGCGGCGCAGCCCGCGAACACCGCGGCGCTCCTCGCGTACATGCCGCCGCTCCAGCAGTCCTTCTCGCAGCAGACGCTGATGACGCTGCTGGGCAGCGTGTACTTCACGGCGCTCGGGGACTACGACCGGTACACGCCGGGCCCGTACTTCCAGGACCCGCGCGTGGCGGTTCTCTTGAAGGGCTTCCAGACGCGGCTCGGCGAGGCGGAGGCGACCATCGCCCGGCGCAACCTGCGCCGCATCCCCTACCGGTCCCTGCTTCCCTCGGAGATTCCGCAGAGCATCAACATCTGATTCGCGGGCTCCCGGCTCCGCGTGGGTGCACCGCGCGGAGCCGAGGGTGCCTGCGGTGATTCGGGGTGAACCGGAGACGCCCCTGGCTCCTTGTGGACGCGCGTCCCGCGGAGCCGGGTAAGCCTGCCCGGTCGGGGCACGGGAGGACCCACCTCCGGGAGCATTGCCACGGCGGGTCGCCGCGTCCGCGCGGTTTCGTGCTACCGAAGGGGCCGTGGAGACGTGGTTCACGCCCTTAGAGCCGCAGCCGGCACCGGATGAAGTCGCGGGGAGCTTCCCGAGCCCCTTCGGCGAGGCGGGCCCTCATGCGCTGGCCCGCCGGGCCGCGGAGCTGCTGCAGGCGGAGCTTCGCGCGGGGCATATCGCTCCCGGGCTTCCGTCGGCGGCGCTCGATGAGCCGGGCGGCGGGAAGATGTTCGGCGTGCTCGTCGTGCGCGAGCCGGGTGGGCACATCGGGTTCCTCCGTGCCTTCTCGGGGATGCTCGCGGGACGCTGGGATGTGCCCGGCTTCGTTCCGCCGCTGTTCGACCGTGAGACGCGGGGGCGGCTGGAGCCCGAGGGCGAGGCGGTGGTGAAGGCGCTGCTCGCCCGCGAGGAGGCACTCCGCGCGTCGCCGGAGCTCGCCGCGCTTCGGGCGGAGAATGAGGCGCAGGTGGCGCGCCACGCCGGTGAGCGTGCCGCGATGCGCGCGCGGCATGACGAGCGGAAGAAGCAACGCCACGCGCGCAGGGCGGAGCTTCAGGCTTCACGACCGGCGGCGAATGCGCAGCACTCGGACCCCAGTGAGCACCACCGGCCAGAGGCGCCCGGTGAAGCCGAGAAGCGCGCGGCCCTTCACGCGCTCGACCAGGAGAGCCGGGGCGACAAGGCGGAGTGGCGCCGCATGGAAGCGGCACAGGACGCGGAGCGACGGGCCCTCGCGCCGAAGCTCGCGCGGCTGGAACGACGGCTCCGCGCGCATGAGCGCTTGAGGCAGTTCGTCTGCCGTTCACTCATGCAGCACATCCACGACACGTACCGGGTGCCAGGTGCTCGCGGCGAGCACCGGCCACTGCGCAGCCTGTATCCATCCGGAGAGCCCCCCTCCGGCGCCGCGGACTGCGCCGCGCCGAAGCTCCTCGCCCATGCCTTCACGCGTGGCCTCCAGCCCCTGGCGCTCGCGGAGTTCTGGTGGGGCGCTCCGCCGCTCGCCGGAGGCCGCGTCTCCGGCGCGTTCTATGCCGCGTGCAAGGACAAGTGTGGACCTCTCCTGCCCTTCATGCTGGAAGGTTTGCCCGTCGCCTCCCCCCGAACCTTCGCGCCTCCCGCGGCCCGGAGCATCGGGCTGTCCATCCTCTTCGAGGACGCGTGGCTCGTCGTGGTGGACAAGCCGCATGACCTGCTCTCCGTTCCGGGCCGTGAAGCCTCGCTGACGGACTCGGTGCTCACGCGGCTGCGCGCGCGGTATCCCCACGCCACAGGCCCGCTGCTCGCGCACCGGCTGGACCTGGACACGTCCGGGCTGCTCGTCGCCGCGCTCGACCTGGAGACCTACGCCGCCCTGCAGCGGCAGTTCGCCCAGCGCGAGGTCCACAAGCGCTACGTCGCCTGGGTCCAGGGACACGTCCGGGGCGAGCGCGGCACCATCGACTTCCCCATGCGCGTGGACCTCGACGACCGGCCCCGGCAGATTCACGACCCCGTGCACGGCAAGCCCGCCGTTACGGACTGGCATGTCCTGGAGCGCCAGGGCGAGCGCACCCGCGTGGCCTTCTTCCCGCACACGGGCAGGACGCACCAACTGCGCGTCCACGCGGCGCATCCGCTCGGCCTGGGCGCGCCCATCGTCGGCGACCGCCTCTATGGCCACCCGGGAGACCGGCTCCTCCTCCATGCGGAGGCCCTGTCCTTCCAGCACCCGGCCACGGGACAGCGCGTCTCCTTCGAACTGCCGGCGCCCTTCTAACACTGCTGCGTCACTTCCCTCGCGAGCCCGCTGGGAGTCTTCCGAGGGAAGCTGACGCAGGAGTGCCAACCTCCTTCAGCGAAGTCGGGTCAGGGCCTGACGAGCGACGTCATGGAAGGAGTCCCGCGGCAGCGGAGTGAAAGCCGGGCCGCACAACGTCGCGCCTGATTCAGCCGGGACGTCGTAAGGCCCCGCGGGCGGAGGCATTCGCCCGCCTCGGCCCCGGCGTCCCCCTCCGCCGTCAGCGCCGTCCAGAGCACCCGCCCATGGGATTGATTTTCTCCCCAGATGAGCCCCTCACCCACCCGCACGCTTCCCGGTGCCAGCGCTCCCCACGCGCTCTCCGTGCGCCAGCACCTCCCGCGGCGACTGACGTGTCCGACCGCCCAACGCCTTCGGCCGGGACGAGTCCGGATGCCAGTGCACGAAGGTGAAGTGGAAGCGCTTCCGCGTCGCGCACCACGCCAGGTGCTTCTCCGGACGCGCCAGCTCCCTCTCGAAGTCCCCCATGCGATTCGGCGGATGTCGCCCTCGGCCTCCTGGCGCACCTGCTGGGCGCAGCCCGCCTTGCTGTCATGGCGCCGGAAGCAGCTGCCCACC
>NZ_JABBJJ010000291.1 GCF_012933655.1 Pyxidicoccus fallax | reverse complement strand
GGGGAAGGGGGCTGGCGGGCATCTCGCACCGGGCCTGTCCCACGGCACCGGCGTCCTTCAGCTTCTGGAGCTGCGCTTGGTGGGTAGGGCCGAGCTGGTCCACGCCCGCGATGACCGCCCGCGTCAGCTCGCGCAGGTGGTCCACCGAGCCGAGCAGCAGGGACACCAGCGTCTCGCTCACCGACAGGCGCCGCTCTCGCAGCGCCTGCAGCAGGTCCTCCAGGCCGTGGACGTAGTCCGTCACCGACTGGAAGCCCATGGAGCCCGCGCTGCCCTTGAGGGTGTGGGCCACCCGGAAGAGCGCCTGGAGCCGCTCGTCGTCGGGGCACGCCTCCAGGGCGATGAGCTGCTCCTCCAGCGAGCAGAGCAGCTCCTCCGCCTCGTCCGAGAAGATGCCCAGCAGCATCTGCCACTCCGCGCCCAGGCCCGGCGGAGGTCCTCCAGAGCCCCCGCTCATGGACGGGCCTCGCGAGAGGAGGCGGACGTCGCCAGGGGCTGGAGTCCCAGGCCGGGGACCTCCACGAGACGGCGCTTCATGTGCAGGGGCATGCGGTACGCGTCAGCCAGCTTCCGGACACGACGCTCCGCTCGTGTGGCCGCGCCAGTGCGGACACGAGGGGGACGAGCGGGGACGTGGGGGAGTGTTACGAAACGAACACAAAGTATCGAAGTCTGAGAGGAATTACAATCCCTCAGCCCTTTTCCGGTTCGTCTGGATAAAACGGTCAAAAGGGACTGCCAGAGGGTTGTCTTCAACCCTGGCCGGGTGGCTTCCCACTCGGGGCTCACCTGCATGTCTGCTCGAAACAGACGGGAGCCACACCGAGCGGATGTATCGCCAATCAATAACAGATGTCATTGATTGGCGACAGGGATTGCGAGACTTCGGGTGAGACACCGGCCGGGGGCCCGGCCGGACGTCAGGTCCCCTCGCGCAGGTCCGCGAGCCGGCCCTTGGTACCGGGCAGGCACTGGGGCGGCATCTTCGAATAGATGTGCTGCACCGTCTCGGACAGCGTCTCGTGCACGTCGCGCGCGCGGAAGCCCAGCTCGGCCTCGGCCTTGGAGGCGTCCAGCCAGAACCAGTGCTCGCCGATGTCCACTTCCTGCGGGTCCAGCACGGGCTTCGTGCCGCGCACCTTGGCCCAGCGCTCCAGGAGCTTGCTGCCGAGCACGTTGACCTGCGAGGGCAGGCGCAGCTTGGGCGCGGGCACGCCGCTGATGCGCTCCAGGCGCTTGAAGAAGTCCGTCATGGACATGTTCACGCCCATGAGGTGGCGGCCGTACACCTCGCCCCGGGTGAGGGCGTTGACGAAGGCGTCCGCCACGTCGCGCGCGTCCACGAAGGAGATGCCGCCGCCCGGCATGGCCGGAATCTCCTGGTTGAGGAACTTCACCACCGTCCAGGTGGAGGACAGCCGGTCATCCCCCGGCCCCATCAGCAGGCTGGGGTTGAGCACCACGAGGGGGATGGCGTGCTTGCGGCAGTACTCCAGCGCCAGCTTCTCCTCGTAGATTTTGGACAGGTAGTACGGCCAGCGGCCCACCACCGTAATCGGGTAGTCGTCCTCCTCGGTGCCGACGCGCTCCTCCTTGGACACCGCGATGGTGCCGGAGGTGGAGGCCAGCACCACGCGCTTCACGCCGGCCTCGCGCACGTCGCGCAAGAGCTCGCGGGTGCTGTCCACGTGCAGCTCGAACATCTTCCGCGCGTCCTTCGGCTGGAAGGAGACGAGCCCCGCGAGATGGTAGACGGCCTCCACGCCCTCCAGCGCGCGGCGCACCGCGTCCCTGTCTTTCAGGTCACCGGGGACGTACTCCGTGTTCGCGTACGGCGCGCCCGTGGGCTTCGAGCGGCCGATGAGCCGCACCTGATGCCCGGCCGCCACCAGCCTCGGCACCAGGTGCGTGCCGAGGAATCCCGTGCCTCCCGTCACCAGCAGCTTCACGAGTCCTGCCCTCCGGAAGAGGTCCGGGCGGGCAGTCCCGCCTGGGCCGCGGCCGAATCAGTGAGGTCGAGCACGCGGCCATCCTTGAGTGCCCGCATCGCGTCCTCGGCGATGCGGGTGACGTAGCGGTAGCCCTCCGAGCGCGCCATGCCCTGCACGCGCGAGCGCAGCGCCTCGTGGCGCAGCGCCGGGCCGATGTTCACCTTCAGGTCCTTCAGCTTCGGAATCACGCTGCCCTTGGGCAGCGCGTCGAAGGCGCCGTGGATGTAGAGCGGCAGCACGTCCACGTTGAAGGTGAGCGCCAGGTAGCCCAGCGTGGAGTAGAACTCCTGCATCTCGCCCGTTGTGGAGCGCGTCCCCTCCGGGAAGATGAGCACGTTGAAGCCCTGGCGCAGCGCCTCGCCCGCCATGCGCAGCGACTCGCGCAGCGAGCCCTGCCGCTCAATCGGCACCAGGTTGGTGAAGTTCTCGAACCAGGCGCGCTTGAGGGGCGTGTTGAAGAAGTAATCGCGGGCGGCCAGGGACACGAGCCGCTCGCCCTGGTCTCCCAGCGCCACGCGCACCAGGCCCGCGTCCAGGTGGCTGGAGTGGTTGGCGATGACGAGGAAGTTGCGGTTCTGCGGGATGAAGGGCTTGCCCGTCACCTTCACGTCGAACACGCCGCCGTAGAGCACCTTCTGCCCGAAGGACAAAAGCTGCCGGCCCACGTCCGCCACCACCTCGGGGACGGGAATCTCCACCTCCTCGTCGCGCTTGTTCTCCTGGGAGATGTCCTTCGCGCGCGTGTCCACGGAGGGGCGCTTGCCGGAGGCCACCACCACCTTGCGCAGGTCCTCCACCGTCTGCACCTGCGTCAGGTCCTCAACGGCGGGCAGGGGCACGCCGGCGCCCTCCAGCGCGGAGGACAGCTCGGTGAGCATCAGCGAGTCGAAGCCCAAGTCACCCGTGAGGTGCGCCTCGGGGCGCACGTCGGCCAGCGGCCGGTGGCACACCTCGGCGATGAGCGGGTAGAGCCAGTCGCCCACGCCGCCGGTGCCGGCGCTGGCCACCTTCTCGCGCGCCTTGGTGGCGCTGGCGGCCATGCGCTCCAGCCGCTGCAGCTCCTCCACCACCTGCTTGCGCTTGACGCTGCGCTTGGCGGTGCGGGGCAGCTCGCCGTCCCACAGGCGCAGCACCTTCACGCGCCGGTAGAAGGGCATGCCCGCGCTCACCTTGCGGAAGTGCTCCTCCACCTCGCGGCGCACCTCCTCGCGCGGACGGTCGCCGTAGTCCGGCACGCACAGGCACGCCACCTTCTCGCCGCCGGCCTCGTCGGGCAGGCCGACGATGGACAGCTCCTTGATGTGCGCGTGGTCCTGGTACAGCTCTTCCAGCTCGTCCGGGTAGATGTTCTTCCCGTTGTGGTCGATGATGACGTCCTTGGCGCGGCCGACGAGGTACAGCCGGCCTTCCGCGTCCAGGCGTCCCAGGTCGCCGGTGTGGAGCCACCCCTCCTTGAGCACCGCGTCCGTGGCCTCGCGGTCCCCGAAGTAGCCGGGCATGACGTTGGGGCCGCGGGCGAGCACCTCGCCCAGCCCGTCGTTGTCCGGGTTGAGGATGCGCAGCTCGATGCCGGGCAGCGGCCGGCCCACGGTGCTGGGCAGGCGCTTGTTGCCGGGCTCCGTCACCGACAGCACCGGCGCGGCCTCCGTCAGGCCGTAGCCCTCGGTGATGTTGAAGCCCAGCTCGTGGAAGGCCTTGTGCACCTCGTCCGGCAGCGCCGAGCCGCCCGACACGAGCACCTTGATGCGCCCGCCGAACTTGCGGTGCACCGGCCAGAACAAGAGCTTGCCCAGGTTGACGTTGCCCCGGTTGCGCAGCTCGCCGTGCGTGGCCATCAGCGCCTTCAGCGCCTGCTCGATGAACGGCGGCTTGCTGGCGAACTCCTGCGTAATCTTGCGGTGCAAGAGCTGCCACAGCGCCGGCACGCCCACCATGGCGGTGATGCGGCCCGTCTCGAACACCTCGCCCAGCCGGTCCGACGTCAGCTCGTCGATGTACGTGATTTCCGCCCCGCGCCAGAACGGGGTGAGGAAGCCGGCGGAGAACTCGAAGGTGTGGTGCAGCGGCAGCACGGACAGCACGCCGTCGCCCGCGCCGATGTCGAACACGCCGGCCAGCTTCGCCACCAGCGAGGCGAAGTTGCGGTGCGTGAGCATCACGCCCTTGGGCGTGCCGGTGGTGCCGGAGGTGAAGATGACGCTGGCCACGTCGTCCGCGGACGCGGACTTCCTCACGGGGCCGATGCGGTCCGGGTGCGCCGGGTCGCCCGTCATCGCCTGCGCGAGGCTCACCACCGTGACGCCCTCACCCAGCGCGGAGAACAGGCCGGGGAAGTCGTTGGCCGCGTCCTCGGACACGAGGCACGCCTTGGCTTCCGCGCGCCGGGAGATGTTGAGCACCTCCGCCTCGCTGAGGCCCGGGTCCACCGGCACGGCCGTGGCGCCCGCGCGCAGGATGCCGAAGTAGCACATGCCCCACTCGGGCCGGTTCTCCGACACCAGCAGCACCCGGTCGCCCGGCTTGATGCCGGCGCGGATGAGGAAGCTGCCCACGCGCGAGGCATAGCGGTGCACCTCGCCGAAGGTGAAGCGCTCCTCCTTCTCGCCGGACACCATGCGGAAGGCCACCCGGTGCCGGTACGCATGCACCGTGGCCTCCAGCAGCTCCAAGAGGTCGCGGTGCGCGGGGATGACGGTGCGCTTCTCGCGCTCCTCCTCCAGGCCGGGGAACACCCACTTCTCCAGGCCCGGCAGGTGCGTCTCCATGAAGTAGGCGCGCCAGTCGATGTTCTCCGGGTCCCACGGCACCTTCATCCGGTCCGCGTGCGCCATGCGCGTGTAGACGGAGCGCGTGTTGTCGCAGCGGAAGACGTACCGGTTCTCGTAGAGGAAGGGGAGGAACAGGTCCGTGAGCGCGATGAGGCCCTCGTTCTGCTCCACCACGTCGTCCAGGGACACCTTGGCCTTGTCCAGCATGGCCTGGACGGACGGGGCGCCCCACGCGGGCCGCACCTCGTCGATGGCCTTCTTCAGGAACTTCGCGCCGCGCACCAGCATGGGCGCGCTGAACAGCTCGAACTCCTTCTTGCTGACGGGCTGCGGCTCCAGGCGCGAGCGCAGCGAGTTCATCAGCGAGTTGCCCGTCTCGCGGTTGCGGTAGTACCGCCGCCGGTACAGGCC
The DNA here is from genome assembly GCF_012933655.1 of Pyxidicoccus fallax. Classification (GTDB taxonomy): domain Bacteria; phylum Myxococcota; class Myxococcia; order Myxococcales; family Myxococcaceae; genus Myxococcus; species Myxococcus fallax. The sequence continues at coordinate 10,669 of NZ_JABBJJ010000291.1, read as the reverse complement.
GACGAGCTCCACGGAGCGGCTGGCGTAGAACGGATTCACGTCACCGGACGCCAGCTGGTAGACGCGCCGCTCCTCCACCTCGATGGAGTGCGCGGTGATGCCGATGGTGGCGCCCGCCACCTGGTCCACCGGGATGATGTCCAGGATGGTGCTCTCGCCGGCGGGGATGCCGCCAGGGCCCTTGATGCCCGCGAAGGCCAGCGGCGCGGAGGTGGTGAAACCCTCGTTCCACCCGGGGAAGGGGTAGTGCCGCGCGCTCTCCACGATGGAGGGGCGGACGATGGCGTAGCGCAGCCCCGGCGTGCCGGCGATGACCTGCTCGCCCAGGGACTTGGTGTACGTGTACGTGTTGGGCCAGCCCCAGTGCGCGGCGCGCTCCATGCCGGCCTTCACCAGCTCACCGCTCAGCCACAGCTTGCGCTCGCGGCCCACGGCGAGCCGCAGCGTCTTCTCGTCGTTGACGTCGCGGCCTTCCTCGGCGAGCCGGTCCAACGCCTTCTTGCGGAAGGTGGACGTCAGGGCCCGGTCATCCGCCTGCTCGCGCAGCCGCGCGACGATGCGCTCGGCGTCCTTCAGCTCCTGCTCCAGGCTGAAGTCGCGCCCGTCCAGCTCGTCCTTCTTGGGGAAGTAGCCGCGCACCTCCTCGTCCTCGAAGACGAGCCCGTGGCGGTTGCCCGCCACGAAGGCGGTGGACATGTGGATGAGCGGCACGCCCCAGCGCAGCGCCAACTCCACCGCGTACTTCACGCCGTGGGTGTTGACGTTGAGACCCACCTCCAGCGACGGGTTGAAGGACACCAGACCCGCGCAGTTGATGAAGGCGTGCACCTTGCCGGTGAGCTCGGCGACCTGCGACTCCTCCAGGCCCACCCACGGGTCGGTGATGTCGCCGTCCAGCACGTGGCACTTCTTCTGGATGAACTCCAGCGCGCCCTCGTCGCCGTAGGTGTCGCGCAGCGGCTGGAAGGGCTCGCTGGTGGCCACCTTGTCGAAGAAGCGCCGCTCGGCGGAGGCCGCGCTGCCCTTGCGGACGAGCACGTACACCTTGTCCAGCTCCTGCCCGTACCGGTGCAGCAGCATGGACAGCGTCACCTTGCCCACGAAGCCGGTGGAGCCCGCGAACAGCAGGCGCTTGCCGGTGAAGACGCGAGAGACGTTCAGCTCGGGAAGCTGTCCCTGTTCCATGATGCCCGGCCTCACTTCACGTCCACCATCACCGTGGGGGCAATCCGCAGCAGGCTGATGGTCGCCGAGCGGCCCATGAAGCCGCGCGCCTCTTCAATCGCCTCGGTGAGGGTGTCCGTGCGGTCCCACCCCATGAGGGCGGGGACGTGGTTGTTCTCCGCGCCCGCGACGATGACCTTGCCCACGTGCTGGCGGCCGTTCTCGCCCCAGTACCACATGTAGAAGGGGTGAACGCCGTGGTAGGCGTTGCCCTTGCGGTACAGGTGCACGTAGCTGGGGTTCTCCGCGAACTCCTTCTCGTACTTGTGCTCCAGCTTCATGGAGTCGCGCGTCTCCGGCAGCAGCCGGTTGAAGAACTCGATGTAGCTGGGGTGGTGCTCGGGGTCGAACTCGTCGTAGGCCGGGTGCAGCAGAATCAGCACGCCGCCCTTCTTCACCAGCGGCACGCCGCGGTTGAGGTTGTAGAAGTAGCCCAGCCCCATCACCTGCACGAGCAGCGGGTTGAGGATGGAGTTGACGCTGTAGGGCGAGATGAACGGGATGGGGAAGATGACGATGTCGCTCTGTCCCTCCACCGGCACCACGTACTGCTTCCAGCTCGTCTCCAGCGTCTTCTGGTGCGCGGGCTCCGTGGCCCCGGCGTACACGCCGGTGACTTCATAAGGGGCCGGAACCGCGCTGAGCACCTTGCGCGCCGCCGCGCGCGGCATCTTGGACAGCGCGTAGCGCATGGCCTGGAACTTCAGCCGGTCGCCTTCCGTGTAGTCCTCTTCCTTCTTGGCGAGGAAGTCCACGGGGCCGCCGAACATGCGGTTGTTCAGCGAGGTCTCGATGTGGAAGACCTTCAGGTGCTTGTCGATGTTGCGGCCGATGCGCTCGTTGCTGCGGTACAGCGCGCTGGCCTTCGGCTCCATGTAGGAGTCCGACTCGCGGATGGTCTTCGGGTTGTGGTGGTGGCGCAGCGACGCGTAGTTGGACACGCCGGTGCCCATGGACTTGTGCCCGCCGTTCATGGGCACGAAGTTCACATTCACGTAGACGATGAGGTCGCTCTCCGCCACGCGGCGGTTCACGGACACCTCTTCCCCGTGCGACGTGCGCTCCAGGGCGACGATGCCGTCCGGGTCTTCCGCGTCGTGGTTGTAGTAACGGTCCGGGTAGAACTCGTCGAAGATCTTCTGCCCCACCATGCGCCGCATCTCGCCTTCCGTCATGCGGCGGTGCAGGGCGTTGGCGATGACGAGGTGGATGTCGTCCACGCCGCTGTCGGCGGCCAGCTCCAGCACCACCTCGAGGATGGACTGGCGCACGTCCGGCGTCACCATGGGCGGCAAGGGCACGCTGATGTCGTCGATGACGCACGTCAGGCGCATTCCCGGCTTGAGCAGGGCGTGCAGCGGCTCCATGCCCTCCGGGTGGTTGATGGCCCAGCGGATGGCGGCCTTGACGTTGGGCACGCCCGCCATGGGCGGGCGCGGGAAGATGACGCGCGTGCCCACGGGCAGGTCTTCCTGCAGGAAGCCCTCGCCGTAGAAGAGCGCCCGCGGGGGGCTGCCCTTCTCGGTGATGACCACCTGGCTTTCCTCGTCGTACAGCTTCTGGAGCGTCTTGAGCGGGCGCATGGAGAGTAGGGGGCCTTACTTGAGGTCCAGGATGGGCCAGTTGTAGGCGCGCGCGATGGAGCGCAGGCGCAGGTCCGGGTTCACCGCGGTGGGACGACCCACCACCGCGAGCATGGCGTAGTCAGAAGCGCTGTCGGAGTAACCGTGGCACTTGTCCAGGGCCAGGTTCTCCTTCACGCAGTAGGCGCGGATGGCGTTGGCCTTGTTCGCGCCCTCGATGATGGGCGGAATCACCTTGCCGGTGGCCTTGCCGCCCACGAACTGCATCTTGTTGGCGATGAGGTCATCGGCGCCCAGGTGGCGGGCCAGCGGGCGCATGGTGAAGTCCAGTGCTCCGGTGACGAGCACCACCTTGCAGCCGCTACGACGCGCCTGGTCGATGAGGTCCTGGGACTGCTCGAAGAGGGCCGGCTGCAGCACGTCCTCGAACATGTCCTCGGCGATGGTGACGAGCCGGTCCTCGGACAACCCCGCGTAGTAGCGGTAGAAGAACTCGTTGAACGTCTTGCGGTCGAGCGCGTCCATGACACCGAAGAGCGGCACGCTGACGGCGGTGCTCAGCGTCCTCCCCGCGATGCCCAGGACCGAGCCGCGGTTCATCGCGTAGTACGCGTAGACGTGGACGACGTTCGTCTTCACGAGCGTCCCGTCGACATCGAAAAAGGCGGCTTTCTGGGGGGGCATGTGGCAGCCGGGTTCCTGACACTGCTGGGGGGGTAAGGTCAACGACGCTGGTGCCCTACAACCATCCCTGCTGGCGGTACCACTCCGCGCTGCGGCGGATGGAGTCCTCCAGCCCACGCCGGGGGTGAAAGCCCAGCAGCCGCTCGGCCTTCGCGCCGGAGCACGTCCAGGCGGGGGCCAGGAGCTGCCGCGCCAGCTTCCGGTTCAGGGGCAGCTTGCGCCCCGTCACCCGGCTCACCCCGTCCGCCGCGGACGCCAGGGCCGTGAGCACCCGGGGGGACAGGCGCACCGTGCGCGGGTGCAGCCCCAGGGCCTGGGCCCCCATGTCCTGGACCTGCTCCAGGGTGAGGGGGGCGCCCGGGCCCGCGCAGAAGAAGGCCTCGCCGGGGGCCTGGGGGTGCTCGGCCTGTAGCAGCATGAGGTCCACCACGTCCTCCACGTCCACCAGCGTCAACGGGCGGGGGCCCCCGGCCAGCTCCAGCCGGATGCCGCGCTGGGCCAGCTTGAAGAAGGTGAGGTTCTCCCTATCCCACGGGCCGATGATGCGCGGCGGCCGCGTCACCGTCACCGGCAGCCGGTCCGCGTAGGAGAAGGCGATGCGCTCCGCCTCCGCCTTGCTCTCGCCGTACCACTCGTGGGGGTGGAAGGGGTCCTCCTCCACGTGGGGCCGGGTGGGAGTGGACGGCCCCATGGCCGCCAGCGAGCCCGCCAGCACCAGCCTCGGGCGGTGTCCGGCGGCCACCATGGCGTCACAGAGGTGACGCGTGCCCTCGGCGTTGACGCGCATGAAGTCCTCGCGCGTCGCGCCGCGTCGCACGCCCGCCAGGTGGAAGACGACGTCCTGGCCCGCCACCGCGGGGCGCAGCGAGGCGGGCTGCGTCACGTCTCCGTCCACCCGGGTATGGGGGACTCCCGCCAACCCCGAGGCGTCTCCGCCAGGGCGTAGGAGGCACGTCACGGCGTCTCCGCGCGCGGCCAGGGCCTTCGCCAGCCAGACTCCCAGGAAGCCGCCGGCACCGGTGATGAGGGCTCTCATGAGGGCTTTCATCCAAAAAAACACACCACGTCCGCAAGGAGAATCCCGAGCGGATGTCGGCTTCCCGCCCCGAGGGGCGAAGCACTCGGGGGCCGGTTTGTCGGGCTCCGGACGCGTTTCCAAGCATATTCCCCGAGGAGAAACGCGCTCCGGAGCCGATTTTTCGGGCTCCGGACGCGTCGCGGACGGCTTGCTCCCGAGGGAAGAGCGTGCTCCGGAGCCGGATTTTCGGGCCCGAAACGCGTTCCGGGACGCGTTCTCCGAGGGAAAAACGCATCAGAGGGCTGTTTTTCGGGCTTGGGCGTGCTACTTCTGCCTCATCGGCTCCCGCTTTTCCCAAGCAAAGCCGTATAACGTCCCCTTCGGAGGGGAGGAGACTCAAGACGAATGGCCGCCAAGAAAGCCGCTGCGAAGAAGGCTCCCGCCGCCAAGAAGACCGCCGGCGCGAAGCGCAAGCCGAACGCGTCGTTCATGAAGGAGATGACGCCGTCTCCCGCGCTCGCGGAGATCGTCGGTAACAAGCCGCTGCCCCGTACCGAGGTCGTCAAGAAGCTCTGGGCCTACATCAAGAAGCAGGGCCTCCAGGACGCCAAGAACAAGCGGCAGATCAACGCCGACGACAAGCTCAAGCCCATCTTTGGTGGCAAGAAGAACGTCACCATGTTCGAGATGACGGCGCTGGTGAACAAGCAGCTGAGCTGAAGTCGCGCCGGGGACACCCGGCTGACACACCTGGGGGCTCGCCGTGTCACGCGGCGGGCCCTCCGCTTTTTCAGGGGGCCGCGAGCGGCCCCGTGGAGCGTTGGATAGAGGGCGGACGGCCGTCTGCGCTCTGGCGGACTGAAGCCAGAACACCTACCTCTGGGCAGCATGCTGCTCGACGGGTTGGAAGATGAGGGAACCGCCTCTCCAGGAGGGACGGGGGGCGCCACCATGACTGTCACGGCCGAGGCCCTGGCCGAGGGCCTCTATGCGCGCGTGAAGGGGGACCTGGTCTCCCGGCCCCGCACGCCGCTGTCCACGTACCGGATACAGCTCCACAAGGGCTTCAACTTCCAGCAGGCGCGCGAAATCGTCCCCTACCTGGCCCGCCTGGGGGTGAGCGACCTGTACGCCTCGCCCTATCTCAAGGCCACCCCGGGCAGCACCCACGGGTACGACTGCACGGACCACCAGCAGCTCAACCCCGAGGTGGGCTCGGCGGAGGACCATGCGGCCTTGTGCGCCGCCCTGCGCGAGCAGGGGATGGGGCAGCTGCTCGACGTGGTGCCCAACCACATGGGCATCGAGCGGGACAACCGGCTCTGGTTCGACGTGCTGGAGAACGGCCCGTCCTCCCTGTACGCCAAGTTCTTCGACATCGACTGGGCGCCCGTGAAGGAGGAGCTGCGGGACAAGGTCCTGCTGCCCATCCTGGGAGACCAGTACGGCATCGTCCTCGAGCGGGGCGAATTGAAGCTCTCCTTCAAGGAGGGCTCCTTCTACCTCCATTACTACGACCACCTCCTGCCGGTGGCGCCCCGCCAGTACGCGCGCATCCTCCGGCACGGGCTGGAGCGGCTGGAGGCGCGGCTCGGCGCCGAGCACCCCTGCATGGTGGAGCTCTTGTCCATCCTCACCGCGATTGAGCACCTGCCGGCCCGCACGGAGGTGGAGCGCGCCAAGGTCATCGAGCGCCACCGCGAGAAGGAGGTCATCAAGCGCCGCCTCGGCGCCGTGGTGGCCGCCAGCCCGGAGCTGGGGGCCTACATCGAGGAGAACCTGCGCGTCTTCAACGGCGAGCCCGGCAACCCGCGCTCGTTCGACCTCTTGGACGCGGTGCTGTCCTCGAGCAGCTACCGCCTGGCCCACTGGCGCGTGGCGGGTGAGGAAATCAACTACCGCCGCTTCTTCGACATCAACGGCCTGGCCGCCATCCGCGAGGAGGACCCGGATGTCTTCCAGGAGGCACACGCCACCATCTTCCGCTGGCTGCGCGAGGGCTGCGTCACCGGGCTGCGCATCGACCACCCGGACGGCCTGTTCGACCCCACCGCCTACTTCCTGGACCTGCAGGAGCACTACTTCATGGAGCGCGCCCGCGCCCTGTTCCTGGCGGAGCACGGCGAGGGCGACACCCGCTGGCCCGGGGTGGAGACGGCGCTGAAGGCGCGCTGGCGCGCGGAGGTGACGGAGCAGCCGGACAGCCCGCTGCGCAAGGCGCTGTACGTGGTGGTGGAGAAGATTCAGGGCGGGCGCGAGCGCATTCCGGAAGCGTGGGCCGTGCACGGCACCACCGGCTACCGGTTCGCCAACGCGGTCAGCGGCATCTTCGTGCAGACGGACGCGGAGGACTCCCTGTCGGAGACGTACGAGCGCTTCGTGGGCGAGAAGGCCGACTTCGCGGAGCTCGTCTACCAGAAGAAGCTGCTCATCATGCGCGTGTCCATGGCCAGCGAAATCAACGTGCTGGCGCATGAGCTCAACCGCATCTCGGAGATGAACCGGCGCACGCGCGACTTCACGCTCAACGCGCTCCGGCGCGCGCTGGTGGAGTTCATCGCCCTGTTCCCCGTCTACCGCACCTACGTGGACGGCTGGCGCCCGGAGCTGGACGCGCGCGACGTGCAGTACATCGAGTGGACGATTCAGCGCGCCAAGGAGCGCAACGCCACCACCAACGCCTCCATCTTCGACTTCCTGCGCGACATCCTCCTGCGCCGCTACCCGGAGCACACGAACGAGCGCGAGCGCGCCGTCATGCTGCGCTTCGCCATGAAGCTGCAGCAGGTGACGGGCCCCGTCATGGCCAAGGGCCTGGAGGACACCGTCTTCTATGTCTACAACCGGCTGGTGAGCCTCAACGAGGTGGGCGGCGAGCCGGAGCGCTTCGGCGTGCGCGCCACCACCTTCCACCTGCGCAACCAGGAGCGCGCGGAGCACTGGCCGGCCAGCCAGCTCACCTCCAGCACCCACGACACCAAGCGCAGCGAGGACGTGCGCGCGCGCCTCAACGTGCTCACCGAGGTGCCCGAGGAGTGGCGCAAGCGGGTGAAGAAGTGGGCCCGCCTCACGGAGAAGCTGGTGACGGACCTGCCCTCCGGCCCGGCCCCCAGCCCCAACGACGTCTACCTCTTCTTCCAGACGGTGGTGGGCGCCTGGCCCATGGGCCCGTCCCACACCCCGGAGGAGCGGACGGAGTTCCAGCGCCGCGTGCGCGAGTACATGGGCAAGGCCATCAAGGAGGCCAAGGTCCGCACCTCGTGGACCAACCCGGACAGCGCCTATGACGACGCGGTGGCCCGCTTCGTGGACGCCTGCTTCGACCCGGAGAAGGGCGGCGCCTTCCTGGAGGACGTGCGGGAGTTCAAGGGCCACATCGAGCGCGCGGGTCAGCACAACGCCCTGGGGCAGTTGCTCATGAAGCTCGCCTCGCCCGGCGTGGCGGACACCTACCAGGGCTGCGAGCTGTGGGATTTGTCCCTGGTGGACCCGGACAACCGGCGCCCGGTGGACTTCGCCCTGCGCGCGCGCCTCCTGGACGAGCTGGACCGCGACGCCGCCAAGGACCGGCCGGGGCTGTGCTCGAGGCTGACGGCGAACCTGGATGACGGCCGGGCGAAGCTCTACGTGCTCGCCGAGGCGCTGCGGCTGCGCCAGCGCCGGCAGGACCTCTTCCGCTCCGGCGGCTACCGGGCCCTGGACTTGTCCGGCCCCCGCGCCAGCGCGGCCGTGGCCTTCGCGCGCGAGCAGGGCGACACCGTCATCGTGGCCTGCGCACCGCGTTACACCTGGTCCGCCCTGGAATCCCCGGAAGGCCTGTCCGGTGCGTACGGAAGCACGTTCCTCGACCTCCCGGAGGCATATGCGGGCATGATGTTCCGCGATGTCTTCACCGGGCGCCAGGTGCGGCCGGAGCGTGGACCGGGCGGCGTGGTGCTGCCCCTCGGACCGCTCCTGGCGGAGTTCCCGGTGGTGCTGTTGGAGAGGAGCACGGGATGAGGAGGGCCGAGGTGCTTCCAGGGAGGCCGTACCCCCTGGGCGCCACGTATGACGGGAACGGGGTCAACTTCGCTGTCTTCAGCGAGCACGCCAAGAAGGTGGAGGTGTGCCTCTTCGACCCCAACGACACCTCCAAGGAGACCCGTCGGTTCCCCCTGCTGGAGACGACCCACCACGTCTTCCACGGCTACCTGCCAGGGCTCCAGCCGGGGACGCTCTACGGCCTGCGCGTGCACGGCCCGCATGAGCCGAAGAAGGGCCTGCGCTTCAACCCGCACAAGCTGCTGGTGGACCCGTACGCCCGCGCCATCCACGGCAAGGTGGACTACAAGGGCCCCATCTACGGCTACCCGGCGCCCGCCACGGGCAAGGACGAGGACCTCATCCTCGACACCCGGGACGACGCCGCGTCCGTGCCCAAGGCGGTGGTGCTGACGGACACCTTCGACTGGGAGGGAGACCGCGCGCCCGGCATCCCCTGGCACGAGACGGTCTTCTACGAGCTGCACGTCAAGGGCTTCACGAAGCTCCACCCGCGCATCCCCGAGCACCTGCGCGGCACCTACGCGGGGCTGGCGCACCCGGCCAGCATCGAGCACCTCAAGAAGGTGGGCGTCACCGCGGTGGACCTCCTGCCCATCCACCACATCGCCGACGAGCCCTTCCTCATCCAGCGCGGGCTGGTGAACTACTGGGGCTACAACACGCTGGGCTACTTCGCGCCGGACGCGCGCTACAGCGCCTCGGGCTCGCGCGGCGAGCAGGTGGACGAGTTCAAGGGCATGGTGAAGCTGCTCCACCGCGCCGGCATCGAGGTCATCCTCGACGTCGTCTACAACCACACCTGCGAGGGCAACCACCTGGGGCCCACGCTGTCCTTCAAGGGCCTGGACAACGGCGCCTACTACCGCATCAACGAGAAGGACCCGCGCTACTACATGGACTTCACCGGGTGCGGCAACTCGTGGAACGCCACGCACCCGTACGCGCTGAAGCTCGTGGTCGACTCCCTCCGCTATTGGGTGGAGGTCATGCACGTGGACGGGTTCCGCTTCGACCTGGCCACCACGCTGGGCCGGGACAGGCACGGCTACGACACGCGCGCGGCCTTCTTCCAAATCATCCACCAGGACCCGGTGCTCAGCCGGGTGAAGCTCATCGCCGAGCCCTGGGACGTGGGCGACTTCGGCTACCAGGTGGGCAACTTCCCGGTGCTGTGGAGCGAGTGGAACGGCAAGTACCGCGACACCATCCGCCGCTACTGGAAGGGGGATGACCGGCAGGCGGCGGAGATTGGCTACCGGCTCACCGGCAGCTCGGACCTGTATTCGCTGTCCGGCCGCAAGCCCACCGCGAGCGTGAACTTCGTCACCGCGCACGACGGCTTCACGCTGCACGACCTCGTCACCTACAACGACAAGCACAACGAGGCCAACGGCGAGGAGAACCGGGACGGCCATAACGACAACCACTCCTGGAACTGCGGGGTGGAGGGCGAGACGGCGGACCCGAAAATCAACACCCTGCGCGAGCAGCAGAAGCGCAACTTCCTCGCCACGCTCTTCCTGTCCCAGGGCGTGCCCATGCTGGTGGCCGGCGACGAGATGGGCCGCACCCAGCGCGGCAACAACAACGCCTACTGCCAGGACAACGAGCTGTCCTGGGTGAACTGGGAGCTGAACGACACCCAGCGTGCGCTGCTGGAGTTCACCAGCCGCATGACCAAGCTGCGGCGCGAGCAGCCGGTGCTGCACAAGCGGCGCTTCTTCCGCGGCGCCCACATGTGGGACAGCGAGCTGAAGGACCTCGCGTGGTTCCGGCCGGACGGCAAGGAGATGAAGAAGGACGACTGGGAGAAGCCCTATGTGCGCTCCCTGGGCTTCCTCCTGGGCGGAGACGCCATCGCCACGCCGGACGACGAGGGCAACCGCATCGTCGGGGACACGCTCCTGGTGCTGATGAACGCGCACCACGAGCCCATCACCTTCCTCCTGCCCGCGATTGAGTGGGGCGCGGACTGGGAGCTGGTGGTGGACACGGCGGCGGCGGGGGAGTCCCAGCGCACGCACACGCCGGCGGGTGGGAAGGTGCAGGTGGCCGGGCGCTCCCTGGTGGTGCTGCGCCGGCCGGCCACGGAGTAGGGTGGCGGGGTGGGTGTAGG
>NZ_JABBJJ010000290.1 GCF_012933655.1 Pyxidicoccus fallax | reverse complement strand
TAGTCGGCGCCGGGCGGATACAGCAGCACCGCGCGCTCGCCCGCGGGAGCCATCTGCTGGAGCGCCGCGCCGATGCGACGGGCGCGTGAGTACAGCTCGCCGCGCGTCAGCGCGGTCCCCTCTCCGGCACCGTCCTCCAGGAACGTGTAGAGGTGATGCTCGGGGCGCGTGAGGCTTCGCTCTTCCAGGAGGTCAATCAGGGTGCGGGGCTGGTGCATGGTCCAAGGCGTGCCGGGAGAACTTCCGGGACTTCCGCTGCTACCGGGTGGTCAAGGATACGTCACAAACCTCCCTGACCCGAGCAAGCAGCCGGCCCCCCGAATCCATGCCGCGAGGGCTCCGCCCGGAGATGTCACACCGGAAGCCATTCGCTACAGTCCTGGACTCCCGGGGTCCTGTGGACCCATGGAACTCCGCGCTGGCCGGGCTCTCACGCGCCGTGAAGCCCGAGCACGCCCCAGGCCGGAGCCGAAGTCAGCCGAGGAGCATGGGATGTCCCAGCAGGACCTGTACCTGAAGCCGAACGTCGTCGCCGAGCCCCTCTACAACCAGTGGTACGCGTGGTGGTTCCTCGCGTCTCCCATGACGGCGCCGCTGTTCGTGGCGAACCTCCATGTCAAGATCATGGAGTCCTTCGTCGCCAACCCGGCCATCCATGTCGCGGCGCTGAAGAGTCCCGCGCTCCGGGGCGGCCCGTACATCAACTACGGCGTGGACCGGCTGGGCGACATCAAGGCGCTGCTGGAGCGCACGGTGAAGGAAGAAGCGCTCTCGCTCCAGTACGCCCAGGCGGTGCGGGAGCTGGACGCGCTGCTGGACTCGGCGGAGGGCTTCTCGCTGGAGGAGCTGTACCCGAAGGTCCCCGACCTCCTGCGCGGCTACGTGGAGCTGACGTACGACTTGAAGAACCGGGCCTCGCCGCGCTTCTTCGAGCCGCTGCTCTACCGCAGCCCCTTCAACCGCACGTCCTCGCAGAGCCTGTCGATGCGGCTCATCCACCAGGACGCGCGGCCGTATGTCTTCAGCACGCCGCGGCTGGACACGGCGGACGGCAGCCTCATGGCGCGGGTGCCCTACCGGACCGAGGCGCTCGACAAGCTCTTCGGCATGCGCCGCCGGCCCGGCCCCGTGGAGGCGGTGCGCGAGGCGCTGGGCATCGACGCGAAGGACCGCGAGACGTTCTCCTCCTTCTTCACGGACCAGCCGCCGGCCCCGGCGCCGCGCTACGACGGAGACGGCGTGCGGGTGCGCTACTTCGGCCACGCCTGCGTGCTCATCGAGTCGCGCGAGGTCAGCCTGCTGACGGACCCGGTCATCAGCTACGACGTGCCGTCGGACCTGCGGCGCTTCACGTACTCGGACCTGCCGGAGCGCATCGACTACGTCCTCATCACCCACGGCCACGCGGACCACCTGATGTTCGAGCCGCTCCTCCAGCTGCGGCACCGCATCGGCACGGTGGTGGTGCCGGCCAGCAGCGGCGGCGGGCTGGCGGACCCGTCGCTCAAGCTGATGCTCCAGCAGCTCGGCTTCCGCAACGTGGTGGCCCTGTCGGAGCTGGAGTCGCTGCCGCTGCCGGGTGGAGAGCTCATCGGCCTGCCCTTCATCGGCGAGCACGGCGACCTCAACATCCAGGCGAAGCTGGCCCACCTCGTGAAGCTGGAGGGCCGGACGCTGCTGATGGCGGCGGACTCCAACGCGCTGGAGCCCCGCCTGTACGAGCACGTCTACCGCGAGGTGGGCGCCATCGACATGATGTGGCTGGGCATGGAGTCCGAGGGCGGCCCGCTGAGCTGGATGTACGGCCCGCTGCTCACCACGCCGCTGCAGCGGAAGATGGACCAGTCGCGGCGGCTCAACGGCTCCAACGCGGCGCGGGCCATCGAGACCGTGCAGCGGCTGAAGCCCTCGCAGGTGCACATCTACGCCATGGGCCGCGAGCCCTGGCTGGGCCACGTCATGGTGATGGGCTACCACGAGAACTCGCCGCAGCTCGTCGAGTCCCGCAAGCTCATCGCCTGGTGCCGTGAGCACGGCATCCAGGCGGAGCTTCCCTACGGCCAGGCCGAGCACTTCCTGCGCTGACCCTGCGGAAGCCACGGCCGGCGCCTCGACGGCGCCGGCCCTGGCGCTACAGCGTCTTGAGGTACTCGATGAGCGCCACCCGCTCCAGGTCGGTGAGCACGGCGTTGAACTCGTGCCCGCCGTTGTCCTGACCGAAGGCGTGGCTGTTGAAGATCTTCCGGTCCTCGATCTGCTGCGGTGTGCGCGTCGGCGGATGGAGGATGTTCCAGGTGGCGACGAGGTTGCTGAAGAGCACGTTCAACATCAACTGCGCGAGGGGCGTGCGGAACTCGTCGCCCGGGTCGCAGTTGATGTACGGCGACACCGACGGATTCCACGGCGTGCGCCACTCACAGGCGATGGTGTCGTACTTCCAGCCGAGCTTGGCGGGGTCGAAGGCGCGCTGCAGGTCGGTGTCGAAGCCCATGATGACGCGGCCCTTCTGGTCCCAGCGCGCTGGCGTGGAGACCCGGCGCCAGATGGGCTTGCGGTCGGAGGGCTTGAGCACTTCCCAGACATTGGGAACCGAGCCGTTGTGGAGGTACGGCGCGGTGGCCCAGACGCCGTACAGCGGCGGCGCGAGGTAGCCGAGTTCACGGTTTCCACGCAGGTGCGGCTGGTTCTGCGGGCCGCAGTCCTGCGCGGTACCGGCCGTCGGCGGATAGCCGAAGAAATTCTTCGCGCCGGCGGCCTGCACCGCCATGTTGTTGGTGTTCACGCGCACAGGGTCGGTGCCGATGATGCGCAGCGGCACGATGTAGCTCGCCATGCCCTCCAGCGCGGGGGTCGCGAGGAACGAAGGGTCGTTCACGTAGCGGGGCGCGTAGGCGCCATGGCAGCTCGCGCAGGACCCGTTGCCCGCGGGCCGCGGCACGGAGTTGTTGCGCCCCGGTGCCCACATGTCGAGCGTGTGGAACAGCACCGCGCCCTGCTCGGCCAGCGTCTGGTTGATGGGCAGCGGATACTCCGGTGACTTGAGCGCTTCGACCCACGTATTGAGCGGCGGACCGTTGGCGCGCATCCAGTCCTGCCCCGATTCACTCACCGGGCCGCCAATCCCGCCGAACAGGCCGAAGAACGGCGTGTAGAACACCATGTCCACGCGCGGCGCATCCATGGGGAACACACCGTCCACGAACTTCACCGGCCGGTGCCCCATGTTCCACCAGGCGGGCGTATCCATTCCGGCCGTCGAGCCGGAGTTGAGGACGCCCAGCACCTCGGAGGGCGTCAGCGGCTCCTCGTCCGGGAACAGGAAGGCGAGGTTGATGTCGCTGGCGTTGTTGGTGCCGCGGGTGCGGTTGAGGTTCAGGAACGTGGCCAGCGACGCCGGGTAGCCCAGGGGCAGCAGGTCGCTCAGGAACAGGTCCAGGTCCGCCAGGCTGCTGCCGCCGCCCACCACCACGCCGAGGCCCGGACCGTCCTCCGGCTTGCCCACCGCACCGCTGTGGCAGGCATGGCAGGTGACGCCGATGCGTCCGCTCCAGCTCCCGTCCGGGTTGCGCAATTGCGTGAGCATCTGCGGCAACTGGCCGCTACCGCCGTTGGTGAAGTTCGGGTTCTGCCCGGGCAGCGGGTAGGGATTGCGCTCCGTGCTAATCCCCGACCCGTAGCGCTGGGACACCAGGGTGTCGAAGTTGTCGGGACGGAAGAGAAAGCCCCAGACACGCCACAGCTCGTTGTATTGCGCCGCGGTGAAGGTGGAGATGCCGAACGCCGAATCGAGCCGCGTGGGGTCTGTGCCGGTGAACAGCGCGCCCGCGCCGGGATGGCCGTTCGTCAGCAGCGCCTCGCCCTGGTAGAAGCGCTCACGCAGCTCGCCACACGTCTTGGCCGCGCCTATCTCCTGCACCGCCACCGGATCGACGTGGCAGTTCTTCCAGAAGGCGTTGAAGTGCACCGCCCGCCCGTTGCTGATGCCGGGCTGCACCAGGGTTCGTGGGTCCGCTGGCAGGACGGCGCTATCCGGCTTGCCGTAACAGAAATCCCACTGCAACGAGCCGCCCCGGCTGCTGCCGAGCAGATCGCCCGCGGCGGAGACGCCGGGGAATGCCAGTGTCCCCACTGCGAGCAATGTTCGAATGAATGCTCTCCTGACTTCGCTCATGGGTGCCTCCTCCTTCGCTGCGTGTGCCCACGGCTCCGCCCGCAATGCGCGGCAGAAACCGAGTGGGGCCCGCTTCGAAGGAGGAGGTCGTGGAAGAGGCGTGGCCCGTTGTAACCGGCATAATGAGACGTTATTGGCAGTCCGTCAATAGCGGCAATCCCAGTCGTCGAGCGCCTCCGCGCTCCCCCCAGCGCGAGTTTCAAGGTCCGTGTTGTCTTCGTCCCCGGGCGGAACGAGACGCCGGGGCCGCGGCCGCGTCAGAACATGTCGCGGAGGGTCGGCTGCGGTCCGGAGAAGAGGCCCACCGCCGTGCGCACCGAGGCGTCATCCGCCTCCAGCGCGCCCGTGGCCCGCAGCGCCTCCGCGGAATGGAAGCCCGTGTACAGCGACGACAGGCCGCGCACGTGCATCCGCATCCGCCCATCCCCTCCCCGCTTCACGCGCCCCACGCCGTCGGACACTTCCAGCACGAAGCGCCCCCGGTTCTCGGGGAAGAGGTCGTCCTCCACCTCCAGGTGCAGCGCGCCGGACAGGCCCTGCGGCCAGCCGCGCGCCTCCAGCGCCTTCGCGACGTCCAGGACGCGAATCATCCAGTGCATGTCCAGCTTCACCGAGTAGCTCTGCTCGCGCAGCAGCAGGAGCAGCGGGTCGTCCGCCCCACCGAACCACACCGCCTCCGCGGCCAGCGAGCGGTGGTCGCCGAGGAAGCTCAGGAGCCGCCGCGCCGCCGCGGGCGTCGTCGCCACCAGGTCGGACGCAATCAACTCCTGGTTCCACCCCGTGGTCTGCTTGCGCACGAGGTACACGTAGCCTTCCACGCCGGAGCTGCCCTCCACGAGGTAGCCCAGGGCCATCCCGGCGCGCGGCGCGCGCACGCGCTCCCAGACGTAGGAGCCTCGCGCCAGCCACCCGTGCCGGGCCCGCGCCATGCGCTGGTAGCACGCGGTGATGGCCTCCGCGTCCCGCTCCTCGATGGCGCGCAGCACGAGGGTGCGCTCCTGCACGTCAATCATTGGCACCTTGACGCGAATCTCATACCGCGCGCCCGCATGCTCGTAGCCCACGCGCCGGTAGAGCGGCTGGGTGGCGGGATAGAGCGCGGACAGCGGCGCGCCGGACTCGCGGGCCTCGCGCAGCACGCTCTGCATCAGCCGGGTGGCGGTGCCCTGGCCGCGGTGCACCGGCGACACGCCCACGCCTCCCACGCCGATGATGGGCACGTCGCGCCCGCCGTACCACTGGCCCATGGGAATGGCGACGAGCGTGCCCACCACCTGGCCGCCCTCGCGCAGCAGCCGCAGGGGAGCCGGCCCCGCCCGCTTCGCCCAGGCCGTCGCGTCCGCCGGGGTCATGGCATACGACTGCATCATGATGTCCGCGGCGGCCGCCAACTCCTGCTCATCCCTCGGCGGCCCGAAATCTCCCGGCTTCGTCTCCACGTGCGTCCCTCCCGGCGCGAGCCTGTCGCGCTCGTGAATGCTTCGACGGCGGCCGGATGATGGTCGAACACCGGCATCGAAGCACGGAGGAAGGCGCCGGCCCGTTCGCCAGACGTGAATCGCGCCCGCTCCGCTCTCAGCCGCTGAGATTGCGCGGGAGTCCGCCTGCCGTGACAGCGGCGTCCTGCCTCCGCGCGCGTCAGGCATGACAGGCCTGTCACGCCGCACGCCGGACACGGCCTGCTTCGCTCGGTGAGCGCCTGCGCGGGTGCATGGGTATGGCATGTGCAAGGCGGCTGCCCCAACCCCAACAGGAGACTGTGTTTGAACAAGGCACTGCTCGTCGCGATGTTCCTCCTCTCCTCCGCGGGACGGGCCCAGGGAGTGGATGCGCCGCTGGTCGCGCCGGTGCCGAAGGAGCCCCGGGCCGGGTATGCCCTCTGGACCTCCTCCCTCCTGGACTGGGGCTTGATGCTGACGGGGCCATTCATGGGGGTGGGCCTCCATCTCGCGCTTCCGGTGGGCCTCAACGTCCGCAGGTCCGACACGACGGACTGGGTCTTCGAGGTCACTCCCGGCCT
Source organism: Pyxidicoccus fallax (assembly GCF_012933655.1). Classification (GTDB taxonomy): domain Bacteria; phylum Myxococcota; class Myxococcia; order Myxococcales; family Myxococcaceae; genus Myxococcus; species Myxococcus fallax. The sequence goes on along the minus strand of NZ_JABBJJ010000290.1, from coordinate 9,722 downwards.
GACGAGCAGGCGCTGCATCGACATCGCAGGCGACCCCGCGAAGCGCTGCGGCAAGACGCGGTCGCTCGAGGCCTCGGTGGGTCTGGCCTGGACGCCCAGGCCCGGTGCACGGGGCGACGGACTGTTCCTCCAGCCCAGGGTGGGTGGCATGTGGATTCGCGATGAGGCGGGAGGCACCGAACTCCAGGGAGTCGTGGATGGAGGCCGGAGGACGGAGACGGGTGGACAGGTCACCCTCGGTCTCGACATCGGCTACCGGAAGACGGCGGCGCGCTCGCGCTCCTTCCTCGCGCCGGTGGTGGGCGTCGGCGTGGGCTACGGCTGGAACCAGCGACGCAACCCGGTCCGCGTCACGGTCATGAACGGCCTTCGGCGCGGCAGCGAGTGGAAGGACCAGCTCGTCGTGGACGTGAACCTGGAGGTGCTGCGGTGGGGCGCCACCTTCTGACCGGGCCGTCAGGACGGAGGAGCCAGCCTGTCGAGCAACAGTCCGAAGAAGCTCCCCTCGCCCCGGAAGGCCCAGCCCAGGTGCGTCTGGCAGGCGGCGCAGTGCGCGATCTGCCAGCGGAAGCCGGGGAACCACGTCTCCTCGGCGGTGGGCGGGCCGACCACGGCGCACCCGTCCGCCTGGGCGAAGCAGCCGAAGTGGAAGACGAAGCCGTACGGGTTGACGCGCGTATGGGCGTGCCGGCCGTTGACCGCGATGCGGTGGCGCTCGCGTGTCACCGCATGGCCGCAGCGCGCGCAGCACAGCGGTGTCTCCGGCTCGCGCGTCTCCAGCGACTCGTCGGCCTGGGACTCCGGTGTCGCGGGCGCGCCCGAGGTCGCCTCCTTGAGCCGGTACCCACCACCCGGGCGCCCGCGCCTCGCCTGCCTTTCGAGTGCCTCCACCATGCCTTTCAATTAGCCCCGGCGCGCGCGGAACGGGAGGGCCCCGTGGCTCACAGGGCGATGCGCTGCATCTTCGCGTAGAAGGACGGCGCGAGCAGGAAGGCGAACGTCGCGTCGCCGAAGCCCAGCAGGTCGCCGTCGCGCACATGCACCTCGCCCCCGGACGGCACTTCCTTCGCGTTCACGAACGTGCCGTTGCTGGAGTGCAGGTCCACGAGCGTGCAGCCCACGTGGGGGCCGTGCCAGCACAGCTTCGCGTGGCGCTTGGAGACGGAGGGCTCGTTGACCACCAGGTCGCAGTCCGGCTGGCGGCCCACGGTGAGCACGTCCTGCCCCTCCACGGGCGGCAGCGTGGCCACGGTGAGCGCGTCGAAGTGCAGCCAGAGGGCCACCTGCTGGCGCTCCAGGCTGGGGATGTCGCGCGCCATCGTCGTGCGCGCCGCGCCCATCTTCAGGGCCAGCTGCGCCATCACCGGGCTGGGCGGCTTCTGCACCAGCACGAAAGGTCCCACCTGCCGGCAGAAGAACGCTTCAGTCAGGCGCCGGGTCAGTGCGCGCAGCTCCTGGACGGTCATCATCGAAAGCCCCCCTCCTCAATGGCAGCGGCGGCGGTATCCTACTTCGCGCCCGCGAGCTCGTCGCGGGCGGTGAGGATGTGGCGGTACGGAATCACCCGCACCAGCTCCGCCAGCGTCGTGGTCTTCGCCGACACCTTGTCCAGCGCGTCCTCCACCAGCGTGCGCAGGCCGTGTTGACGCGCGTGACGGCGCAGGGCCCCCGTGGGCTCGCCCCGGGAGATAAGGTCCTGGAGGTCCGGGTCCACCACCATCAGCTCGAAGATACCGGAGCGCCCCCGGTAGCCGGTGTGGTGGCACGCCTCGCAGCCCCGCCCCACGTGCGGCTGGACCCCGCGCAGTAGCTCGCCGAGCAGCGCCTCCTGCTCCGGCGTGGGTGGGACGGGCTCCACGCACTTCTCGCAGATGCGGCGCACCAGCCGCTGCGCGAGAACGGCCAGCAGCGAGTCGCCGATGTCCACGTCGTCCAGCTTCAACCCGCGCAGGCGCGCCACCGCGCCCACGGCGTCCGCGGTGTGCAGCGTGCCCAGCACCACATGGCCCGTGGCCGCCGCGGTGAGGGCCATGCTGCCCGTCTCCAGGTCGCGGACCTCGCCCACCAGCATGACGTTGGGGTCCTGGCGCAGCATCGCGCGCAGCAGCGTCATGTGCGGCATCTGCTGCGTCACCTGCTTCTGGTTCACCTTGGGGACGTAGTACTCGATGGGGTCCTCGGCGGTGATGATCTTCCGGCGCCCGTCGTTGAGCCGGGCCAGCGCCGAGTACAGCGTCGTCGTCTTGCCGCTGCCCGTGGGGCCGGTGACGAGCACCAGGCCCTCCGGGTTGGACAGCAGCTGGAGGAAGGTCGCCTGCAGGGCCGGGGACATGCCCAGCTTCTCCACGGGCACGAGCCCCACGTCGGAGTCGAGGATGCGGATGACGACGTCCTCGCCCACGGGGCTGGGCACCACGCTGACGCGGAAGTCCACCAGCTTGCGGCCCTCGGTGCCCTCCAGCAGCGCGCGGAAGCGGCCGTCCTGCGGGCGGCGGCGCTCGGTGATGTCCAGCCCCGCCAGCAGCTTGATGCGGCTGACCACCTCCGGAAGCGAGCGCGGGTCGATGTCCGTGTACGACTGGTGGAGGATGCCGTCGATGCGATAGCGCAGGTCCACGTCATCGAAGTAGCCCTCCACGTGGATGTCGGACGCCTTCAGCTCCACGGCGGTGGCCAGCACGTGGTCCACCAGCTCCACCGCCGACGGGGCCGAGGACAGCGGCACGTGCGCCTTGAGCGTGAGGTCCGCCGTGACGCGGGGGCCGGCGCCGAAGCCCACTTCCAGGGCGGACTCGACCTCGTAGTGGTTGAGGCGCACGGGCGTGAGGGGGCGCCGGAGGAAGTCGCTGATGAGTTCGAGGATGACGCGGTTGTCCGGCTGCACCATCCCCACCGTCACCGGCGTGGCCTCCGCGGCCGGGTCCACCTTGCCCAGCACGGCCACCTTGTTGCGCCGGCAGAAGGACTCGGGGAGCAGCCGGAGCGACGCGCGGTCGAGGGTGAACTGGGCCAGCTCGGAGAAGGGAGGGACGTCCGCCATGAATCCCGGATTACCAGTCTCCCGCGTGCCGGGCCACTGTGGGCGCGGGGCACGCTCGCCCATCCACCCGCCGCTGCTATCCTCGCGTCCATGAAGCGCCCTTCCGAGCCCGACGCGCCGGCCATGCCGTCGCTGCTCGTCTTCGCCATCGCGGTGCTCCTCTTCGGCTCGCCGCTGCGTCGGCTGTGGCTGGCGGAGGGCGCGCCCGGCTACCTGCCCTTCATCGTCTGGCTGGGCGTCATCGCGCTCGGGGGCTGGGCGGCGCACCGGAAGGGCGGCCATGACGCTTGAGCTGGGCTCGCTCGTCGCGGCGTCCGTCGTGTACCTCCTGGTGCTGTTCCTCGTGGCGTACGCGGCCGAGCGCGGCGTCATCCCCTCGCGCATCACCCAGCACCCGCTGGTGTACTCGCTGGCACTGGGCGTGTACGCGACGTCCTGGTCCTACTTCGGCAGCGTGGGGTACGCGGCGCGGCACGGCTTCCGCTACCTGGGCATCTACCTGGGCGTCACGCTCGCGTGCCTGCTCGTCCCCGTGCTGTGGCGGCCACTGCTGCGGCTGACGCGCGAGCTGCAGCTGACGTCGCTGGCGGACGTGCTCGCCTTCCGCTACCCGGGCCAGGCCACGGGCACGGCGGTGACGCTGTTCATGCTGGCCGGCAGCCTGCCCTACCTCGCGCTGCAGGTGCGCGCCGTCGTCGAGTCCGCGAAGGTGCTCAGCCCCTCCGCCTCGCCCACGCTGGTGGGATTGGGCTTCTGCGCGGTGCTGACGGGCTTCTCCGTGCTCTTCGGCGCGCGGCACCTCACCCCGCGCGAGCGGCACGAGGGGCTGATGCTGGCCATCGCCTTCGAGTCCGCCGTGAAGGTGGTGGCGCTGGTGGCGGTGGGCGTATGGGCGGTGTCATCGGTGTTCGGCGGCGTGGACGGGCTGATGGCGTGGCTGGACGCGCACCCCGAGGCGGTGGAGGGACTGCGGGCGCCCGCGCGAGACGCGTCCTGGGCGCCGCTGCTGGTGCTGTCCTGCGCGGCGGCCTTCCTGACGCCCCGGAGCTACCACGTGGCCTTCACCGAGGCCCCGGAGAAGGACGCGCTGTCCACGGCCACGTGGGCCTTCCCGCTGGTGCTGCTGGTGATGAACCTGGCGGTGCCGGTGGTGCTGTGGAGCGGAGACGCGGTGGGGATGCCGTGGCCCGCGGACTTCCACGTGCTGGCCGTGCCCGCGTCGCGTGGGGCCACGGGGCTGGCGCTGGTGGCCTTCCTGGGCGGCGTGTCCGCGGCGAGCGCCATGGTCATCGTCACCACGCTGGCGCTGGCGCCCATGTGCCTCACGCACCTGGTGCTGCCGCTGGGGTACGCGCGGGGACAGCCGCACCTGTATGGCTGGCTCTTGTGGGCGCGGCGGCTGCTCATCGCCATCATCATCCTGGCGGGGTACGGCTTCTACCAACTGCTGGACACGCGCGGCACGGGGCTGGTGGACCTGGGGCTGGTGTCCTTCGTGGCGGTGGCGCAGTTCGCGCCGGGAGTGCTGGGGCTGCTGTTCTGGAAGCGCGGCACGCGGGCGGGCTTCCTGACGGGCCTGGGCGTGGGAGCGGCGGCGTGGGCGCTGACGCTGGTGGTGCCGCTGTGGGCGTCACCGGGAATGGTGGTGTGGACGCGCCGCGTGGCGGGGCTCTTGGGGTTCCCCTCGGACGAGCCGTGGGGCTTCTCCACCTTCGCGTCGCTGTCGCTCAACGCGCTGGCCTTCGTGGCGGTGTCGCTGGCCACGCGTCAGTCCTCGGAAGAAGCGGAGGCGGCGCGGGCCTGCACGCGGGAGGCGCCGGCTCCGGTCTCAGGCGGCGTGGAGGCGGACTCGCCGGAAGAGTTCCGCCAGCGATTGGCTCCGCTGCTGGGCGAGGAGGCCGCGACGGCGGAGGTGGACCGGGCGCTGGCGGCGCTGGACCTGCCTCCGGATGAGCGCAGGCCCGCGGAGCTGCGCCGGCTGCGTGACGGCGTGGAGCGAAACCTGTCGGGCCTGCTCGGCCCGGTGCTGGCGAGGCTGACGGTGGAGGAAGCGCTGCGGCTGGAGCCCGGCTCGCGCACGGCACTGGCGGAGCAACTGCGCTTCGTGGAGGAGCGGCTGCGGGATGCGCGGGGCATGCAGGGCGGCCCGGTGCTGGCGCTGGAAGCGGTGCGGCGCTACCTGCGGAGCATCCTGGAGGACTTGCCGCTGGGCGTGTGCGCGGTGGGGCCGGATGGCGAGGTGGTCATCTGGAACGCGGCGCTGGAGCGGCTGTCCGGCGTGGAGCCAGGCGAGGTGCGCGGGCACCCGCTGGCGGCGCTGCCGGAGCCGTGGGGGTCGCTGCTGTCCGGCTTCGCGGCCGGGGCCGAGGAGGACACCGAGGTCCGCGTCACGGTGACGGGGGGCGAGCGCATCCTCCGGATGCATCGCTCGCGGGCGTCGCCCACGGAGGAAGGCGGCGGCGCGTCCGAGGGCATGGCGCTGCTGGTGGAGGACCTCACGGAGCGCAAGGCGGTGGACGCGAGGCTGGCGCACCAGGACCGGCTGGCATCGCTGGGACGGGTGGCGGCGGGCGTGGCGCACGAGATTGGCAACCCGCTGACGGCGATTGCCAGCCTGGCGCAGAACCTCAAGTACGACCTGGACGACGCGGACGCGGTGCGCGAGCGCGTGGGGCTCATCCTCCAGCAGTGCAAGCGCATCGATGCGATTGTTCGGGCACTGGTGGGCTTCAGCCACGCGGGCACGGCGGGCGGCGAGGCGCGCCCCTTCACACGCGTGGCGGTGGGACCGCTGCTGGCGGAAGCGGTGCAGCTCGCGAGGCTGGCGCGCGGCGCGCGGAAGGACCGGGGCCTGCGGTTCGAGCATCGCTGCCCGGAGGGGCTGGAGGTGCTGGCGGACCCGCAGCGGCTGGAGCAGGTGCTGGTCAATCTCCTGACGAACGCCATCGACGCCTCGCCGGACGGGGCGGTGGTGGAGCTGGAGGCGGAGGCCAGGAATGGCGAGGTGCAGCTCCGGGTACTCGACCGGGGGCACGGCATTCCGGGCGAGCTGACCCAGCGCATCTTCGAGCCGTTCTTCACGACGAAGCAGCCCGGGGAGGGAACGGGGTTGGGACTGGCGCTGGTGGCGGGAATCGTGCGGGAGCACGGAGGTGTGATGCGGGTGGACAACCGGCCAGGGGGAGGGACTAGCGTGACGGTGAGCCTTCCAGAGGCACGCGGCATGGAGCAGGGCGCGCGCTCTGGACGGGGAGCGCTGGCATGAGTCGCATCCTGGTCATCGAGGACGAGCCCATCATCCGCACGGAGCTGCGGCGGCTGCTGGTGCGCGCGGGGCACGACGTGTCGGAGGCGGGCTCGGTGCAGGAGGCGTCTTCCGACTACGCGCTGGACTCGTTTGATTTGGTGTTGTCGGACCTGCGGCTGCCGGGAGCGCCGGGGACGGACGTCATCGGGATGTGCCCGGGAGTGCCGGTGCTCATCATGACGAGCTACGCCACGGTGAAGTCCGCGGTGGACGCGATGAAGCTGGGGGCGGTGGACTACATCGCCAAGCCGTTCGACCACGACGAGCTGCTGATGCAGGTGGAGCGGGTGCTGCGCGAGGGGAAGCTGGCGCGGCAGAACGCGGCGCTGAAGCGCGAGGTGGAGCAGGCGCACCCGGTGAGCGGCATGGTGGGCAGCTCCGCGGCGATGCGCGAGGTGTTCGACCGCATCCGCAAGGTGGCCCCCTCCCCCGCCACGGTGCTGGTGCTGGGTGAGTCCGGCACGGGCAAGGAATTGGTGGCACGGGCGATTCATGCGCAGAGCCCGAGGGCGGACGGCCCGCTGGTGGCGGTGAACTGCGCGGCGATTCCGGAGGGGCTGCTGGAGAGCGAGCTGTTCGGCCACGAGAAGGGCGCCTTCACGGGAGCGCAGGCTGCACACGCGGGATTGGTGGAGGCGGCGCACGGCGGGACGCTGTTCCTGGACGAGATTGGCGAGCTACCGGCGCCCGCGCAGGCTCGGCTGCTGCGGATGTTGCAGGACGGCGAGGTGCGGCGCGTGGGTTCAACGCGGCCGCGCAAGGTGGACGTGCGAATCGTCGCGGCGACCCATCGGGATTTGCCACGCCGGGTGCAGGAGGGCTCGTTCCGACAGGACCTCTACTTCCGGCTGCGGGTGGTGGAGATACGGCTGCCACCGCTACGGGAGCGCGGTGAGGACCTGCCGGCACTGGCGAAGCACCTGCTGGACAAGGCGTGCCGGAAGGTCGGGCGGGCGCAGGCGACGTTCTCGCCCGAGGCAATGACGGCGCTGACGTCGCACCCGTGGCCCGGCAACGTGCGCGAGCTGGAGAATGCGATTGAGCGCGCGGTCATCCTGGCGGACGGGCAGGTGGTGACGCCGGACCTGCTGGCGCTGGAACTGCCGGAGGGCAGCGTCGGGGCCACGGAGGCCGAGGCGAGGGACTCCGGAGAGGGCGAGCTGGAGGAAGGCGCCAGCTCGCCAGACTCGATGGAGGAGTACTTCCGCCGCTTCGTGCTGGAGCACCAGGACCATATGGGCGAGACGGAGCTGGCGAAGCGGCTGGGCATCAGCCGCAAGGCGCTCTGGGAGAAGCGCCAGAAGCTCGGCATTCCCCGCACGCGGGCGTGATTTCCAGCCCTCTCACCCGAGTTCAGGCATCCACTCGTCGACTTCAACCTCCAGGGAGGGCTCGGTGGCGATCTCGCCCAGAATCCTCCTGAGCGCTCCCTCATCGACGCCGCCGAGCGTGAACGCCTGACCTCCTTTGAAGGTCGCGGCCGAGGGGCTACTGCAAACCATGGCGGCATCGGGCCGCTCATACAGCCTGCAATAGGGCCCGGTAGGCACCGGCTGCGTGAAGCCGAGGCGGCTCATCACGGAGTCGAACCGCGAGAGGAACCCGACGGGCTCTCCGGTGATGATGCCTTCACACTGCTGCGGCATCTTGCCGACCCGGAAACTCAGTACTGCGCCCCACGCCAGCATCTCGCGCAGGGTCTCGAATCCCTCGTGCAGCACGTTGCCCCAAGTGTCCCCCCATGTCACCAGCGCATCCGCGCGCGCTGGCGCCTCGAGGTCATAGAAGACATGCAGTGGCATCGTCTCGTCGGAGTTGTACGCGATGAAGAGGAACCGCGGCTCGGGCGTAATCCGTTTCTCCGCGTAACAGGTGAGCACCCGCGACGCCGAGAAGTCCAGGCCCGGATAGGTCAGCTTCCCCATGCTCTTCCCCATCCGGGACAGGAACCACCGATAGAACGGAGGCAGCGGGCGCCCGGCGAGCTGCTCGATTCTCTCAATCTCGTCGGGGGTGGCGCCCTGCCACTCTTCCGAGAGTCCCGGCACGACTCTCAGGAGCAGTGCCTCCATCTCGGGCTCGGCGACAGGTACTGACATGGCTCCTTCTCCTCCCCAGGGGAGAGCATCAGCCCGAGTTCACCGGCGCGGTCGCTTCAGCTCGCCAGCGAAGCCATCCCGCAGCGCGGGGTCGAGCCCCTCGCCATACACAAACACCTCGGCACCATCGCACTGGAAAGTCGCGCGCGGGGCGCCGAACCTCCGCTGAATGGCCGCCGCGTCGAGCTGCCGCGTGATGACGAACGTATAGTCCGACTGCTCACCGCGCCGGTCGAGATACCAGTCGACGTTCATGATCCACTGCGACGTGTGGCCCTCCGCCGACACCGGGTTCACCCACATGCCCGTACGGGAGAACAGCGAGACGAGCCGCGCGTCCCAGTAGTCCGCCACGCCCCACTCCAACCCATGGCGCTCGCGATGCGCCTCCAGGCACGTGACAAGGGCCGGAACGTAGCCGGTGACGAACGGCCCCCCGGTGCGCCACGGCTTGCGCGCGAACGTCACGCCCCACGCCACCGCGACCACGCCCAGCGCCCCCACGGCGAGCCCCCGCCGCCACGCCTCGCGAGGCACGAGCCCGGCCGCCAGCGACAAGCCCAGGAACGGAAACAGCAGGGGCAGCACGAGATAGCGGAAGCACGTCTGGTCACCGAACAGACCCGCCAACACCACCGCGCCCACGTTCGCCCCCAGCGCGAGCACCCCGAAGAGGCAGACGGCATACACACCCCACAATGGGGAGTCGGGCGCCGTCCACTGGCGGCGCCGCATCACCAGCACCGCCACCGCCGCCAGCGTCACGAGGACCCACAGCGCCGCGAACCCCGGCGAGCGTCGCGCCTGCTCCGCCACGGAGACGCCGAGCTGCTGGAGACTCTCCAGGGCCAGCTCCAGCTTCAGCGACGTGTACCCGGCGCCCGCGCGCTTGTGCGTCAGCCACCGCGCCGCGCGGAAGCCCAGCAACATGGCCACGCCCAGGATGCCGAGGAGGATGCCCAGCCGCCGCCAGGGCACCGGACGCCAAGCCAGCGCCAGCAGCAGGAAGCACACCGCGGCCGGCGCCGTGAAGATGACGAAGAAGAGACTGTCCGAGGCGTTCGCCAGGAAGCACACCGCCCCGAGCAACCACGGCGCCAGCCGCGAGCCGCCGCGGAAGGTCCGCAGCGCGAGCGGCAGCGCCACCAACGCCAGCAGCACCGCGCCGAAGTGGTAGGCGCTGAGCACCGGGAACACCATCAGGTAGAGCGTCCCCGTGCCGTAGGCCACCGCCAGCGCCGCCACCACACAGACGGCCACCACCTGCCCCACCGCC
>NZ_JABBJJ010000028.1 GCF_012933655.1 Pyxidicoccus fallax | reverse complement strand
GGTTCGAGCTCCAGCAGGGGGAGATCGGCCTCCACGGGGTCGGTGGCGGAGGCGGGAGTGAGGGTGGTCTCCCGGGCGCTCCACGGCTCGGGCTGGGCGGGGACGAGGTCCTTCGTCCGCGTGGGCGGCGTGGTGCGAGGAGGCTCCTCGGCGAGCCAGGGCTCCAGGGGCTGGGACCGCGAGCGGCGCTGGACCTCCTCCATGTCCTGGAGGAGCGCGGCCTGGGCGAGCTGGCGGGCGATCCGTAGGGTGTCGGGGTTCTCGGACGAGGTCGTGAGGTCCAGGGAGGGAGAAGCCGAGGTCGGGACGGCATCCGCCCAGGAGGCGCCCGGAGACTGCCGAGGCTCGGTGTCGGGGAGGAGGATGTCGCCGACGTCGAGGGTGAGCGCATCGGAGTCATCCGACGCGGACTCGGCGGCACGGCGGGCTTCCTCCGCGCGGCGGGCTTCTTCGGCGCGACGGGCTTCCTCGGCCCTGCGAGTCTCTTCGGCGCGGCGGGTTTCCTCCGCGAGACGGGCTTGCTCCGCGAGTCGCGCCTCCTTCGCCTTGCGCACGGCTTCCGCACGGCGGCGCTCCACCTCGAGACGGATCTCCTCCGCGCGACGGACTTCCTCGGCACGACGGGCTTCTTCGGCACGACGGGCTTCTTCGGCACGACGAGCTTCTTCAGCGCGGCGGGCTTCTTCCGCTATCCGTGCCTCTTCGGCGCGACGAGCTTCCTCCGCGAGGCGTGCCTCTTCAGCGAGGCGAGCCTCTTCGGCAAGGCGCCGTTCCTCCGCGAGTCGGGCTTCTTCAGCAAGGCGAGCCTCTTCGGCGCGACGGGCCTCCTCCGCGATGCGAGCCTCTTCAGCGCGACGGGCCTCCTCCGCGATGCGAGCCTCTTCAGCGCGACGGGTCTCCTCCGCGATGCGAGCCTCTTCAGCGCGACGGGCCTCCTCCGCGATGCGAGCCTCTTCGGCGAGACGACGCTCTTCAGCGAGGCGGGCCTCTTCGGCGATGCGAGCCTCTTCGGCGAGACGACGCTCTTCAGCGAGGCGGGCCTCTTCGGCGAGACGACGCTCTTCAGCGAGGCGGGCCTCTTCGGCGAGACGACGCTCTTCAGCGAGGCGGGCCTCTTCGGCGAGGCGGGCCTCTTCGGCGAGACGACGCTCTTCAGCGAGGCGGGCCTCTTCAGCGAGACGACGCTCCTCAGCGAGGCGGGCCTCCTCAGCGAGGCGGGCCTCTTCGGCGAGACGACGCTCCTCAGCGAGGCGGGCTTCCTCGGCGAGGCGCGCTTCTTCAGCGATACGTGCCTCTTCGGCGCGACGGGCCTCCTCGGCGAGGCGAGCCTCTTCGGCGCGACGGGCCTCCTCGGCGAGGCGAGCCTCTTCGGCGCGACGGGCCTCCTCGGCGATGCGCGCCTCCTCGGCGATGCGCGCCTCCTCGGCGATGCGCGCCTCCTCGGCGATGCGCGCTTCTTCGGCCCGACGAGCCTCCTCCGCCAGCCGGGCCTCTTCCGCAAGGCGAGCCTCTTCGGCCAGTCGACGCTCTTCGGCCAGCCGCGCCTCTTCCGCGAGCCGCGCCTCTTCCGCGAGCCGCGCCTCTTCGGCCTGACGCGCCTCCTCTGCCAGCCGTGCCTCTTCGGCGAGTCTGCGCTCTTCCTCGATGCGAGCCTCTTCGGCCCGGCGGGCTTCCTCCGCGAGCCGAGCTTCTTCGGCCAGCCGACGCTCTTCCTCGATGCGAGCTTCTTCGGCGAGGCGCGCCTCCTCCGCTAGACGGGCCTCCTCGGCGAGCCGCGCCTCTTCTGCCAGCCGCTCTTCCTCGGCTCGGCGAGCCGCTTCTTCCGCGAGCCGCCGCTCCTCTTCAAGGCGGGCTTCCTCCGCGAGGCGAGCCTCTTCAGCGCGGCGGGCTTCTTCCGCCAGCCGCGCCTCTTCCGCCAATCGAGCCTCCTCGGCGAGCCGTTCCTCTTCCGCACGACGCGCCTCTTCCGCCAGTCGAGCTTCCTCGGCGCGGCGGGCTTCTTCCGCCAGCCGAGCCTCTTCTTCGGCGCGGCGGCGCTCCTCTTCGGCGCGGCGCTCTTGTTCGAGGCGCGCTTCCTCCGCGAGTCTCAGTTCCTCCGCGCGACGCGCTTCCTCCTCAAGGCGTCGCTGTTCAGCGAGGCGAGCCTCCTCCGCCAGCCGAGCCTCTTCCGCGAGCCGCCGCTCCTCTTCAAGCCGCGCCTCCTCGGCAAGCCGCGCCTCCTCAGCCAGGCGACGTTCTTCTTCGAGCCGGGCCTCTTCGGCCAGGCGACGCTCCTCGGCGAGCCGCGCCTCCTCGGCGAGCCGCGCCTCCTCGGCGAGCCGTGCCTCCTCAGCCAGCCGGGCTTCTTCGGCGAGGCGGCGCTCTTCTTCAAGCCGCGCCTCCTCGGCCAAACGCGCCTCTTCCGCGAGGCGACGCTCTTCGGCCAAACGCGCCTCTTCGGCCAAACGCGCCTCTTCCGCGAGGCGACGCTCTTCGGCCAGCCGGGCCTCTTCGGCCAAGCGAGCCTCCTCCGCCAGGCGGCGCTCCTCGGCGAGCCGCGCCTCTTCCGCAAGGCGCTCTTCTTCACGCCGACGCTCTTCCGCGAGGCGCGCCTCTTCGGCTAGCCGCGTCTCTTCGGCGAGCCGTGCTTCCTCGAGACGACGCTCTTCTTCGAGGCGAGCCTCTTCGGCCAGGCGAGCCTCTTCCGCGAGTCTCAGTTCCTCAGCGCGACGTGCCTCCTCCTCGATGCGTCGCTGTTCCGCGAGGCGCGCTTCTTCGGCCAGCCGGGCCTCTTCGGCGAGACGACGCTCTTCCGCGAGGCGAGCTTCTTCAGCCAGCCGGGCCTCTTCGGCGAGACGAAGCTCCTCCGCCAGTCGAGCCTCTTCCGCGAGGCGAGCCTCTTCAGCGAGGCGACGCTCTTCCGCGAGACGTGCCTCTTCCGCGAGCCGACGCTCTTCGGCGAGTCGTGCTTCCTCGGCGAGTCGCTGCTCTTCGGCCAGTCGAGCCTCTTCGGCGAGCCGAGCCTCTTCCGCCAGCCGAGCCTCTTCGGCGCGTCGAGCTTCCTCCGCCAGTCGAGCCTCTTCCGCGAGGCGAGCTTCTTCCTCGGCCCTGCGACGTTCCTCGGCGGCGCGTCGCTCTTCCTCTGCTCGGCGCTCCTCTTCTTCCGCACGAAGCCGAGCCTCTTCGGCGAGACGGCGCTCTTTGGCCAGCCGGGCCTCTTCGGCGAGGCGGGCTTCTTCGGCGAGGCGAGCCTCTTCGGCAAGGCGAGCCTCTTCGGCGAGGCGGGCCTCTTCAGCGAGGCGGGCCTCCTCCTCGGCGCGTCGGCGTTCATCCGCCCGCCGAGCTTCTTCAGCAAGACGCGCCTCTTCTTCCGAACGGAGCCGTTCGGCTTCAAGCCTTGCCAATTCGGCGAGCCGCGCTTCCTCCTCGGCCCTGCGACGTTCTTCTTCACGCCGGGCCTCTTCGGCCAGCCGAGCCTCCTCCGCGAGGCGAGCCTCCTCGGCCAGCCGGGCCTCTTCGGCGAGGCGGGCCTCCTCTGCCAGCCGGGCCTCTTCCGCGAGTCGAGCCTCTTCGGCCAGCCGAGCCTCTTCCGCGAGTCGACGCTCTTCGGCCAGCCGGGCCTCTTCGGCCAAGCGTGCTGCCTCAGCCAGGCGAGCCTCTTCCGCGAGCCGCTGCTCCTCGGCGAGGCGGGCCTCCTCGGCGAGGCGCGCTTCCTCAGCGATGCGACGCTCTTCGGCGAGGCGTGCTTCCTCCGCGAGGCGACGCTCCTCGGCGAGACGGGCCTCTTCCGCGAGCCGTCGTTCCTCCGCGAGGCGGGCCTCTTCCGCAAGCCGCCGTTCCTCCGCGAGGCGACGCTCCTCGGCGAGACGGGCCTCTTCGGCGAGCCGCGCTTCTTCCGCGAGTCGAGCCTCTTCCGCGAGTCGAGCCTCTTCCGCGAGTCGAGCCTCTTCCGCGAGCCGAGCCTCCTCGGCCAACCGAGCCTCTTCAGCGAGTCGAGCCTCCTCGGCTAGTCGCCGCTCCTCCGCGAGGCGAGCCTCTTCAGCCAGCCGGGCCTCTTCCGCGAGTCGAGCCTCCTCGGCGAGACGGGCCTCTTCCGCGAGTCGAGCCTCCTCGGCGAGACGGGCCTCTTCCGCGAGTCGAGCCTCCTCGGCCAGCCGGGCCTCTTCCGCGAGTCGAGCCTCTTCGGCCAGCCGGGCCTCTTCCGCGAGCCGTCGCTCCTCTGCGAGTCGAGCCTCTTCAGCCAGCCGAGCCTCTTCGGCCAGCCGGGCCTCTTCGGCCAGCCGGGCCTCTTCCGCGAGTCGAGCCTCTTCAGCCAGCCGAGCCTCTTCCGCGAGCCGCCGCTCCTCCGCGAGGCGAGCCTCCTCGGCCAGCCGAGCCTCCTCCTCCCGCCGTGCCCGTTCCCGCGCCTCCCACTCCTCCACGGACAGCGCCTGGACGCACCCCTCGCGCTCCAGCACGAGCAGCAGCGCCTCCTGCGCGGCGGTCAGCCCCTCTGGCTGCCGGAACTCCGCCAGCGTCTCCAGGAACTCCCGCTCCGACGCATCCGTGAGCCACGGCTCACACGCCGCGACATCTCCGCAGCGGAACACGCGCGCCACCGGCACCACGCCGCGCGGAGCCTCCAGCGCCGCGCGCACCACCCGCGCTCCGGCAATGGGGCGGAACTCCTCCTCCACCGCGCCGGGCTCGAACGCGGCGCGCTCGGCCAGCTCACTCAGCCGCCGCACGTGGGCGAGCACCTGCTGCTCCACGACCGCGTCCGGCTCCAGGCCGTACTCCTCCAGCAGCTCCTCGTCCGCCGCGCCCGCCTCGCCGCGCGCCCACAGCGCATCCAGCGCCTCCGCGCCCAGCATCCCGCTCTGCAGGAGCGCCTGCGCCGGACTCTGGTACCCGAAGCCCAGCCGCGTCCCCACGAGGTTCCCCTCGCGCAGGAGCAGCCGCGACTCACGTCCTCCCGCGGACAGCGTCAGCCATCCGGTGGCGCGGGACTTGTGGGCGGAATACAGCGCTTCGGCGGCCTGCGACGAGGTCATGCAGCACCGCAGTGTAGTCCCTCCGCCCCCTGCCTCAACTTGCCGGGGGGGCTTGCCTGCCCGCTCCGCTGAAGGCCACCTGTCGCAGCGCCTCGTACGTCCCAATCCCCACCGCCGTGGACAGATTCAGGCTGCGTCGGTCCTGTAGCATCGGAATCGTCACCGGCGTCCCCGTCCCACTCTCCATCACCTCCGGCAACAGCCCCGTCACCTCCGAGCCGAACACCAGGTGGTCCCCCTCCTGGAACCGGGCCTCGTACAGTGACGTCTGCGCCCGAGCGGAGAACAGCCACCGCCGGGCCTCCGGGTAGTCCGCCACGTACGCCGCATAGGTGGGATACAGCCGGAGGAACACCTTGTCCCAGTAGTCCAGCCCCGCCCGCTTCAGGTGCCGGTCATCGATGGAGAACCCCAAGGGTTCCACCAGGATGAGCCGGCACCCCGTCACCGCGCACAGCCGGGCCACGTTGCCCGTGTTGGGAGGAATCTGCGGAGAGACGAGGACCAGATGCAGAGGACGCGCCAGGGGTTCGAGCATGGGGTAGAACGCGCTACATGCGCTGGAGGGTGAACAACGAGACGCGGCAGCGGCTGTTGGCGGACCGGGCCGAGCGGGCCACCGGCTTCTATCACCGCTTCAAGGGACTCATGGGGCGGCGCTCGCTCGCCGTGGGCGAGGGGATGCACATCCTCCCCTGCAATTCCATCCATACCTTCTTCATGCGCATCCCCATCGACGTCGCCTTCCTGGACGCCCAGGGGGTCATCGTCAAGCAGCTCTCGGCGCTCCCGCCCTGGCGGGCAACCTCCGTGTACTTTCAGTCACGTTCCGTGCTGGAGCTGCCCGCGGGTGTACTGGAGGCCAGTGGCACCCAAGAAGGTGACCGGTTGAGCTTCGAGCCGGTCTCCCAGTCGTCCGCCCTCGAGCCTCCTGCCTGACAAGCCGGCAAGCACGAGTTTTGACCGTTTTCCGAGGGCTTTGTTAACCTCCGGCGCGAGTTTCACCGCCCCCTCCAGAAGAGTTCCCGAGCATGCGCATCGAGGTCGCCGGTAGCACCCACGTCGGGATGAAGCGGAATCACAACGAGGACAACTTCCTGGTGCTCCAGGAGGAAAGCCTCTTCTGCGTGGCGGATGGCATGGGTGGCCACTCCTCCGGCGAGATTGCCAGCCGCATCGCGGTGGACGAGCTGGGTGAGTTCTACCGCATGACGTCCCGGGACCAGGACTGCACCTGGCCCTTCAAGATGGACAAGGCGCGCAACTACGACGAGAACCGGCTCGCCACCGGCATCAAGCTCGCCAACGCCCGCATCTACGAGAGGGCCAGCACCGAGACGAAGTACAAGGGCATGGGCACCACCATCGTCAGCGTGCACTTCGCGGGCGACGTGGCCTATGTCGGCCACGTGGGCGACAGCCGCGTGTACTTCTTCCGCGGCGGCGCCCTCAAGCAGGTGACCGAGGACCACTCGCTCCTCAACGACTACCTCAAGGCGAAGAAGCTCTCGCCGGAGGAAATCGAGAACTTCCCCCACAAGAACGTCATCGTCCGCGCGCTCGGCATGAAGGAGAACGTCCAGGTGGACGTGTCGCGCGTGGAGCCGCAGGACGGCGACGTCTTCCTGCTGTGCTCGGACGGCCTGAGCGGCATGGTGACGGACGCCCAGATGCAGGACATCCTCCAGCGCACGCCCGAGCTGGACAAGGCCTGCGGTCAGCTCATCGACCTGGCCAACGCGGCCGGTGGCAACGACAACGTCACCTGCGTGCTGGCCCGCTACCACCTGAGCTGAGCGGGCCGCGCCCGTCGAGGCGCACGAGGCCCCGGGAAGCTCCGGGGCCACCTTCCGGCGCGAGGCGCGCTCACGCCGGGACACCGCGCGGAACTCCGGAGCCAACAGCCGCGGCTCCGTGCGGCGTGGAGCCTCAGCGCCCCGTCAGCGGCGCGGGAACCCGGTGCTTCTCCCACGCGAGCACTTCGGTGAGCGTCTCGCCGGGCGCCACCTCGGTGTCCTCGAAGACGGCGGCCCGCTGGAGTCGCGCGCCCGCGCCCACCTTCGCGCCCGCGCCCACGGACACGCCGGGGCCCACGGAGGCGCCCTCCGCCACGCTCGCCCCGCGGCCGAAGTACACCGGGCCCTCCACCGCCCGCGAGGCCACGCGCGCCTCCGGGTGCGCCCAGGACTGGCCCGCGCCGCGCACGGTGCCCGCCAGCGGCGAGTCCGCGCCCAGCCACTCCAGCCGCACCCGGCCGCCGAGCACGTCCAGCACTGTGGCGAGGTAGCGCGACGGCGTGCCCAGGTCGGACCAGTACCCGTCCACCCGCACGCCGCGCACCATCTGGCCCGCCTGCATGGCGCGCACGTAGACCTCGCGGTTGATGTCCTCGGGCCCTTCCGGCGTCATGAAGTCGAAGATGCGCGGCGACATCACGTGCACGCCGGTGAAGTGCCACGGCGTCAGCCCCTCGCCTCCGGGGCCGTGGCCGGCGATGCGCCGCACGTGGCCGGCCGCGTCCATTTCCACCGCCGCGTACTTCTCCCCTTCCGGCATGGACTGCAGCACCATGGTGGCCACCGCGCCGGACGCGCGGTGCATGGCCACCACCGGCCGCAGGTCCACCGGGTAGAGGATGTCCCCGTTGAAGACGAGGAAGTCATCCCCGGAGAGGAAGTCGCGCAGGCCGCGGATGCCGCCGCCGGTGCCCTGGATGACGGGCTCGTGCACCACGTGCAGGGGCAGCTGCGCGCGCTCGCACTCGGCGCGGGCCACCTCCGCCATGGTGTCCGGCAGGTGGTGCGTGTTGATGCCCACCGCCGTCACCCCCGCGGCCTTCAGCACCGCGAGGTGGTAGCGCAGCAGCGGCTGCCCGAGGAAGGGCATGGCCGGCTTGGGCCAGCGCTCGGTGAGCGGACGCAGGCGGGTACCCAGCCCCGCGCAGAGGACCATCGCCTTCATTGTCGCCTCCCCTCCCCGGGCACGGGCCTCAGGCGGCCAGCTCGGGAACGTACTTCGCCACCAGCTCCTGCAGCTTGCGCAGCTCCGGCTTCCGGGCGAACGCGTCGCGCACGTAGCGCAGCGACGCGGGGATGGACACCAGGAAGCCCGGGTTGCCCTTCACGCGGTTGATGTACTCGAAGCGGCCCGCGTCCTTCAGCTTGCGCTGGATGGTGAGCAGGTCGAAGAAGGACTTGAACGACGCCGCGTCGATGCGCTCGCCGCTCGCCTCCTGGAAGGTGGCGATGTAGCGGTCCAGCATCGTGTCGACGAAGGCGCGGTCCAGCTCCACGTAGCTGTCGCGCAGCAGCGCCACCAGGTCGTACTGGCGCGGGCCCTGGAGGGCGTCCTGGAAGTCGATGACGACCAGCTCCCCCTCCTTCACCATGATGTTGCGGCTCTGGTAGTCGCGGTGCGTGAAGCCACGCGGCGCGGCGGCCAGCTGCTTCGCGATGTCGCGGAAGGTGCGGTCCAGCTCCGCGCGCTCGGCGTCGGTGGGCTTCTTGCCGCTCCAGATCTCCAGGCCGTACTCGCGGAAGTGGTGCAGCTCCCAGTCGTACAGGTCCTCGTCGAACGCGCGCGTGAAGGCGAGGCACTCCGGGTCCTGATGCTTCTCCGCCGCCGCGCGCAGGCGCGCCAGCAGGTCCACGGCGCGGGTGTAGAGCGCGTCGCGGTGCTTGCCGCCCTCCAGCGCCGCCTCGAAGGTGATGTCGCTCAGGTCCTCCAGCACCATCATCCCCGCCGGCTCGTCGTAGCGGAGGATGCGCGGCACCCGCACGTTCAGCTTCTCCATGTAGCGGTGCACGTTGACGAAGGGCAGCTCCTTCGGCGGCTCGCCCTTGGTGGCCTCCTCGCTCTTCTTCGTCGCGTCCAGGGGCATCACCATCACCACCCAGCTGTCCGGCGCGGTGCCGACGCGGTAGTAGGAGCGGTTGCTGGCGTCGCCCTTCAGCTTCTTGATGGCGGCGTGGGGCACGGGACGGCCAATGGCCTGTCCCACCTGGTCGCGCAGGGCGGCCTCGAGTTCCATATCGACGGGGTTCTCCAGAGGGGGTTGAGACGAGAGGCTCCCGAGTATGGGAGGCACCTCGGTGCGGGTCAAAGCCCACGAAAAGAGAACGCCCGCAAGCCCCTCGGCCTGTCACGTACGAGACGCGAACCTTGGGGTTCCCACGAGCCCACGTCGCGCCGCGTCGGAGCGCCTGGGCACCGGGCGGAGGAGCCGGGGCCCGCCCTGGAAGGTCCCCCGAGACGGGGTGCGGAAGGACGCCCCACCCTGGCATGTTCCCCCCCGAGGCGCCGAGACGTCGGGTGCTGTCGACCGAACCCGGACGGCGGCATATAAGACGCGCCGCGAACCCTTTTTTCGGAAGCAGCAATGGACATCCACGACACCATCCTCACCGCCATCGGCCACACGCCCCTCGTGAAGCTCAACAAGCTCGTCGGGCCGAACGACGCCACCGTGCTCGTCAAGTGCGAGTTCATGAACCCGGGCGCGTCCATCAAGGACCGCATGGCGCTCTACATCATCGAGAAGGCCGAGCGGGAGGGGAAGCTCAAGCCCGGCGGCACCATCGTGGAGAACACGTCCGGCAACACCGGCATGGGCGTGGCCCTGGCTGCCGCGGTGAAGGGCTACAAGTGCATCTTCACCATGCCGGACAAGATGTCCCTGGAGAAGATCAACCGCCTGAAGGCGCTCGGCGCCCAGGTCGTCGTCACGCCGACGAACGTGCCGGCCGAGGACCCGCGCAGCTACTACGAGACGGCCAAGCGCCTGTTCCGCGAGACGCCCGGCGCGTTCATGCTGAACCAGTACCACAACCCCGACAACATCGAGGCCCACTACAAGCTGACCGGGCCTGAGATCTACGAGCAGACCGAGGGCAAGTTCGACTACTTCGTGTCGGGCCTGGGCACCGGCGGCACCATGAGCGGCGCCGGCAAGTTCCTCAAGGAGAAGATCCCCGGCCTGAAGAACGTCGGCGTGGACCCGGTGGGCTCGGTGTACGAGGGCTACTTCAAGACGGGCAAGCTCACCGAGCCGCACGTCTACAAGGTGGAAGGCATCGGCGAGGACATGCTGTGCGGCGCCATGGACTTCAAGGTCGTGGACGACGTGCGGCAGGTGGATGACCGCCAGTGCTTCATCGCGGCGCGGCGCCTGGCGCGCGAGGAGGGCATCTTCGCGGGTGGCTCGGCCGGCGCGGCGGTGCACGTGGCCGTGCAGCTGGCCAAGGAAGTGGGCAAGGGCAAGACGATTGTCGTCGTCCTCCCCGACTCCGGCAGCAGCTACATCAGCAAGTTCCACTCGGACGAGTGGATGCGCGACAACGGCTTCCTGGAGGACAAGGGCTCCGGCACCGTCCGCGACATCATCGGCTCGGGCGACAAGCGCCGCGAGGTGAAGACGGCGCGCAAGGGTGACCGCGTGGACCAGGTCGTGGAGACCATGCGCTCGCTGGGCATCAGCCAGATGCCGGTGGTGACGGAGGACGGGCGCGCGGTGGGCATGGTGCACGAGTACGACCTGCTCAACTCCCTGGTGGCCGGGAAGGTGAAGTTCACCGACACCATCGACGCCATCGTCGCCCCGCTGCAGGGCGCGCTGTCGCCGGACACCAGCATCGCCCGCCTGCGCGAGGTCTTCGCCGCGGACAACGTGGCCGTCGTGAAGGAGGGCGAGAAGGTCGTCGCCATCGTCACGAAGATCGACCTCATCGACTACCTGCACCGCACGGCGGCTTAAGGTAGGCCCTCAGGGGCACGTGATGCACGGAGGGCCTCTTGCTCCCAGCGTCTCGGGAGTAGGAGGCCCTCGGTGTTTCAGGCTAGGCCGGGCGCCGGGCGAAGAGCGCGTTGGCCACCTCGCTCATCACCACATCGCCGTGCTGGTTGCGGACCTCGAAGCGGAACTTGATGGCGCCGCGGTCCTGCTTGCTGCGCGAGGGCGTGGTGGAGAGGACCTCGGTGCGCACCGTCAGCGTGTCACCGGGCCGCACGGGCTTGAGCCAGCGCAGCTCATCCAGGCCCGGAGAGCCCAGGCTCGCGGCCTTGCCCAGCAGCCCCTCCACGATGAGCTTGTGGCAGATGGAGGCGGTGTGCCAGCCGCTGGCGACGAGGCCGCCGAAGATGCCCTCGCGGCCGCCCTCGTCGCTCAGGTGGAAGGGCTGCGGGTCGAACTGCTTCGCGAAGGAGATGATCTCCTCGCGCGAGATGACGTACGACCCGTACTCGCTCACCTCTCCCACCTGGAAGTCATCGAAGTAGCGCATGGGGCCGCTATATCACTCCCCCTCTGGGAAGGTCGGCGTCGGGAACACCAGCAGCTTGCCGGACTCCAGCAGCACCACCAGCTCCGCGGGAGCGTCGCCCAGGAGCTTCATCGGGCGGACCCAGAGGGGCCAGGCCTCCAGCGGGTAGCGCTGGACGCGGGCGTAACGGCCCTGCCCCTTGCCCAGCGCCACCAGCATCCCGGTCGCGTCGCGCCCGAGCAGGTCGGTGTGTCCGTCGCCGTTGACGTCCAGCGCCTCCACCGAGGACACGCTCAGCGCCTTCGACGGGCACGTCAGCGGCCTCTGGAGGGTGCCGCCGCCGTCCCCGCGCCGCACGAGCAGTTCCCCGTGTGGGCCCATGAGCAGCACGTCCAGCGCGCCGTCGCCATCCACATCCGCGGCGCTGCGCGTGGGGAAGGGCGTGCCGTTGGCGAAGCCGTCGAGGCCCGTCACCGTCCCGTCCTTCATCACGTAGTAGAGGTTGAGCCCCAGCGTCGCGTACATGAAGTCCAGCGTGCCGTCGCCGTTGAAGTCGCCCACCGTGGGACGGCTGTTGATGGCGCAATGGACACCTGGCTCGTAGTTCTGGTCCGACAGGTCGACGCGCGCCAGCACTCCCTCCCCCTGGTTCATGAAGAGGGCCCCGTACGGCGAGCATTGCGTCGTGAGCGTGGCGCCCACGTCCAATCGCCCGTCGCGGTTGAAGTCCTCCGCCACCACGTAGCCGCCCCCCGACGAGTAGCCGGGAAGGTCCGTCCGGGTCGGGAAGGCGCCCAGCCCGTCGCTCCAATGGAGCTGGAGTCCCTGCCAGCCGATGGTGGCCAGGTCTGCCTTGCCATCGCCGTCGAAGTCTCCCGCCGCGAGGTCCTGCACCTCCGACTCCTGGAGCACGTCGCGCTTCTCGAAGTTCCCCGGCCTGGACTGGAGCAGCAGCCGCACGGAGGGGTCCCGGGTCAGCACCGCGAAGTCCTGGCGCCCATCCCCATCGAAGTCCCCCACCGCCATGGACCGCGGGGCCACGCCGGTGTCCACGCTGATGCGCGGTGTGGGAGCGTCGGCGTTCGACAGCCGGTCATGCAGCACCATGGGACACCTGTCGAGGGCGGGCTGCTCGAGGAGCGGAGCCCGGGGGATGTCGTAGACGGAGACGGTGTTGTCGCCGGCCTCCGCCACCAACAGCTCGGGCGAGCCGTCCCGGTCCAGGTCCGCCACGGCGACGTCGCGCGGGGAGCGGCCCGTGGTCAGCAGGTACGGAGGGCTGAAGCCGCCGGCCTGGTTGCCCTGCCACAGCGACACGAGGCGCTCGGCGGGGTGGAGGAGCACCACGTCCGGTTTTCCGTCGACGTTCACATCGCTCACCCGGAGGCGGCTGGCGGCGTACGGGATGGGCGTGCGGATGGGCTCGTGGAAGCCGCCGTACCCGCGGCCCCGGTACACCCAGAGCGCCTGCGAGTTCTCCACCACGAGGTCCGCGTGGCCATCGCCGTCCATGTCCGCGGTCTCCACGGAGTTCGCGTACACCGGTGCGACGGTCTCCCCCGAGTAGAAGCCCGTGGACGTCGCGAGGTAGCGGGTCAGGGGCTGGTCGTCCGAGGCGACGGCCACGTCCATCTGGCCGTCCTCGTTGAAGTCAGCGGCCGTGGCCGAGACGCGCGAGTCCCCCCAGTAGACCACCGGCAACCCGTCGGGCCGGAGGAAACGGTGGGACATGAACTCGCCGTTGGTGACGCTCAGGTACTCGATGCCCGCCTGCGCGCGAGGCATGTCGTAGGCAACACTGCTGTTGCCCGCGGCCCAGACGCGCGGGGCGGAGTCCCCCTCCCCCGGCCAGAAGCCGAGGCTGGAGATGGCGCCCTGGGCGAACGAGGGATACGCCTCCACGAAGGTGCCATCCCCCTGCCCTCGCAGGAGGGTGGCCAGGCGCATCGTGCCCACGACCACGTCCATCTTCCCGTCCCGGTCGGCGTCTCCCGCGGCGATGAGGCCGGAGGAGCTGCTCAGCAGGTGCCGCGAGGTGGACGTCTGGAGTCTCCCCTCGCCGTCGTTGAGCAGCAGGAAGACGTTGCCCAGCCGTGCCCTGTACTGGCTCTGGTGGGCGTCTCCCATGGCGTTGACGGCGACGTCCTGCGCCCCGTCGCCGTTGAAGTCCGCCACGGCGAGGCCGCCCGGCGCCACGCCCGCGTAGTACGAGGCGCGCCACTGCTGGCTGCGCGTGGCGGGGCCGCCCGAGATGGGAGGCTCATGCGTGCCCGCGTCCGGCTCGGGCTCGGTGCCAGCGTCCGGTTCCGGCTTCGTGCCGCCGTCCGGCGTGCCCGCGTCGGTGCCCGCGTCGTCCCGGCCCGGAGTGCCGCCATCCCTTCCGGGAGGGGTGCCACCGCCACCATCGGGAGTTCCGGCGTCCGGGAACGGCTCGGTGCCGTCGTCCGGCTCCGAGCCGGAATCCGGCGGAGGCTCCACGATGACGCTCCCCCCGTCAGGCGTGTCCGTCCCGGAGTCGGTCCCCGCGTCGGACGTCACGGACGGCGCGGTGTCCGGGGGCGGCTGTTCCCCCGCCGGCCCCTCCCCGCCATTTCCACCGCACCCGACAGACAGCCACAACCCCAGCGCGCACGCAGACACGCGCGCCACGCGCCCAAACACCGCTCCCGCCCGCATTGGCCCTGCTCCCCAGCCCGACCCCGCGCAGCAGGTGTGCACGTGCCATGCCTCGCGCAAGCGGCAAGTCCGCCCGGCAGGGCACTGTCGTGTTCCCCGAGATGCCTGCCGTCCGGTATCCGCGGCGACCGTGTCCACGGATGCCCACATAGGGAAAAGCTCTTCCCACGGCGCGCCGTTCCACGGAGCCTGGTTTCCCGGACCGAGCGGGCCGCGGCAACCCGCCTGGAGACGGTGCGGGCCCGCGTGCTGGAGCGATTCGTCGCGGGCGTCCCGGAAACACGAAGGGCCTCCGCGTCCCCGAAGAGGACGGGAGGCCCTTCCCTGTTGCTACAGCGAGCGGTGACTACCGGGCAGCGGGAGTGCTGGCCTCGGGCGCGGGCTCGTCATGGTCCGCCACGTCCTCCAGGCGGTCCGCGGGCGGCAGCTCCTTCTCGAAGCGCAGGCCCGCGGGGGCACGCGCAGGGTCGTCCACGGGGCCGGGCGCCGTCTCCATCGACGAGGCCTTCAGGGCCGACGTCTGCGTGGAGGTAACGGCCGGCAGCGTCTTCGTCAGCGTGAGGCTGTCACGCACCGAGCCGGTGGAGGTGATGAGCTTCGCCGTCAGGGTGCCGCCGTCCACCACCACGTCCATGAAGCCGTACACCTGGTTGTCGCGCACGGCCGTCCACGAGGGCTGGGCGGCCGGGAAGGTGCGCAGCGTCGCGCCGCCGCTGCCCACCACGAGGTAGACGATGCCGCGCGTGCCTGCGGGGGCCACGGCGTCGCCCTTCATCGGCTTGCTGCGCTCGTAGTTGTGGTCATGCCCCGTGAGGACGAGGTCCACGTTGTACTTCTCGAGGATGGGGCCGTAGTTGCGGCGCATGGACAGCTGCGAGCCGTGCTCGCCGCTGGACCAGGGCGGGTGGTGGAAGAACACAATCTTCCAGGGCTGCGTGGTGGCCGCCAGGTCCGTCTCCAGCCACGCCTTCTGCGCCGCCGTCGTGCAGCGGTCCGACGACGCGAGGCCGATGGCGCAGTTCGAGTCGAGCGCCACGAAGTGCACGTTGCCCCAGTCGAACGAGTAGTAGCGCTCGGTGCCCGCGGGGTTGTTCGTCGGCAGGTAGAAGTTGTCCAGGTACGGCTGCCCCTGGTTCGTCACGTACTCATGGTTGCCCAGCGAGGGGAACATCGGCACCTCGCGCAGCAGGGGCGCCATGGGGGTGAACATGCGGTCCTGGAACTCCTGCTCGGTGCCGGAGGAGTAGGCGTTGTCGCCCAGCGCCACGAGGAACTCGCCGCGCCACTCGGGCTTGTTCATCATCGCGAACACGGCCTTCTGCGAGGAGCCGCCGGTGCCGAAGTCACCCATGGTGGTGAAGCGCACGCGCGGGGTGCCCGGCGCGGACGCGGTGCGGAAGCTGCGCACGCCCGTGACGGAGCCGCAGGCCTCCACGCTGTAGCCATACGTGCGGCCCGGCTGCAGGCCCGTCAGCTTCACCGCGTGCCGCCAGCCCGCCGCCGTGGCGGTGGCCGTGCGCGACAGGTCCGTGCCCTCCCCGTAGCGCACGAAGGGCGTGCAGGACACGCCGGAGCGGAACGCGACGATGGCGCTCGTCTGGCCCACGCTCTGGAGGTACGGCAGCCGAGGCAGCACCGGGCCCGAGTCCGCCGTGGGCGCCGGAGGCGTCGTCTGCTGGGCGCAGGCGCGCGCCTCCAGGATGGAGGCCCAGTCATTCACCGTGTTGCCGTTGACGGTGACGCGCACGTAGCGGGCCTGCCGCGCGCTGAAGGCATACGTCTGCGCGGAGGTGTTGAGGGCGCTCGTCCCCGAGAACGCCTGGGTGAAGTTGGTGCCGTCCGTCGACGTGGAGATGACGAAGTAGTTCTGCCGCGTGTTGCCCTGGTGCCACACCACGGTGGCGCCGGCGACGGACTTGCTCGCACCCAGGTCCATGTTGAGCCAGGCGCCCTTGCCCGGCCCGCTCCAGCGGGTGGTGAGGTTGTCGTCCTGCGAGTTGGCCGCGACGCTGCCGGTGCCGTCATCACCGCTCGCGGTCACGGACGCGGTGGTGAGGATGCTGCAGCCGGGAGCGGTCAGCTCCGCCGCCGAGCCCCGGGCGTCCGGCGCCGGAAGCTCGACGGGAAAGTCCTGGTCGATGGGAGTGGGAGGTGTGTCGCAGCCGGAACCGGCCACGAGCAACGCACCCAGCAGACATGAAGAGGGAATGAAGCGGTTGCGCATGGTGGGACCCCAAACGGTGTCTACCAGCGGACATTCCGTCGAGGGACCCGGCAGTCCATGGCCCGGCCGGAGTGCGGACGGACAGGCGAGCGCTGCAACCGCGGACAGACGAAGGGCCTCCGCGCATCCCCAGGAGGGGGAGCGGGGAGGCCCTGGCCCGTCGGGCTGGCTGCCCGGGTGGCTACCTCACTTCACGACGTCGAGCGCCTGGGCGAGGTCGTCGCAGAGGTCCTGCGCGTCCTCGATGCCCACGGACAGGCGGATGAAGCCGTCGGCGATGCCGAGCTTCTCGCGCGTCTCCTTCGGGATGGAGGCGTGGGTCATGATGGCGGGGTGCTCGATGAGCGACTCCACGCCGCCGAGCGACTCGGCGCAGGCGAACACCTTCACCGTCTTGAGGAAGCGGCGCGCGGCCTCCAGGCCCCCGTGGATGTCGAAGGTGAGCATGCCGCCGAAGCCCTTCATCTGCTGGCGGGCGAGCGCGTGCTGCGGGTGCGTCTCCAGGCCCGGGTAGGTGACCTTCTTCACCTTCGGGTGCGTGGAGAGGTACTGCGCCACCTTCATCGCGTTGTGCGCGTGGCGGTCCATGCGCACGTGCAGCGTCTTCACGCCGCGCAGCACGAGGAAGCTGTCGAAGGCGCCGGACACGCCGCCCACGGCGTTCTGCAGGAAGTACATCCGCTCGGCGACGTCATCGCGGCTGGTGCAGGCGAAGCCGCCCACCACGTCGCTGTGGCCGTTGAGGTACTTGGTGGTGGAGTGCGTCACCACGTCGAAGCCGAGGTCCAGCGGGCGCTGGAAGTACGGCGTCATGAAGGTGTTGTCCGCGACGGAGAGGATGTTCCGCTTCTTCGCCACCTCGGCGATGCGCGCCAGGTCGATGAGCTTGAGCATCGGGTTGGTGGGGGACTCGACCCACACCATCTTCGTCTTCGGCGTAATCGCCGCCTCGAAGTTCTCCGGCTTCGACAGGTCGACGAAGGAGAAGTTGAGGCCGAGGCGCTTGAAGACCTTGTCGAAGATGCGGAAGGTGCCGCCGTACACGTCATCCGAGACGACGACGTGGTCCCCCGCGTCCAGCAGGTGCATCAGCGTGTCGGTGGCGGCGAGGCCGGAGGCGAAGGCGGCGCCGTACTTCGCGCCCTCCAGGGCGGCGAGGCAGTCCTGGAGCGCCTTGCGGGTGGGGTTCTGCGTCCGGCTGTACTCGTAGCCCTTGTGCTCCCCGGGCCCGTCCTGGACGTAGGTGGACGTCAGATAGACGGGGGTCATGATGGCGCCCGTCGTGGGGTCCGGCTCCTGGCCGGCATGAATGGCAAGCGTGTCGAAGCGCATGGGCGGGAACTAACACAGCCCTCCGGGCCACGCACCAGGAGCGCCGCCGACCCGCCCTTCCCTACTCGAACTTCCCGTGCCGGCCCGCCCCCCGG
Source organism: Pyxidicoccus fallax (assembly GCF_012933655.1). Taxonomy (GTDB): domain Bacteria; phylum Myxococcota; class Myxococcia; order Myxococcales; family Myxococcaceae; genus Myxococcus; species Myxococcus fallax. Next base: position 44,655 of record NZ_JABBJJ010000028.1, on the reverse strand, counting down.
GCGAAGCGGGTGGCGCCGCCAATGGACTCGGACTCCAGGACCTGGACGCCGCGGGTGAACTCCTGACGCAGTGCTTCCTCCATGGGCAGGCCCGCCTGCTCATAGGCCGAGATGCGGTCCGCGTTCATGCACGCCTGGGGGAAGGCGGCGACCTCCCGGGCGAGCGCCTCGGCGGCCTCGCGGGCCTGGCCCTTGGGGACCACCCGGTTGACCAGGCCCATGGCCAGTGCCTCCTGGGCCGGTACGGGGCGGCCGGTGAGGATGAGGTCCATGGCGCGCGACAGGCCGATGAGCCGGGGCAGCCGCACGGTGCCGCCGTCGATGAGCGGCACGCCCCAGCGCCGGCAGAAGACGCCGAGCACGGCGTCCTCCTCGGCGACTCGCAGGTCACACCAGAGGGCCAGCTCCAGTCCGCCCGCCACGGCGTGGCCGGAGATGGCCGCGATGACGGGCTTGCTCAGCACCATGCGCGAGGGGCCCATGGGGCCGTCGCCGTCCGGAGCGAGGCGGTTGAGCCGGCCCTCGGAGATGGCCTTGAGGTCGGCGCCCGCGCAGAAGGTGCCGCCCTCGCCGTACAGCACGCCCACGCGCGAGTCCGGGTCCGCGTCGAAGGCGCGGAAGGCGGCGACGAGCTCCTGGGCGGTGGGGCCGTCCACGGCATTGCGCACCTCGGGACGGTGGAGGACCACGGTGGTGATGGGGCCGTTCTTCGCGATGCGCACGCTCATGACGCCACCCTCGCATGGAGCAGCCCGGGCGCACCATCCGACGAAGGTCGGCCCCGTCACGCGGGCCACGGTGCCGCCTCCCTCTCCCAAGGGAGGTCTGCAATGGAAGACGCCGCTCGCTCCGCGGAGCCCATTCCCACGGGAATCCTCTGGGCGAAAATCCAGGACCTGCGATGCACCCTGAGCTTCCTGGAGAGCAGGTCGGCTGCCTCCGAGGACGTGCTGAGCGCCATCCGCCAGTACCGGGAATTTCTGGTCGAGGCGAGCAACTGCATCCAGAAGCGCCGCAGAAGACTCTTCCCGGCCTTGGACAATCCCCGGTTCTGGGGACTCGTCCATCGGGTCCATGAGGGGCTGCTGCTCATCATGCCCATCGACATGCTGGCTTCCGAGGCCCTGTCCGTGGAGTCGCATTTCCGGCGGAACATCCGGGAGCCCATCGCGGCAGCGACGTGGCTGGGGCACGACGGAAAGTCAGGCCCGCTCTGTCAGGCCATCCGTGTCATCTGCAAGGCCGCCGAGGAAGGTTCGAAGTCCTTCGGGGAGGCCCGGCTGGACCATGCCCGGCAGGTCCTGCGCAGCGCCTTGAGTGTGGTGAACAAGCATTCGGACAGGTACTTCCGGCAGCTGACCCTCACCATGTGGATCCGGAGCATGAGCGGCGTCCTGCTCGTGCTCCTGTTCATCCTGGCGGCCATGTTCGAGCTGCCCAGGGAGTTCTACCGATTCATCGACGGAGACACGGGGGGAAGCCCCGAGGGCATCACGATGCTCAGAGACCTGTCCTTCATCCTGCTGGGAGCAGGCGGCGCCATCGCGGCCAACATGCTCTCGGAGGAGCCCGTCGCCACGACCAAGGGCCCCATCTGGAGGCAATTCGTCTACTACCTCTTCATCAAGCCCTCCATGGGCGCCATCGCCGCGTTCGTCTTCTATCTGCTCGCCGTCTCCCAGCTCTTCTTCAGCATCGAGAGCAGGCCCGCGGCGCTTCAGCAGGAGCAGCTCCGCTCCGACCCTCCCGTGCAGATTGTCCTGGGCAGCGACAAGGCCCTGGTCTGCACCTATGCCCTCCTGTTCATCGCGGTGGGCTTCTCGGCCGAGAGACGCCTGGGCCCCGTCATGGACAAGGTGCTGAACAGGCTGGTCGTCATGGCGGAGAAGCACGAGGGCCCGGATGTCATGGCCACGAGCGTGCCACCGCCCACCTCGAGCCCGAGCGGCAGGAGCTGATGAGCGGCCGTGGGGGCCGCGGGCGCTCAGCGGAAGCGGCGGAAGAAGGCGCGCACGTCGCCGGTGAAGAGGTCCGGCTCCTCCATCGCGGCGAACGTCCCGCCCCGGTCGAACTCGGTCCAGTGCACCACGTTCCTGTTCATCCGCTCCGCGAAGCGGCGGATGGGCCGGAGGATGTCCTTGGGGAACACCGCGATTCCAATCGGCGCCGTGGACACCACGACGCTCTCCTTCGCGCCCTCCTCGTCCGGCGTGTCCGGCGTCTCCAGGAACGAGCGCGCCGCCGAGCCCGCCGTGTTGGTGAGCCAGTACAGCATCACGTTGGTGAGGATGCGGTCCCTGCCGATGGCCTCCTCCGGCGTGTGCTCGCAGTCCGTCCACTCCTTCAGCACGCCGACAATCCACGCGAGCTGGCCCACGGGCGAGTCCGCCAGCGAGTACGCCAGCGACTGCGGCCGCGAGGATTGGATCTGCTTGTAGCCGTACAGCTCGCGCAGGTAGTAGCCGCTGAAGGCCAGTCGCTGCTGCTCGACGTCGCTCAGCCCCTCGAACTCGGCGGGGTCTCCGGACGGGAAGGTGATGAACCCGTTCCCATGCACGCCGATGACATGCTCGGGGTCCACCAGGCTCAGCTCGCGCGAAATCCACGAGCCCCAGTCCCCACCCTGCGCCCCGTACCGCGCATAGCCGAGCCGGCGCATCAGCTCCGCCCACGCGCGGGCGATGCGCTTCACGTCCCACCCCGCATCGCGCGTCGGCCCGGAGAACCCGTAGCCCGGCAGTGACGGAATCACCAGGTGGAACGCGTCCGCCGGGTTGCCCCCGTGCGCGCGCGGATTCGTCAGCGGGCCGATGACGTCCAGGTACTCCACCACCGAGCTGGGCCAGCCATGCGTGACGATGAGCGGCACCGCGTGCGGCTCCGGTGAGCGCACGTGGAGGAAGTGGATGTCCTGCCCGTCAATCGGGGTGGTGAACTGCGGGAGCGCGTTGAGCCGCGCCTCGTGCTCGCGCCAGTCGTAGGTGGTGCGCCAGTACTCGACCAGCTCCTTCAGGTAGCCGAGCGGCGGGCCCAGGGACCAGCCGGCGCCGGGCAGCTCGTCCGGCCAGCGCGTGCGGGACAGCCGCTCGCGCAGGTCCTCCAGGTCGGCCTGGGGGATGTCGATACGGAACGGCCGCAACGTCTTCGTCTCGTCCAGGGGCGTCGGCAGGCTCATTCCGTACGCTGTACCGTACACCGTACGGAAGGGTCAAGGACCCGTAGGATGCCGGGCCTCATGACGGAGTACAGCGGACGCGGAGACCCCGCGCGCAGCCTCGCGCTGCTGTGGCGGACGAAGACCCAGGAGCCGTCGAGCCGCAGGGGCAAGCCCGAGCTGAGCGTGGACCGCATCGTGCGGGTGGCCATCGAGGTCGCCGACGCGGAGGGGCTCGCCGCGGTGTCCATGCGGCGGGTGGCCGACGCGCTCAAGGTCGGCACCATGTCGCTGTACACGTACGTGCCCGGCAAGGCCGAGCTCATCGACGTGATGCTCGACTCGGTCCACGGCGAGGTGGAAAGGCCCGAGGAAGCGGACACGGGCTGGAGGGCCCGTCTGGAGCGCGTCGCCCGGCGCAACTGGGAGCTGTACCGCCGCCACCCGTGGCTGCTTCAGATTGCCACCAGCCGCCCGGTGATGGGGCCGAACACCATCGCCAAGTACGACCACGAATTGCGCGCCGTCGAGGGCATCGGCCTCACGGACGTGGAGATGGACTCGGTGCTCAGCCTCGTCCTGGGCCACGTGGAGGGCGCGGCGCGGCGGGCGCTGGAGTCCGCCCAGGCCGAGCAGCAGACGGGCATGAGCCACGAGCAGTGGTGGCGCGCCCATGCTCCATTGCTGGAGAAGGTCTTCGACGCCAGCCGCCATCCCACGGCGGCGCGGGTCGGCGCGGCGGCGGGCGAGGCGTACGGCGCCGCCGTGGAGCCCGAGCACGCCTTCGAGTTCGGGCTGCAGCGGGTGCTCGACGGCATCGAGGTGCTCATCGAGCGGCGCACGGCGAAGCCCGGGCGGAGGAGGTAGCGCCCTCCCCCGCCGGGCTTTGGCCGCGGCGGACTACTGCTGCTGCGTCTGCGCCGGCTGCTGCTCTTCCGCGCGGACCCAGTGCTGGGTGCGGCCGAGCATCGGCGTGCCGATGTAGCCGCGCACCTTCAGCTTCTTGCCCTTGTCCTCGACGGCAATCTTGCACTTGTAGGTCTTGCCATTCTTCGGGTCGAGGATGGAGCCACCCGTCCACTCGTCATCGTCCTTCTTGAGGTCGCGCATGATGACCATCCCGATGATGGGCTTGTTCTTCAGCGCGCCCTCGCACTTCTCGCAGACGGGGTCCGGCTTCTCGTTGGGCTCCAGGAAGAGCTTCTCGATCTTCCCGAAGAGCTTGCCGTTCTCCTCGTAGATGGCGATGACGGACTTGGGCTTCTTCGTCTCGTCATCGATGGTGGTCCAGCGCCCCACCGGGGTCGCCTCCTGTGCCAGGGAGCTCGTGGCGAACAGCACGGTCAGCGTGGCCAGTCCCAACCAACGGCTTGCACTCATTCTGAGGTCCTCCTGCGCGGGGTCATGTGCGGAGAGACGTCCGGGCGACGTTTCTCTTCACTCGGCGCGGAAGCCTACCCTGGCTGATTCGGGAATCGGAGAAGACATGGCGCACCGCGTGCGTGACCCGGCTTCCGGTCATGACGCACTGCGCATGGTGGCGTGGCCGCGGCCCTACCGTTCACATCGGCGCGTGCGCGTCCTCGTGCGCCTTCGCGCCCCGGCCGTGGATGAGCCGCGCCACGACGCGCAGGTCGTCGATGAACGCGGCGAGCTGCGCCTCGCGCGCCTCCGGGTCCGGCGCGCGGAGGATGGAGGACGGATGCACCGTGGCCACCACCACCTGGGCCTGGTCGGACGGCATGGGCCGGCCGCGCGACTGCGTCACCCGGAAGTCCTTGCCCAGCAGCGCCTGCGCCGCCGTGGCGCCCAGGCACACGATGACGTCCGGGCGGAACACGCGAATTTCCGCCTCCAGCCAGGGCAGGCAGGCGCGAATCTCCGTCGTGTTCGGCTTCGCGTGGATGCGGCGCTTCCCCTCCCCGGTCCACTTGAAGTGCTTCACCGTATTGGTGACGTACACCTGCGAGCGGTCGATGCCGGCCGCCTCCAGCGCCTCGTCCAGCAGCCGGCCGGACGGGCCCACGAAGGGCTTCCCCGCGCGGTCCTCCTGGTCCCCCGGCTGCTCCCCCACCAGCATGACGCGGGGGCCGGGATGGGGCCTGCCGGCGGGCTCGCCGAAGACCGTCTGCGTGCCCGTCTTCCAAAGAGGACACGCCTGACAGCCGGAAGCCGCCTTTCGGAGCTTGTCGTACGTCGGAGACTCGGGAATGAGAGGGGCGGCGGTCTGGACGGGAGGACGCTTGGGCATGGCTGATTCAGAAGGTAACCACGACACGCAAGAGGCACCCGACCCGGCGGGTATGTTCGCCAACCGCCTCCGCAAGGGGGTGAAGCGCTTCCGCAAGTGGGCCCGCGCCCAGGGGCTGACGGCCTGGCGCGTCTATGACCGGGACATTCCCGAGTACCCCTACGCCGTGGACGTCTACGGCGACTGCGCCCACGTGGTGGAGTACCCGCGCCGCCGCGCCCTCAAGTCCGGCACGGCGGAGACGCAGCGCGAGGAGGTGCTCGCCGCGGTGACGGAGGTGCTGGGCGTCCCTCCGGAGCGCATCTTCGTGAAGACGCACACCCCCCAGCCGTGGGGCCGCTCGCAGTACGGCCGGGTGGGCCAGGGCAGCGGACGCATCGTGGTGGAGGAGCAGGGCCTGAAGTTCTGGGTGAACCTGGGCGACTACCTCGACACCGGCCTCTTCATGGACCACCGCAACACCCGCGCGCGGGTGCGCTCGGAGGCGAAGGGCAAGCGCTTCCTCAACCTCTTCGCGTACACGGGGGCCTTCACCGTCTACGCCGCCGCCGGAGGGGCCGCGCGCACCACGACGGTGGACCTGTCCAACACGTACCTCGACTGGGCCGAGGACAACCTGGACCTGAACGGGCTCGCCGACGCGCGGCACGTGCTCATCCGCGCGGACGCCAAGGCGTGGGTGGAGGCGCAGGCCGAAGGGCCGGACCGCTACGATTTGGTGGTCTGCGACCCGCCGTCCTTCTCCACGTCGAAGAAGATGACGGGCAGCTTCAACGTGCAGCGAGACCACCCGCGCCTGCTCGCGGCCATCCGGGCGCTGCTCGCGCCCGGCGGCATCCTCTACTTCTCCACCAACTTCCTCGGCTTCGAGCTCACCGAGTCCGCGACGCGGGGAATGGACGTGGAGGAAATCACCCCCGGCTCCATCCCCGAGGACTTCCAGCGGAAGGAAATCCACCGCTGCTGGCGGATGGTGGCGCCCTGAGGTGAGGCCCGGGCGCCACCGGGGTGCCCGCGCTACAGCCAGCAGACGTTGTCGAGGCAGCGCTCGCCGGCGGGGCACTCGCAGTTGGCCACGCAGGACTGGCCGCTGCCCTGGTTCACCGGCTTGCAGAGCCCTTCCGTGCAGACCTGGCCGGAGGGGCACTCGCAGTTGGCGCGGCACACCGGCGAGGTGCCCGCGTCCGCCGGGGGCGGAGGCGTGGGCGCCTTGCAGTAGCCGCTGGTGCACACCTGACCGGAGGGGCAGTCACAGTTGGCGTTGCACGCGGTGCCCGTGCCCGCGTCCGGGGGCGGGGGCGGAGGCGTAGGCGACTTGCAGTAGCCATTGGTGCACACCTGTCCCGAGGGGCAGTCGCAGTTGGCCACGCACGTCTGGCCCGGGTCCGGCTGCGTGGAGCGGCACTGGCCGTTGGTGCAGACCTGGCCGGCGGGGCACTCGCAGTTGGCGCGGCACTCGCCCCCGCTCGGAATGGGCATGCAGTAGCCAATCTGGCAGGTGTAGTCGGTCGGGCACTCGGTGGTGGAGTCGCAGGAGGCGCGGCACTGGCCGTCCACGCAGTCCTTGCCGGACGGGCAGTCATACGCGGTGGTGCAGGCGTTCGGGTCCGGCGGGCGCGGGCGGCACACGCCCTGGACGCACGCCTCGGTGGAGGAGCACTGCGCGTCCGTCGAGCAGCCGTGGAGGCACTGGTTGTTGATGCAGTAGTTGCCCGAGCCGCAGTCCGCGTTCACACGGCACGCGGAAGTCGGACCGCCGTCGGTGCCGGAGTCGGGGCGCGTGCCACCGTCGGTGCCGGAGTCGGGGCGCGTGCCGCCGTCGGTGCCGGAGTCGGGGCGCGTGCCGCCGTCGGTGCCGGAGTCGGGGCGCGTGCCGCCGTCACTGGAGCCAGTGGGCGTGCAGAAGTGGTTCTGGCAACGGCTGCCCGAGGCGCACTCCGAATCCCGGCGGCAGGGCTGGTTGCACACCGAGTTGATGCAGATCTCGCCCGAGTCACAGTCGCTGGACGACAGGCAGTTCTGCGCGTCCGGGTCGATGTTCCGACACGAGCCCGAGCGGCAGATCTGTCCGTCGTGACAGTCCGCCGTGCTCTCGCAGTAGTCGTAGTCGTAGTCGTCGTAGTCGTCCTTCTCGTGGATGATGCAACCCGAGAGGGTGGCTCCGAGCAGCACGACAAGCGGCAATAGCCAGCCGCGGGCAGGGGTGTTCCTCATGAGTGGGGACTCCGAGAAAACTGGGGGACCGGTCCGGCCACCGGGTGAGTTATCCGGTTTCAGCGTCGTAGGACGCCGAGGACGTGACGGGTGATCAAAAATAATTTTTGATCGTCTTCCGTCGCCTCGGCGACCCAGGCACACGGAGGTAGTGTGCTGGCCTGGACCTTTCACATGGACAGCGGGGCGCTGCTCGGTGGGACCGGCTCGACGCGCGCCCCTAAGGGAGAGCCCCCGGTGTCGTTCCGCGGCGTCCGGTCACTGGCAGAGGTTCCCGCGCCCGGGGAGCGCCAGGAGCGGGACGTGCCCGGGGGCGGTGACGAGCCGCGGTTGCAGCTGCTGGTCCGCCGGGTCCAGGAGGGAGACCTCACCGCCTTCGATCAGCTCTACGCGCTGACGCGGTCGGATGCCGCGCGCACGCTGCGGCACCTGGTGGGCAACCGGGTGGAGGTGGAGGACCTGCTCCAGGAGACGTACCTGCGGCTTCTGACGGCGGTGAAGGGCTACCGGGGCGAGTCGCGCTTCCGGACGTTCTTCTACCGGGTGTGCTCGAATGTGGCGCTGTCGCACCTGCGCTGGAAGCGGCGGAGGCCGGAGGACCCGTTCGCGGAGCCGCCGGACCAGGAGGCGCACGGGGAGGACCCGGAGCGCGCCGCCCAGCGGCGTCAGGCGGCGCGGTTGGTGGAGTTGGCGCTGGAGCGGCTGAAGCCGAAGAAGCGCATCGTCTTCGTGTACTACGAGCTGTGTGGGATGAGTCCGGATGAGATTGCCGAGTCCGTGGGAAGCTCGGTGAATACTGTTCGCAGCCGCCTGCACCACGCGCGACTGGAGTTCAACGAGGCCATGCAGCGACTGCTCGTCACCCGCGACCCTGGAGGTCCCCATGGCGCGCCATGAGGTCCAGGCACTGTGGGCGCTCGCGGCGGACGAGCTCGGGGCGGGAGACCGGGCGCGCGTGGAGCTGCATGTCGCCGGGTGCGAGTCGTGCGCGCGCGAGCTGGAGCGGGTGAGGCGGTCGCGCGCGGTGCTGCACGAGGCGCGCGCGGTGGAGCCGGAGGTGCGCTGGGCGCGGGTGGACGCGGGGCTCCGGGAAGCGGTGGCGCGGAAGCTGGCGCAGCCGCCCCGGGCGCGGCTGCCGTGGGTCATGGCGTTCGCCGGGGCGTGCGCGGCGATGCTCGGGTTCTGGATGCTGCGGGTGCCGGAGGCGGCTCCGGGCGCGGAGGTGGTGGCGGAGCGTACGGGGGCGGGCTCCGGCAGCGGCGTGTTGGATGCGGCGGCCACTGCCCAGGCGGAGGGTGAGCCCACCGTGGACGGTGTTCCCGCGGCGACGGGCGCCACCGCCCAGGCGGAGCGGGTCGCGGGCGCGGTGCTGCGGGAGGCCGGTGGCGCGGAGCGGACGCTGGAGGCGGGCACGAAGCTGCGCTCGGGCGTGGCGGTCCGGACGCCCACGCGGTCCACGGCGCTGCTGCGGCTGCCGGACGCGAGCCGTGTGCGGCTGTCCTCGGGCTCGGAGGTGGAGTTGTCGAAGGCGGAGGCGCGCGATGTCCACCTGACGGTGCGGCAGGGCCGGCTGTCGGTGCAGGCGTCCCACGCGGAGCGGCGCGGGTTCCTGGTGGAGGCCGCGGGCCTGCGCGTGTCCGTGGTGGGCACGGTCTTCACGGTGGAGCGGACGGAGCACGGCGCGGCGGTGGCCGTGGCGGAGGGCCGGGTCCGCGTGGAGGTGGACGGTCAGCCCGCGCTGCTGGTGAGCGCCGGGGAGCGGGTGGAGCTGAACGCGAACGAGAAGACGCTGAAGCACCAGCCGGTGTCCGTGCCGGACCAGCGGGCCTTCGAGGAGCTGAACGAGTCGGGGCCGCTGCCGGGTGAGGTGGTGCCCACGGCCGCGACCACGCCGGCCGCCGGGACCGCCACGCTGCCGGCGGTAGCGCGGGCGACGCAGGCTCCGGCCGCGGTGAAGCCCGCGGTGCTGGAGCGCCGGACGCAGGTGGCTTTGGCGGCGCCGCGCACGCCGCCGGTCCCACCAGAGCCCATCATCCAGCCGGTGGAGCCTCCTGCTCCCGCGCAGGCGCTGGCCACGACTCCTCCGGCCGCGCCGATGAAGGTGGCCACCGTGCCCGCCGGAGCGGAGCCGGACGAGGAGTTCGCGCCCTACCCCGTCGAGTCCGTGACGACGCAGCTGCCGCCGAAGACTGCCTCCGAACCCGCGCCGCCCGTCGCGGTGGCGGAGCCGCCAAAGCGGCCCAAGGAGAAGCAGCCGCTGATTCCGATGGCGCTGCTGTCGAAGGACGCGGACGAGCGGTTCCTCGGGTACGCGCGGCTGCAGTTGAGCCCCCGCACCTGCGAGAGCTTCCTCGTGGGCCTGGAGGAGATTGCCCGGAAGAGCCCGCGCGCGAGCCACCGCGAGCAGGCGCGCTACCTGCGCGCGCGCTGCTTCGAGGAGAAGCTCCAGCCGAAGGCCGCCCAGGGTGAGTACCGCCAGTACCTCAACGAGTTCCCCCGGGGCCGCTACGTGCACGAGGCCCGGACCGCGCTGTTGCCTTGAGTCACGTGCGCTGCCTGCATCCGGGCGGCTCCATCCGGTCTGCTCGCGCCCGTACGGCCGGTTCAGACGCGATGGGGCCGGCCGGCGGATGCGGATGACACGGCTCACCGTCGCGCGGAGGCCGGCTGGCGGTGTGGCGCTGGGAGGTGTTATCGCATGAGGCCATGCGACACCTCTTCGCGCCGCTTGCCGGCCCCGCGCTGCTCTTCCCGCTGCTGCTGTGCGGGTGTGCGGGCTCTCCGTCACGAGGTGCGACGACAATCACGGGAGAGCCCGGGGATGCTCACCGGCGGCAAAGGAGCCTCGTGAACCACGACGATTCACACCTCGGACGAGCCGAGGCGCTGGTGCGCCGCGGCGCAGGCGGCGAAGAGGTCCTGCCGGCCGAGCCGGCTCCTTCTGTCCGGGACATCGGCGCCCGAGCGGGTTTCGGCCGGGCCTGGACGTCGACCTCGGTCCGAGCGTCTGTCTACCTGTTCGACAGCCATGACGAAGCGAGTGCGGCGGAGGCCCAGCTGGAGGCCCAGGCGCCCGCGGGCCGGCAGGTCGCCGGAACGGTCAACGGGCCCTTGCTCTTGTGGGCGACCGCCGATGCGACGGACGAGGCTGGCGAGGCAGTCATCGAGAGGCTGCTCTCCTCATTCGCTGGCGACGAGTGAAGCGGCCCCGGTTCCGATTCAGCCGCCCGTCCCCGTCCGGGGCAGCTTCTGCGGCGGCTCCGTGGCATTGCCGCGCGCCACCAGTTCACGCACCACGGACTCCAGCGCGCGGATGCGCCGGCCCGCGCGTCCCGGGGCCCACAGCGGGAGGTCCGGCCCCTTCAGCAACTCAGCGGCCTGCTCCACCCCACCCGCCTTGCCCTTCAGCGCCCGCGCCGTGGCCAGCCGCACGTTATGCGCCTTCCGCCGGGTGACGCCTCCGGCCCACAGCAGGTCCAGGGCGAACGTCGTCCACACCGCCAGCTCATCGTCTGGCCGCAGGAACGCCTCGAACCGCGCGAGCGCATCCGCCCGGCGCTCTCCCGCGAGCAGCGTCGCCTCCGGCAGCTCCACGTGCAGCGGCGTGCTGCGCGCCAGCTCCAGCTCGGGCGCCAGGATGGCCTCGAAGCGCTCCCCCGTCGCCGGGCGGCACGCCACCGCGTGCACCAGCTCGGAAGGAATGTTCGTTCCATCCGGATGCGCGTTGGCCTCGCCGTAGAAGAGCACGAGGTTCTCGTAGCTCTCCGCCAGCTCGCGCAGCTCCAGCGGCGGACGCCACGGCCCGAAGTAGATGCGCCGCCGGTTCGGCGACGTCCGCGTCGACTGCCGGTCGAGCTGCGTGTCCACCATGTACTCGAACGCCTTCAGCATCGTGTCGAAGCGCGCCGAGTCGCCCTCCAGGATGCCCAGGATTTCCACCACCGCCTCGATGGTGGACACGCAGTGGTCCGCCGGCTCGGAGCGGATGCGGTAGTTGCTCGGCCGGCGCGGCACGAAGCCGATGCGCGGCAGCCCGGCGAGCACCGGGTTGCGCGTGACAATCTTCCGCGCCTGCGGCCACGTGCCGTCCACGACGATGAGCGTCTCCGGCGGGCGCCCGCGCGCTTCCTCCACGCTGATGGCCTCCTCGCCCGGGAAGAGCACGGCCACCGACTCCGGCCGCTTCGCCAGCTCCTCCAGGCGCGCGTGGCCCGTGAAGTCCACGCCCTCGTGCAGCTCCGAGTTGCTCAGCGCCAGGTGCGCCATGCGCGCGGTGCCAATGGCCACCTTCCGCTCACGGGGGTGCTGGAGGAAGACGACGCGGGTCTTGGTCTCCAGCTGGGGCGGCAGTTGCGCGCAGTAGCACGCGCTCTCGGGACGGCGGCAGCGAAGGCACAGGGAACGCACGTTCCAGGCTTTACGGTACGCCCCCGGGCGGGGCAAGCACTGCCGACACGCCGGGAGCACCCCGGCCGGCCGGGCAGGCCCCGGGCCGTCCATCCAGGGGGCGTTGCAGCCCCCCTGCCGCCTTTCCAGTCCGCTCGGACCCGTCACCGGGCCTCGACCATTTCGTCAGCCACTCCTGACCGGGTGTTGACGATGCCCGCGCGGCGGAAGCGGAAGGCTCCGCCCTCCCTGACGAACGGGAGGAATCCGCATGCGCTTGAATCGTCGTCACTTCCTTCACCTCTCCGCGGTGGGCAGCGGTGCCCTGGTGCTGGGCCCCGGCTTCTGGAAGAAGGCCTACGCGGCGCCGGCCCTGCCCGGTCCGAGCCCCTACGGCGCCATCTCCGGCTCGCCGGATGCCCAGGGCGTGCGGCTTCCGGCGGGCTTCGCCTCGCGCATCATCGCGCGCACGGGCGAGGTGGTTCCGGGCACGGGCTACACGTGGCACGGCAGCCCGGACGGTGGCGCCTGCTTCGCCACGGGTGACGGCGGCTGGGTCTACACGTCCAACAGCGAGCTGCCCCTGGGCGGCGGCGCGTCCGCGGTGCGCTTCGACGGTGGCGGCACCATGGTGTCCGCGTACCGCATCCTCGGCAACACCGTGAGCAACTGCGCCGGTGGGCCCACGCCGTGGAACACGTGGCTGTCCTGCGAGGAGTGGGACGGAGGCCATGTCTGGGAATGCGACCCGTACAATTCCTCGCAGGGCGTGCGACGCAAGGCGCTGGGCACCTTCGCGCACGAGGCCGTGGCGGTGGACCCGGAGGGCCGGCGGCTGTACCTGACGGAGGACCGCTCCAACGGGCGCTTCTACCGCTTCACCCCGTCCAGCTGGCCGTCGCTGGAGTCCGGCACCCTGGAGGCCGCGCGCATCTCCGGTGACGCGCTGGCGGGCACCGCCACGCTGAGCTGGCACAAGGTGTCCGCGTCGGTGCCCGCGTGGCTCCAGCTCTCCGCGCTGTGGACCTCCGCCTTCGACGGCGGCGAGGGCTGCTGGTACGACAGCGGCGTCGTCTACTTCACCACGAAGGGCGACAACCGCGTGTGGGCCCATACGCCGGCCACGGGGAAGCTGGAAATCATCTACGACGACGGCCTGCACCCGGACTCGCCGCTCACGGGCGTGGACAACGTCACGGTGTCGCGCTCGGGCGACCTCTACGTGGCCGAGGACGGCGGCGACCTCCAAATCTGCATCATCACCCCGGACCGGGTGGTGGCGCCGTTCCTCCAGCTCGAGGGCCACGCCGGCTCGGAAATCACCGGCCCCGCGTTCAGCCCGGACGGGCGCAGGCTCTACTTCAGCTCGCAGCGCGGCACGAACGGCCGCGGCGTCACCTTCGAGGTGACGGGGCCCTTCCGCTGAGCCTCCGCCCGGGCGCGGCCGGGTACCACGCCGTGCACGGGCCGAGAATGTCCCCCAATGCGCCCAGGTGACGGGGTACAGAGAGCGAGTGAACCTGCTGCTGCTCTTCGATGAGGACTTCCTCCCGGACGGCACCGCGCGCCTCACCGGGCGCCGGGCCCAGCACGCGCGCGAGGTGCTGCGCGCCGAGCCGGGCGAGTCCCTGCGCGTGGGCCGGCTCGGGGGCCTGACCGGCACCGGCGAGGTGCTGGAGAACAGCGCCGGGGTGCTGCACCTGCGCGTCTCCCTCTCCGAGCCCCCGCCCCCACGAGCGGGCGTGGACCTGCTGCTCGCCATTCCGCGCCCCAAGGCGCTGAAGAAGGTGCTGCCCGCGGTGGCCTCGCTCGGCGTGGACCGGGTGGTGCTCGTCAACGCGGCCCGCGTGGAGAAGAGCTACTTCGACTCCAAGGTGCTCGACGAGGCCTTCGTCCGCGAATTGCTCATCCAGGGCCTGGAGCAGGCCCGCGACACGCACCTGCCGGAGGTCCTGGTGCGCGAGCGCTTCCGCCCCTTCGTCGAGGACGAGGCCGACGCCCTCTTCGGCCCCACGGCCGTCCGGCTGCTCCCCCACCCGCCCGCGAGCCAGCCGCTGCGCGCGACGGGAGCGGACACCGCCGAGCGGGTGGTGCTGGCCATCGGTCCGGACGGGGGCTGGGTTCCCTTCGAGGCCCAACTACTGGAGGCGCACGGCTTCCGCCCCTTCTCCCTGGGCCCGCGCATCCTCCGGGTGGAGACGGCCGTGCCCGTCCTCCTGGGGCAGGTCGCCCTTCTGCGAGAGGACACCGCCCCGCGTCATCAGCCATCTCGGGCTTGAAGGGCCGCCGGGCGTTGTTCAAGAGTCACACGCCATGGCCACGTCCAACCCTTCCGCCACCTCCACCGTCGCCGACGGCACCGTGCAGCCCGCCATCGGTGAGCAGCAGCCCCTCGTCACCTCGGAGCCGCAGGCCCCCCAGGCCGCGCCCGCGAAGCCCGCCAGCCACGACACGGTGCCGCCCCCGGCCCTGCTCGACTTCATGATGAAGCGCTGGAAGCCGCAGGCGAAGAAGCTGCCGCCGAAGCTCAAGAACGCCGCCGCGTTCCGCGCCCGCCGCAAGGCGCTCTCCAAGCTGTTTCCCGGCGAGACGCTCATCATCCCCACCGGCCACGAGAAGGTGCGCGCCAACGACACCTACTACCGCTTCCGGCCGGGCACCGACTTCTACTACCTCTCCGGCAACATGGAGCCGGACTGCGTCCTCGTCCTCCAGCCCAAGGAGGGGGGCGGCCACACGGACATCCTCTTCGTGGAGCCCAACCCGGGCCGCAGCGACGCCACCTTCTTCACGGACCGCCGCAAGGGTGAGCTGTGGGAGGGCCCGCGCCTGGGCGTGCCGGAGAGCAAGGCCCGCTACGCCGTGGACGAGGCGCGCGGCCTCAACGAGCTGACGAGCTACCTCTCCGGCCTCAGCGGCGCGGTGAGCCGCCCCACGCGCGTGCTGCGTGGCTACTCGCCCATGGTGGACACCACGGTGTCCGAGGGCGGCGAGCGCGACAAGCAGCTGGCCCAGGCGCTGTCGGAGATGCGGCTGCTCAAGGACGCGCAGGAACTGAGCGAGCTGCAGGCCTCCATCGACTCCACCCATCGCGGCTTCGAGGACGTCATCCGCGGCCTGAAGACGGCGAAGACGGAGCGCTACGTGGAGGGCATCTTCAACCTCCGCGCCCGCGTGGAGGGCAACGACGTGGGCTACAACACCATCGCCGCCAGCGGCGCGCACGCGTGCGTGCTGCACTGGCGCCACAACGACGGCCCGCTGGTGCCCGGCGACCTGCTGCTGCTGGACGCGGGCGTCGAGGGACAGACGCTCTACACCGCGGACATCACCCGCACGCTGCCCATCTCCGGGAAGTTCTCCAAGGAGCAGCGCGAAATCTACGAGCTGGTGCTGGAGGCGCAGACGCAGGCCATCAAGGCCGTGAAGCCGGGCAACGACTTCATGGAGCCCAACCGCGTGGCCATGCGCGTGCTCGCCGAAGGCCTGGAGGCGCTGGGCATCCTCGAGGACGCGGAGGACGCGCTCAAGGACGAGCACCAGTTCTACAAGCGCTACTCGCTGCACAACGTCAGCCACATGCTGGGCCTGGACGTGCACGACTGCGCGCAGGCCCGGCAGGAGGCGTACAAGTACGGCAAGCTCCAGCCGGGCATGGTGCTGACGGTGGAGCCCGGCCTGTACTTCCAGCCGGACGACCTCACCGTGCCCAAGCGCTACCGCGGCATCGGCGTGCGCATCGAGGATGACGTCGTCGTCACCGAGCGCGGCTGCAAGGTGCTCTCCGCGAAGATTCCGCGCGAGGCCAGGGACGTGGAGGCGTGGATGAAGTCCGTGTGGAAGGCCGCCAAGAAGAAGTAGGCGGCCTTCCGAAGGGACGGTGCTACGGCGCCGTCCCCGCCGCCTGCGGGGCGGGCTCGGTGCCCGTCCCACCGGCCTGCGGCGTGGGCTCACCCGGCTTCGCGGGCGTCTTGCGCGTCGCCAGGAACTCCTCCAGCGGCAGCGGCTTGACCTCCTTCAGCGTGGAGACCTCCACCGCGTACTCGCGGGGCTCGGTGCGCTGGCTGGGGCCGGCGGAGAAGTTGATGCGGTGGATTTCGTGCCCGTCCTCCGTCTCCAGCACCACGCGCCAGTCACCCGGCTTCAGGTTGGACGTGTTGGCGTAGTAGCGGTAGCCGCCGTCCGTGCCGTTGCTGCTGACGCTGGCCATGTGGCCGCTGCCGTTCGTCGTCCAGCCCTTCTCCGGGTGGTCGTAGTACCAGCGCACGCGCACGCGGTACGGCGCGAAGCCCTTGGGCGCGAAGATGCGGAAGAAGTAGTTGGGCTTGTCACCCGGCTGCATGACGAAGTCCGGGCCGAACCACGTCCACGGCTTGTACCAGATGCTCTCGTCCACCGAGGACAGGTAGTACACGCCGGGGCTCACGCGCTCCACCTTGTGGTAGATGCCCGCGAACTGCACGGCCACCGGCAGCGGCGGAATCACGCCCACCAGGTACAGCACCAGCATCGCGGCCTGCACGCCGAAGCCGGGGATGGCCACGTTGCGCACGAGGAACTCCACGTCCGGGCGCCAGCGCTGAATCACGCGCATCAGCCCGAAGACGCTCGCGCTGCCCAGGGCCACCGCCAGCAGGAACACCCAGAAGCCCATGCGGCCGATGACCACCGGCAGGAGGCACGCGAAGTACAGCGTCACGCACAGGCTGAGCAGCACCACGCGGATGACGGGGCCCACCTGCCGGAAGCGCGGCAATTCGTTGGCCACCAGCAGCGCGAACAGGCCCACCACGAAGAGGTAGGGCATGACGCCCGAGGTGGCCTTGAACAGCAGCAGCATGAAGACGCTGAGCAGGCTTCCGAAGAAGAAGTGCACCGCGTCCTCGCGCCAGCGCCACACCTTCGCGAGCAGCTTCGGCGGCTCGGTGCCGTCCGGGAAGCGCTGCTCCAGGAGCAGCAGCGACGTGAGGATGACGAGGTACGCGAAGCTCTGCACGAGCGTCAGCGTGTCGTCGATGCGGCTGAGCGAGACGATGTCGTAGATGAAGCCGCCGAAGAAGAACGCGGCCATCTCCCACTTCTCGTGGCGGGTGCGGAACTCCTGCACCTTCTCCATGAGCGTGGGCGTCTTCGCCGTGGCGACGAGGTCATCCGGGTCCACCACCGCCTGGGGCGAGGTGGCCGGCAGCGCGACGGCGGCGTTCGTGTCGGGGATGACGACGTTCCCGGAGGCGGCCGGGGTTCCCGGCGCTTCGACGGACTCGTCCTTCTTCTCGGGGGTGTTGGGCTGTGTAGCGGTGGCCACGGCGGTTCCTTCCGGCAGCGGCCACCCATCCTAGCCGCTGCGGGGGGAAGCGGTCTCCCCCTCCCCCGCCGCCGGAAAAAGCCTTCTCAGGCCGGGGACTTGCCCGCGACCAGGTCGGCCAGCTCACCGCGCTCGGCCAGCTCCATCAGGATGTCGGAGCCGCCGATGAACTGCCCGTTGATGAAGATCTGCGGAATCGTCGGCCAGTTCGTGAAGTCCTTGATTCCCTGGCGCACCTCGGGGTCCGCCAGCACGTCCACCGTGTGGACCTCGCCGTAGGGCTGCAACAGCTGCAGCGCCCGCGCGGAGAAGCCGCACTGCGGGAACAGGGCATTGCCCTTCATGAAGAGGACGATCTTGTGCGACTGGGTCTCCTTCTCCAGTCGGGCCTTGAGCTCGGGGGTCATGACTGCGTCTCCTTCTAGCGCTGCCCGAGCTTCTGCCACTGCTCGGGCGAATAGGTCTTGAGTGCGAGGGCGTGCAGCTCGCCCGTCTTCAGCCACTGCTGGAGTGGCGCATAGACGAGCTGGTGCTGCTGCACCATGGGTTTTCCCGCGAACGCGGGACTCACCACGCGGGCCTCGAAATGGTCTCCCGTCCCGGTGGTGTCTCTAACCTCCACCTCGGAGCCCGGCAGGGCTTCCAGGATGCGGTCCCGGACGAAGTCGGCATTGAGCATCAGTTCATTCCCCTTCCCATCACCAGCATGGCCGGGTCCACGCCCATGCCACGCAAAGTGGTTTCCCACAGCTTCGCGGGGTCCTGGCCGAGCACCGCCTCGACAGTGGCGTCCGCGAACAGCCAGGAACCTTCGGCAATCTCGTTCTCGAGCTGCTTGGGGCCCCAGCCCGCGTAGCCCAGGCAGAAGCGCAGGCGGGGCGTGGGGTTCTCCAAGAGCGGCCCCAGCGCGTCCATCGTGACGCTGAGGAACAGGCCGGGCATGACGGGGTGCTTCTCCAGCACTTCCGCGTCGTCATGAAGGACGAAGCCGCGCTGCGGCTCCACCGGCCCGCCCACGAAGACGGGCTGCGGCTCGCGCGCGGCGGCGATGCCCATGCTCTGGCCGCGCGCCAGCTCGCCGAGCGTCAGGGGGGCCCCCCGGTTGATGACGAGCCCCATGGAGCCCGTCTCGCTGTGCTCGATCATCAGGATGACCGAGCGATAGAAGTTCGGGTCCCCGAGCCGGGGCATGGCCAGCAGGAATCCGGGAGCGAGGGTCTTCACGAGAAGAGCATCGGCCGTCCGGGGAGAGGGTGCAACCGGAACCCGCCCCCTGTGTGTGCCGGCAACCTCAGTGCCAGCTCGTGTGCTTGGACTGGAGCGCCTCGGCGAGCTTCTCGGGGTTGAGGGGCTTGCCGATGAAGAGGTCCGCGCCCAGGCCCTTGCACTTGCGCGCCATGGCCGCGTCGCTCATGGCGCTGACGCCGATGAGGACGGACTGGGGGAAGCGCTCGCGCAGGCGGGACATCAGCGTGGCGCCGCTGCGGCCGGGGAGGAAGACGTCGACGATGGCCGCGTCCATGCGCTTGTTGCGCACGGCGAACTCGGCCTCCTCGGCGCTGCCCACCGGCAGCGGCTCGTAGCCCCAGCCCGCGAGCATCTCCACGAGGATTTCCCGGTGCGTCGGGTCATCCTCCACGACCAGCACCGCGCCGCGCGCGGGCTCCAGCTTCAGCTCGTCGGTGCGCTCCTTGCGCTCGTCGCGATCGAGTCCGGTGGTGAGGGGAAGCTCTTCGATGGTGGGCAGGGACATGAAGGCACCGGTCTGGGGAAAAGGTTTCCGTGAGATGGAAACGCACCTCCCATCGGTGGGAATTCCTCAGGAAAGCGGTGCTTCTCCCACCCGTGACGGGCCCCTCAAGCGGCGCGGCGCGGGGTCGCCGAGAGTGCCTGGGAAGCGAGCGAGGCGCCGAGGACGAGGAGGACCAGCAGGGCCCACGCGGGGAGCACGACGCGGCCACCGCCCTCGTAGATGAGGGCGGCGTAGCTGGTGCCGAGATAGCGGCCCAGGGACATGGGCTCCATGCGGGCGATGCCGAAGAAGCTCACGGTGGACTCGGTGAGGATGGCGGCCGGCAGGCGGCTGAGGAAGACGGCGAGCGCGAAGGGGCGCAGCGCGGGCCACAGGTGGACGCGCAGCAGGTGTGCCCCTCCCCCGCCGAGCGCGCGGGCGGCCGTGACGTACTCCTGGGCTTCGAGGGTGGCCAGCCGGTTGCGGAACATGCGCGCGGGGCCCGCCCAGCCGACGAGGGCGAGCGAGGCGACCATGAGGCCGAAGGGGCCCAGTCCGCCGGCCTGTCCCGCGTCGGAGAGGGACTGGCCCGCGAGCTGGAGCACCATGACGACGAGCACGTCGGGCAGCGCGAAGACGGCGTCCACGGCGCGCAGGATGAGCTGCTCCCCGGTGCCACCGGACAGGCGGGCCACGGCGGCCACGGTGAGGCCGATGAGCGTGGACAGGGCACCGGCGGCGAGGCCCACCGCGAGGGAGACCCAGAGGCCGCCGAAGGCCAGCTCGCACACGGTGCGGTCCGGGCGCGTGGGGTCCATGCCGAGCGGGCACGTGCTGGAGAGGACGTCCGGGAAGAGGCGGCCGGCGATGAGGCTGAGGAGGCCGAGGCCCACGAGCAGCACGAGGCCGAAGCGCGCGCGAGGCGGAATGCGGCTCATGCCGTGGCCTCCCGGGAGCGCGGGTCCACGACGTAGCGCAGCACCTCCACCGCGAGGCTCACGAAGACGAGCAGCGAGGCGAAGGTGGTGGTGGCCACCACGACGACGGCCACCTGCTTGTTGAGCACCGCCAGCACGTAGAGCTGGCCGAAGTACGGCAGGCCGAAGACGCGCTCCGCGGCGAATGAGCCGGCCAGCAGCGAGGTGGCGACCGGCCCCACCGCGTCCAGCAGCGCGGGCCACACGTTGGGGAGCACGTGGCGGCGCAGCACCGTGCCCTGCGCGAGCCCCTTCCCCAGCGCGGTGCGCACGTAGTCGCGGGACAGCTCCGTCTCCAGCGCGTCGCCGACGAGCGTGCCCAGGAAGATGCCGGGCCAGACCGAGGTGACGAGCGCCGCGCACAGCTCCGGCAGCATGTGGCCGCGCTCCACCACCGCGGGCGCCAGCAGCAGCGCGGGGATGAACACGGGCGTGCCGAAGGCCACCGCCGGCACCGCGTCACCGAGCGCCGCCCAGCGGCCCCGGCGCCACCGCGTGCGCAGCAGCGCGAAGCCCAGCGCCCAGGCGAGCGCGAGCGGCAGCGCCATCAATCCCACGCCCACGCTGCCGGAGAGCTTCAGGAGCAGCTCGTCGCCGGTGATGCCCTGCGCGCTGGTGCCCAGCCGCTCGCCCCGGAAGAGCTTCTCCCAGGGGCGCAGGAAGCCCAGCGGCTCGCCGATGCCGAGGTCCCGCTGGTACGAAGCGGCCAGCTCCTTGGACACCTGGCGCTTCGCGTCCGTCTCGGTGGTGAGCGGCAGCGCGGCCATGAGGAAGTACGAGGCCACCGCCACCACGGGCACCAGCACCAGCTGCCGTGCCAGTCGCTGCGCGATGGCCCTCATGGCGTCACCCCAGCGAGGCGATGCCCACGCAGCAGGTCATTTCGCATCCGCGAGAGGAAGGGCACGCTCGACGCGGTGAGGAAACACGAGGCCACTGCGTATCGCTGCACTGTCCCAGCCCTCATCGCGTGACCTCGGCCTGGGCACCCGCTGCGTTCGGCCCCAATCGCAGCGTGCGCAGCGCGAGGAAGTTGAACGGGTCCACGTCGAGCCCGCGCAGCCGAGCGCGCGCACGGAAGTACCGGTCCGGGTGGTAGATGGGCGCAATCACCGCCTGCTCGCCGACCAGCACCTCCTGGGCCCGCGCGTAGAACTCGCGCGCCTTCGCCTCGTCCGGCTCTCCGTCTCCCGCCTCCAGCAGCCGCTCGAAGCGGGCCATGGGCTCGCCGCCCGCCTGCGTCTCCCAGCCCGTCTGGTGGTTGCCTTCCTTTTCGAACAGCGTGAAGAACGTATTCGGGTGCGCGTAGTCGCCGCCGAGGCGGCGCAGGTACAGGTCATACGTGCGCGGCCCCTGCGCCGAGCGCCGGGCAATCTCCGCCGAGAAATCCGAGCGCGCCTCCAGCACCACCGTCACCCCCACGCGCGCGAGCTGTGCCACCACCCGCTCGGCGATGGCGACCTCCGGGAGGAACCCGTCGCCCTGCCGGTAGACGAGCCGCAGCGGCCGGTCCAGCCCTGGCACTCCGGCCAGCTCCTTCCGAGCGGCCTCCGCGTCGAAGCGCGGCAGGCGAGCGGCCTCCTCCGTCGTCGCGGCCCCCGGCAGGTCCGGAGGCAGCAGCACGTTGGACGGACGCGCCGCCGGCAGCAGCCCCGCCACCAGCGCCTCGCGGTCCAGCGCCTTCGCCAGCGCGCGCCGCACCTCGGGCCGGTTCAGCGGAGGCCGCTCCGTGTTGAACGCGAGGAAGTACGTGGACAGCAGCGGCTCGCGCTGCAGGTCCTCCGGCCGGCTCACGCGCAGCGCCGCGGCGCTGTCCATGAAGACGAAGTCCACCCGGCCACGCTCGTACAGCGCCGGGCCAATCTCCGACTTCATCAGCGTAATCACCGGCGCGGGCGTCTCACCGGGCTGCATCGGCGGAGGGAACGCCGTGGCCGGGTTGTAGACCAGCCGCACGCGCTCTCCGGCGCGGTCCCACCGCTCCACGCGGTACGGTCCGAGCGCCAACGGGCGCCCATCGCGCGGCCGGTCGAAGTAGTCGCGGACCTCCTCGTCCGACTTGCCCGCCAGGTCCGCCGCGGGCGCAGGATAGAAGATGTAGACGTTGGCCACGCGGGCCAGGAAGTAGCTTCGCGGCCGGGCCAGCGTCACCCGCAGGGTGTGCGCGTCCACGGCCACCACGCCTACGCGCTCCAGCGCCGCGCGCACTTCCGCCTCGGGAGCACCGCGCTCCTGCGCGGCCAGCGCCTCGGCCGCGCCCGCCAGGTCCACCATCTCCCCGCGCTCACGTCCGCGCAGCGCGCGCCTCCAGCCCACGACGAAGTCGCGCGCGGTGAGCGGCGAGCCATCCGACCAGTTCACGTCCCGCCGCAGGTGGAACGTGTAGACCTCTCGGCCCTGCGCATCCGTGACGCGCTCCCACCGCTCGGCCAGTCCGGGCCGCACGGCGTAGTCCGAGCCCAGCTCCGTGAGCCCGCGCTGCGTGGCGAGCATCACCGGATAGTTCGCCCAGCTCTCCGGGTCCGAGTGGCTCCAGTCCAGCGTGGTGGGCATGGACGGCACCACCACCTTCACGCCGGGGTCTGGCTGGAAGCCGCACGGCCCGCAGGCCGTGGCCGCCAGGACCAGCAGGAGGAATGACCACCGGAGTCGAGCGCGCGAAGCCACCGTGCCGAGTTGTACCCCGAAAGCGCGCCACTCCAGAAAAGGAGATGCCAGCACCCGTTCGACCTCGGTCGTCCGGCCTCCTGGCTTTTCTTCAACCCGGCGGCCCCTCCCGCCTGCCGAGGGAGCCGTCGCCCGGGTGCGCCTCGGCAGGCAGGGCTCGGCACATCCACGAAGACGGCACCCGATTATCAATCCTGGGTTAACGGCCCGTTGGCTTTGTGCCCTCTAGTTCCCCGCGGGGGCGGGGCTTATCCCTCCAGGTGTCGATTCCATGAGCGCCGCCACGCGCTCCAAGACCTGACCGGCGAGCAATCGCTGCCATCCGGTACCGAAACGGAGGATGAACATGAAGCTGCTCGTCGCCACGCTCGTCTCACTGCCACTGCTCGGCGTCGCGTTCGCCCAGGCCAACCCCCGGAGCGCCAGCGCCGACGCGGGCACCTCCACGGCCGCGTCGCGCGGTGCGGCTCCGTCCCCGCGCATTGCCCGCGCCGGCTCTCAGCCCTCCGCCAAGGGGCCGGCCGAGAACTTCACCGGCGCCGTTCGCGTGGACCCGCTGTTCGCGGCGAATGCCCCCGCGCGCACCTCGGGCGCCTCCGTCACGTTCGAGCCCGGTGCCCGCACGGCGTGGCACACCCACCCGTTGGGGCAGACGCTCGTCGTGACGGCGGGCCTTGGGCGCGTCCAGTTCTGGGGCGGCGCCGCCGAGGAGATTCGCCCCGGTGACGTGGTGTGGATTCCGCCCGGCCAGAAGCACTGGCACGGCGCCTCGCCCACCACCGCCATGACCCACCTCGCCATCCAGGAGGCGCTCGACGGCAAGGTCGTCGAATGGATGGAGAAGGTCACCGACGCGCAGTACGGCGCGCAGCCTGGAAGGGAGAACGCACCATGAGCACCACCGACAAGCCCGCCACCGCCGCCCAGAAGGCCCTCGGCGACTTCGCACCCAAGCTCGCCGAGCTGACCGATGACGTGCTCTTCGGGGACGTCTGGGAGCGGCCAGAGCTGTCCAAGCGCGACCGCAGCCTCATCACCTGCGCGGCGCTGGTGGCGACGGGCAAGACGGAGCAGATGGGCTTCCACTTCCCTCGCGCCATCGAGAACGGCGTGACGCGGGAGGAGCTCGTCGAGCTCATCACCCACCTGGCGTTCTACGTTGGCTGGCCCAACGCCATGTCCGCCATGACGCGCGCCAGGGAGCTCCTTGGAAGGAAGGAGCCTTGAGCACCGCGCCATCCGCGAGGAAGCGACAGGCGCCTGGGTCGAGCCCGAGAGGCATCCGGGTGGCCGTCATGGCGTCGCTCGCCATCGGCCTGGCCCTGGCCGCGCCTCCCGTCCTCGCTCAACTCTGTGCCCCGGTCGAGGCAAGCACCCGGAAGCTTCGCCTGAGCGTAGGAGACCAGGTCCTGACCGCCACGCTGCGCGACGCCGAGGCCGCCCGGGACTTCACTCACTGCTCCCGCTCCCGCTGACGATGAACGACCGGCTCCAGCCGCACTCCCCTTCGACTGCCCGGGCCCGAGGCTCCCTCACCTGACGTGAGGGAGCCTTCATCGAGCGACCTGACCGATGGGACGGTTCAGGTCCCTTCCGCCGGGACCAGCACGCGTACCGGCGTGGAGCGGTCAGCGGTCGCCCCGTCTCCCAACTGGCCGGCGTTGTTGCGTCCCCAGGTCCAGCCGGTGCCGTCCGGGCTCATGGCCGCCGAGTGCAGACGGCCCGCCGTCAGCGAGACGACGCCCGTCAGCCCTCGCGCCAGCACCGGCGTGGAGCGGCTCGTCGTCGTCCCATCGCCCAGCTGGCCGTTGGAGTTGTTGCCCCAGGCCGCCACGGTGCCGTCCTGCTTCAGGGCCACCGTGTGCGCGTAACCGGCGGCGAGCGCGGCAACGCCCGTCAGCCCCTGCACCTGCACCGGCGTGGTGCGGTTGGTGGCCGTGCCATCGCCGAGCTGTCCCCAGGGGTTGAAGCCCCAGGCCCAGACGCCGCCGTCCTGCCGCGCGGCCACGGTGTGGAAGTAGCCCGCGGCAATGGCGGTGACACCCGTCAGGCCCTGCACCTGGCCCGGGGTGAGGCGGCGCGTGGTCGTCCCATTCCCCAGCTGGCCGAGATCATTGTAGCCCCAGGTCCAGACGGTGCCGTCCTGCCGCAAGGCCACGGTGTGGAGGGAGCCCACGGCAATGGCGGCGACGCCCGTCAGCCCCTGCACGCGCACGGGCCTGAGGCGGTGCGCCGTCGTCCCATCTCCGAGCTGGCCCCAGGAGTTGCGCCCCCAGGCCCAGACGGTGCCGTCCCGCTGCAAGGCCACGGTATGGGATTCACCGGCCGCGATGGCCGCGACCGACGTCAGCCCTTGCACCTGCACCGGCGTGAGGCGTTGGGTGGACGTTCCGTCGCCCAGCTGGCCGTAGGCGTTGTAGCCCCAGGCCCAGACGGTGCCGTCCTGCCTCACGGCCACGGAGTGATAGGCCCCCGAGGCGATGGCGATGACGTCCGTCATTCCCTGCAGCTGCGCGGGCGTGCGGCGTTGGGTGGTCGTCCCGTCTCCCAGCTGGCCGTAGGTGTTGATGCCCCAGGTCCAGACGGTGCCATCCTGCCGCAGGGCCACCGTGTGGGCGTCACCGGCGGAGATGGCCGTGACGCTCGTCGTCAGTCCCTGCACCTGCACCGGCGTGACGCGGTAGGCGAGCGGTCCGCTCCCGAGCTGACCGACGGAGTTGATGCCCCAGGTCCAGACGGTGCCGTCCTGCCGCAGGGCCACGGTGTGGGTGCTCCCCGCGGCCATCGCGACGACGCTCGTCAGCCCCTGCGCCTGCACCGGCGTGGGCCGTTGGTCGGTCGTCCCGTCCCCGAGCTCACCGAAGGAGTTGTCGCCCCAGGCCCAGGCGGTGCCGTCCCGCCTCACGGCCACCGAGTGCCCGTCAGTCGCGGAGATGGCGGTGACATCCGTCAGCACCTGCACCGGCGTGGAGCGGTTCGTGTTCGTCCCGTCCCCGAGTTGACCGGAGGAGTTGCTGCCCCAGGTCCAGACGGTGCCGTCCTGCCGCAAGGCCACCGTGTGATTTTCACCCGCGAAGATGGCGGTGACGTCCGTCAGCCCCGGCACCTGCACCGAGGTGAGGCGGCGCGTGGTCGTTCCATCTCCCAGCTGGCCGCTGGAGTTGAGGCCCCACGCCCAGACGGTGCCGTCCTGCCGCAGGGCCACCGTGTGGGCGCTACCCGCGGCGACGGCGATGACGTCCGTCAGCCCCAGCACCTGCACCGGGGTGAGGCGTTGGGTGGTCGTCCCATCCCCCAGCTGGCCGTTGGAGTTGAGGCCCCAAGCCCAGACGGTGCCGTCCTGTCGCAAGGCCACCGTGTGGGAGCTACCCGCGGCGACGGCGATGACGTCGGTCAGCCCCGGCACCTGCGCCGGCGTGGAGCGGTTCGTGTTCGTCCCATCCCCGAGCTGGCCGTTGGAGTTGCGGCCCCAGGCCCAGACGGTGCCGTCCTGCCGCAAGGCCACCGAGTGGCTGTCACTCGCGGAGATGGCGGTGACCTCCGTCAGCCCCTGCACCTGCACCTGGGTGAGGCGGCGCGTGGTCGTCCCATCCCCGAGCTGGCCGTAGACGTTGTCACCCCAGGCCCAGACGGTGCCGTCCTGCCGCAAGGTCATCGTGTGGCCGTCACTCGCGGCGATGTCGGTGATGCCCGTCACGCCCTGCACCTGCACCGGCGTGTGGCGTTGGCTGGCGGACCCCTCGCCCAGCTGGCCGGAGTGGTTGAAGCCCCAGGCCCAGACGGTGCCGTCCCGCCTCATGGCCATGGTGTGAGCGGCACCCGCGGCGACGGCGGTGATGCCCGTCACGCCCTGCGCCTGCACCGGCATGGAGGACGCGGAGGTCGTCCCATTGCCCAGCTGGCCGTAGCCGTTGTCACCCCAGGCCCAGACGGTGCCGTCCTGCATCACGGCCAGGGTATGACCGGTACCCGCGGAGACGGCGGTGGCGCCCGTCAGCCCCTGCACCTGCACCGGCGTGGCGGAGATGGAGTTCGTTCCATTCCCCAGCTGACCGAAGAGGTTGAAGCCCCAGGCCCAGACGGTGCCGTCCTGCCTCACGGCCACCGTATGGGTGCTCCCCGCGGCGATGGCGGTGGCGCCCGTCAGCCCCACCACCTGCACCGGCGTGGCGCGGCGCGTGAAGGTCCCATCCCCGAGATGTCCGAAGGTGTTGTTGCCCCAGGCCCAGACGGTGCCGTCCTGCCGCAAGGCCACCGTGTGCTCGGTGTTCGTGGCGATGGCGGTGACGTCCGTCAGCCCCACCACCTGCACCGGGGCGAGGCGCTGGATCTGCGTCCCGTCCCCCAGCTGACCGGAGGTGTTGCCGCCCCAGGCCCAGACGGTGCCGTCCTGCCGCAGGGCCACCGTGTGGTTGCGACCCGCCGCGACGGCGGTGATGCCCGTCAGTCCCGGCACCTGCACCGGGGTGAGGCGTGTGAGGGTCGTCCCGTCCCCCAACTGGCCGGCGTTGTTGCGCCCCCAGGTCCAGACGGTGCCGTCCTGCCTCACGGCCGCAGTATGGAAGATACCTCCGGCGACGGCGGTGACACCCGTCAGCTCCTGCACCTGCACCTGCGTGAAGCGGCGCGTGGTGGTGCCATCTCCCATCTGGCCGTAGGCGTTGTCGCCCCAGGTCCAGACGGTGCCGTCCTGCCTCAAGGTCACCGTGTGGTTGCTACCCGCGGCGAGGATGGGCCCCGTGGCTTCCAATCCCAACGAGGTGCTGTCGGACGAGCCCGACGGCATCACCTCCGCCTGCGTCGTGTCCTGAGCGTCCTGCGGACCGCAGCCCGCCAGCGCGGCGCAGACGGCCAACGTCACACCTATCCACCACTTCGGTCCTACTCGCGTCATGGAATCCTCTCTCGGCGTGCGAGCGCCGCCATTCCGAGGACCCCGGCGGTACGGCGGCCGTGAGGAGCCCAGAGTGGAAGCCGAGAGAAGCTACAGGACTCGAATCGCCGTTGAACCTGGGTCACCCCTGCACCATGAGAGTCAGCCTCGAACCGTGAGCGCGAACGTCTGTCCAAGGCATACAGGCACCCAGGCGCACCCTCGCTAGGAACCTGTCTCGACCTGGCGGACATTGACCAGGATGCAGCCAGCGGCCTGCTCCGCGCTCAGGGGGAGTCGGACAGCGTGCTGCCGTTGAACGAGACGTGAGCGAGTCGGGCATCCTCGAAGACACAGCGCTCGAAGGTGCAGTGGTGCAGGTTCGCGCCCTTGAGGTTGGCGCCCGAGAAGGTGCATCGCACGAACGTCCCTCCGAGGTGGGAGTCGCTCAGGTTCGACTTCGTGAAGTCGCAGTCCTCGAAGTGATGGGTGATGTAGCGCCCCTGGAGCTTCGCCCGCGCGAAGTTGGGCGAGCTGCCTCGCCAGAAAACAGAGAAGCCAGGACCCCGGCGACCTGTGTCGTCCGGCATCCTGGCTTCTCTTCAACCCGGTGCCCCTCCCCTTCCAGGGAGGGAGCCTTCAACCCGTGCGACTCAGCGCTACGCCGGGGCCGAAGCCGGCGACGAGGCCGGCAGCTCGGCGGCGGTCGTCGACGTCGTCTTGGCGCCGTCGGTGGACAGCGGCTTGCGGCCGAACTCCTCCGGCTTCTCCAGCACGAGCGCCTCGCGGAGCACCTCGTCCACGAACTCCACGGGGACGATGCGCAGCTGCTTGCGAATCTTCAGCGGGATGTCCTTCAGGTCCTTCTTGTTGGCCTTCGGGATGAGGACCGTCTTGATGCCCGCCCGGTGAGCGGCCAGGGTCTTCTCCTTCAGGCCGCCGATGGGCAGCACCCGGCCGCGCAGCGTGATTTCGCCCGTCATCGCCACGTCGCGGCGGATGAGGGTGCGCGTCAGCGCGCTCACCAGCGCCGTGCAGATGGTGACGCCCGCCGAAGGTCCATCCTTCGGAATCGCGCCCTCGGGCAGGTGCACGTGGATGTCGTAGTTCTCGAACACCTTCCGGTCGATGCCGAAGCGCTCCGCCCGGCTGCGCACGTACGACATGGCCGCCTGCGCGGACTCCTGCATCACCTCGCCCAGCTTGCCGGTGATGATGAGCTTGCCCTTGCCCGGCATCACCGTGGCCTCGGTGGTGAGGATTTCACCGCCGAGCTCCGTCCACGCCAGGCCGGTGACGATGCCCACCTGGTCCTCGCGCTCCGCCACGCCGTAGCGGAACCGCGGGGTGCCCAGGAACTTCATCGCCGTCTTGCGGTCCACCTCGATGTCGCGCTTGCCGTTCTTCAGCACGTCGCGCGCAATCTTGCGGAACACGCCGCCAATCTCACGCTCCAGCGAGCGCACGCCGGACTCACGCGTGTACCGGTGGATGATGGTCTTCAGCGCCTCGTTGCTGATGTCCACCTTGATGTCCGTCAGCCCGTTGGCCTCCTGCTCCTTCGGGATGAGGTAGCGGCGAGCGATGGAGAGCTTCTCCGGCTCGGTGTACCCCGCGATGCGGATGACCTCCATGCGGTCCTGCAGAGGACCGGGGATGTTGTGCATCGTGTTCGCGGTGCAGATGAACATCACCTTGGACAGGTCGTAGTCGAGGTCCAGGTAGTGGTCGTTGAAGTTGTGGTTCTGCTCGGGGTCCAGCACCTCCAGCAGCGCCGCGCTCGGGTCGCCACGGAAGTCGGTGGACATCTTGTCGATTTCGTCGAGCAGGAAGACGGGGTTGTTGCTGCCCGCCTTCTTCAGCGACTGGATGAGCTTGCCCGGCATCGCGCCGATGTACGTGCGCCGGTGGCCGCGAATCTCCGCCTCGTCACGCACGCCGCCCAGCGACAGGCGCACGAACTTGCGGCCCGTGGCGCGAGCAATCGAGCGCGCCAGCGACGTCTTGCCGACGCCCGGAGGACCGACGAAGCACAGCACGGGGCCCTTGAGCTTCTTCACCAGCTGCTGCACGGCCAGGTACTCGAGGATGCGCTCCTTCGGCTTCTTCAGGCCGTAGTGGTCCTCGTTGAGCACCCGCTCCGCCTCGGTGACGTCCAGGCGGTCCTGGGTCTCGTCGTACCAGGGCAGGCTGATGATCCAGTCGATGTAGTTGCGAACGACGGTGGCCTCGGCGCTCATCGGGCTCATCATCCGGAGCTTCTTCAGCTCCTTCTTGACCTTGAGCGTGGCCTCCTTGCTCATCCGCTTGTTCTTCAGCTTCTCTTCGATCTCCTGGATCTCGTTCTTGAACTCGTCGCGCTCACCCAGCTCCTTCTGAATGGCCTGCATCTGCTCATTCAGGTAGTACTCCTTCTGGGTCTTCTCCATCTGCTTCTTGACGCGCGTGCGGATCTTCTTCTCCACCTGGAGAATCTCGATCTCACCCTGCATCAGCTCGTAGAGCTTCTCCAGGCGCTTGGCCGGGGACTCCGTCTCGAGCAGGGCCTGCTTGTCGTTCAGCTTGAGGGAGAGGTGCGCGACGATGGTGTCGGCCAGCCGCGCCGGGTCGTCGATGCTCGCCACCTGCATGAGCATCTCGGGCGGGATGCGCTTGTTGAGCTTGACGAAGGCCTCGAACACGGAGTGGACGCTGCGAACGAGCGCCTCGAGCTCCACGCTCTTCTCCGTCTGCTCCTCGACCTCGTCCACCTCGACCATGAAGAAGGCGTCGTTGGGGTGGAACTTCTTCACCCGGGCGCGGCGCACGCCTTCGACCAGCACCTTCACCGTGCCGTCCGGCAGGGGGAGGAGCTGGATGACGTGGCCCAGCGTACCGAAGTGGAAGATGTCGTCCGGGGTGGGGTCGTTCGTCTTGGCCTTCTTCTGCGCAGCCAGCAGGATGACGGCCTTGTCGTCCGGCCCCTTGTGCGCCATCGCGTCCTTCAACGCCGCGATGGACTTCTCCCGGCCGACGAACAGCGGCACCACCATGTGCGGGAACACGATGATGTCCCGAAGGGGCAAGAGCGGGACGGTGAGTCCCCGCTTCTGGGCTTCCTTCTTGTCGTCACGTCCGAAGAACATGTATCCGCCACCTGCTGGCCCGCCTGCTGGGCAGGCCACTGAAGAGTTGCCCGTCCGCCCGCTCAGTGAGCGCGCACACGGGGTGAAGCACGTCTATAACACGGCGATTTCGTGTGCCGTTCCCCGGGACAAGATTGGGGAACGGCCCGTTGCCTTCAAGGGAACACCCCGTGCCCACTCGGGTGTCCGCTCGGGGTGTCAGCGGCCCTGCGCCGCCACCCCACCCTGGCGCATCTCCACCCCCAGGGTCTGGAAGAGGAAGGAGTACAGGTCAGCGCTGGACTCAATAGTCTTGGCCACCTGGTCCGCGCCACCGTGTCCCGCGTTCGTCTCGATGCGCAGCAGGACGGGTGCCTGGTTTCCAGGCGCGTTCTGCACGGCCGCCACGAACTTGCGGGCGTGCATGGGGTCGACGCGGTCGTCGTGGTCCGCGGCCATCATCAGCAGTGCGGGGTAGCGCACGTCCGGCCGCACGTGGTGGTAGGGCGAGTAGGCGTGCAGCGTCTTGAAGTCCTCGGCCTTCTCCGCCGTGCCGTACTCCGGAATCCACGTCCGGCCGCTGCCGAAGAGGTGGTAGCGCACCATGTCGAGCAGCGGCACCGCGCACACCACCGCGCCGTACAGCGCCGGACGCTGCGTCATGGCCGCGCCCACCAGCAGGCCGCCGTTGCTGCCGCCGTAGATGGCCAGCCGCTTGGGCTGCGTGTACTTCTCGCGCGCGAGGAACTCGGCCGCCGCGTGGAGGTCGTCGAAGACGTTCTGCTTGCGGCCCAGCCGGCCGGCCTCGTGCCAGTCCTTCCCGTACTCACCGCCGCCGCGCAGGTTGGCCACCGCGTACACGCCGCCGGCGTCCAGCCAGGGCAGGATGCTGCCGCGGAAGGTGGGCTCCATGCTGACGTTGAAGCCGCCGTACCCGTAGAGCAGCGTGGGCGCGTTGCCCTCGCGCTTCAGGTCCTTGCGGTGCACGAGGAACATGGGCACCCGCGTGCCGTCCTTGGACGTGTAGAAGACCTGCTCGGTCGTGTACAGGTCCGGGTCCATGGGCAGCTCCACCCGCGCCCACTCCTCCGTCTTCCCGCTGGCCACGGACGTCTTGAAGACGAGGCGGGGCACGGTGAAGGACGTGAAGACGAAGTAGGCCTCGTCCAGGTCCTCCAGGCCCACCAGGTTGGAGGCGGCGCCCACGCCCGGCAGCTGCACGGTGCGCACGGGCTTGCCCTGCAGGGTGGCCACGCGCACCTCGGTGGTGGCGTCCTTGAGGTACTCCAGCGCCAGGTGTCCGCCGACGATGTTGACGGCCTGGAGCGAGGCCACCTTGTCCTCGGGGACGATTTCCTTCCACGCGGCGCGCTCGGGCTTGCCCGGGTCCACCTCGAAGACGCGCTGGCGCGGGGCGCCCTCGTCCGTGGTGACGTAGAAGCGGTCCTTCCACGCGTTGACGCTGTACTTGGCGCCCTGCCCCTTCACGAGCAGCCGGAAGTCCTTCTCGCCCGGCCGCTTCCAGTAGACGTCGTTCTCGCTCCAGCCGCGGACGATGTAGATGAAGAGGTACTTGCCGTCCCGGCTCAAGTCACTCTGCAGGAAGGTGGTGGGGTCCCCGGTGCGCGGGTGCACCAGCGCGTCCTGCTTCGGGTCCGTGCCCACCACGTGGTAGCGGACGGTGGTGTAGCCCGGCCGCGCGTCCACGGGGATGCTCGGGTCGGTGGGCAGCCACTCGTAGTAGAAGCCCTTGTTGTCCGGCGTCCACTTGGGCGAGGCGTACTTGGCGCCCTCGATGACGTCCACCTTGGACCACTCGCCGGTGTCCACGTCCATGACGTGCAGCACGGCCTCGTCCGCGGCGTTGGGCTTCTGGGCGAAGACGACCTTCTTGCCGTCCCACGACGGCGCCCACGTGCCCATGGACACGGTGCCGTCCTTGCTCCAGGTGTTCGGGTCCAGGAGCACCTTCTCCTGGCCCTTCTCCCCGTCACGCCAGTAGAGGACGGCCTTCTCCTTGTCCTTGTGGGTGCGGATGTAGAAGTAGCGGCCGCCCCGGCGCGCCGGCGGGGAGATGGAGTCCACGTAGAACAGCTCCGTGAAGCGCCGCACGAGCGCGTCACGCCCCGGCACCTTCCCCAGGTGCTCGCGCGTGAGCGCGTCCTGCGCCTTCATCCACGCCTGGACCTCGGGGGACTTCTCGTCCTCCAGCCAGCGATACGGGTCCGCCACCTGCACGCCGTGAAGCGTGTCCACCACCTGCTCCGCCCGGGTCGCCGGGTATGCCATTCGCGAGGACTCCTGGGTTTGGGGAGGCGCCGCGGACGCGGACGCCGGAAGTTCCTCCCGCGCCGCCTCCTTCTGGGTGGCACACGCGGCGAGGGACAGCAGGGCGGGGACGAGCAGCTTTCTCATGGGGTCCCAGCACATACAGAAAGGGCCCCGGCCGTCCCACAAAAAGTGCGGTGGGGCCGGAAGCGCCCGCCCCTTCCACAAAGCGAGGGGCGCGCCGGAGCCATTCCGCTCCATGACGCGCCCCGTCATGCTTCGAGTCCCCCTGGCGCCGCGAGGGGCTCCAGGGGTGGTGGTGGCCGCTAGGCGGATTCCTTCTTCGCCTCGGCTTCCTTCTCGTGGGCGTGGAGGACGACGGGCTCGCTCTTCTTGAGGATGACCTCCTCGGAGATGAGCACCTCGCGGGCCGTCTTGCGGGACGGGATTTCGTACATCACGTCCAGCATGGCCGACTCGAGGATGGAGCGCAGGCCGCGGGCGCCCGCCTTGCGGCGGATGGCCTCGGTGGCGATGGCCTTGAGGGCGCCGTCGGTGAACTTCAGGGTGACGCCGTCCAGCTCGAAGAGCTTGCGGTACTGCTTGGTGAGCGCGTTCTTCGGCTGGTTGAGGATGTTGATGAGCGCGGGCTCATCCAGCTCCTCCAGCGCGGTGATGATGGGCAGGCGGCCGATGAACTCCGGAATCATGCCGAACTTCAGCAAGTCTTCCGGCTCCACGTGCTTGAGCAGCTCGGTGAGGTTGCGCTGCTTCTTGGACTGGATGTCCGCGCCGAAGCCCAGGCTGCGCCCGCCCAGCCGCCGCTCAATCACCTGATCCAGCCCGCCGAAGGCGCCGCCGCAGATGAAGAGGATGTTGGTGGTGTCCACCTGCAGGAACTCCTGCTGCGGGTGCTTGCGGCCACCCTTGGGCGGAACGTTGGCCACCGTGCCTTCGATGATTTTGAGCAGGGCCTGCTGCACGCCCTCGCCGCTGACGTCGCGGGTGATGGAGGGGTTCTCGGACTTGCGCGCAATCTTGTCGATTTCGTCGATGTAGACGATGCCGCGCTGCGCCCGCTCGATGTCGTGGTCGGCCGCCTGGAGCAGGTTGACGATGATGTTCTCGACGTCCTCGCCCACGTAGCCGGCCTCGGTGAGGCACGTGGCGTCGGCGATGGTGAAGGGGACGTTGAGGATGCGCGCCAGCGTCTGCGCCAGCAGCGTCTTGCCGCTGCCCGTGGGGCCCAAGAGGAGGATGTTGCTCTTCTGGAGCTCCACGTCCTCCATGGCGACCTTGGACTCGATGCGCTTGTAGTGGTTGTGCACCGCCACCGACAGCGTCTTCTTCGCGCGCTCCTGGCCGATGACGTACTCGTCCAACACGGCCTTGATTTCAGAGGGCCGGGGGATGCGCAGCTTGGTGTCCTTGGTCTCCTCGCGGTCGATCTCCTCCGCGATGATGTCGTTGCAGAGCCCGATGCACTCGTCGCAGATGTAGACCGTCGGCCCCGCGATGAGCTTCTTCACTTCCTTCTGCGACTTGCCGCAGAAGGAGCAGCAGAGGGTCTGGTTGTCTCGCTTCTCCACGTTCTTGCCCGCCATTGATTCCCTCGCTGCGCCTGAAAGGCCCCCACTCCTGGTAAACGCCCCTACCCCTGCCTCTGGCCCAATCTAGTCAGCCCATGTCCGGAACGTCCACGCGGCTTCCAGGTACTTAACAGGGCGATTCGCACGACGCAGAAAGCAGAAAGCCGGAGACGCGGGTGTGAATTCCCGCGACTCCGGCCGCCAACCGAGGCCCCAAGGCCCCGGAAACCCGACTACTTCTTCTCTTCCTTGCCCAGTCCCACGACCTTCCGGGGGCTCTGGATTTCGTCGATGATGCCGTAGGCCTTGGCCTCGGTCGCGCCCATGAAGTAGTCGCGATCCGTGTCCTTTTCGACCCGCTCGATGGACTGGCCGGTGTGCTTGACGATGAGCTCGTTGAGCTTGGCCTTCATCCGGAGGATTTCCTTGGCCTGGATTTCGATGTCCGTGGCCTGGCCGCGCACGCCGCCGAGCGGCTGGTGAATCATGATGCGGCTGGAGGGCAGGGAGTAGCGCTTGCCCTTGGCGCCGGCGAGCAGGAGGACGGCCCCCATGGAGGCGGCCTGCCCCACGCAGATGGTGGACACCGGACACTTCAGGTACTGCATGGTGTCGTAGATGGCGAGGCCGGCCGTGACGGAGCCACCGGGCGAGTTGACGTAGAGGTTGATGTCCTTGTCCGGGTCCTCGGACTCCAGGAAGAGGAGCTGGGCGACGATGACGTTGGCCACGTCATCGTCGATTTCGGTGCCCAGCATGACGATGCGGTCCTTCAGGAGCCGGCTGTAGATGTCGTACGAGCGCTCACCGCGGTGGGTCTGCTCGATGACGTAGGGAACGGGCATGAAGGGCATGTCGACCTCAGTGAGGAACCGGAAGCTCGGAAGGTGAACCTCACGAATACTTCGCCCGGCTCCTCAGGAATTCAATCGTCTTTTCCTCGCGGAGTCGGAGAGACAACCCGAGCCGCTCGTCCGGGCCCTTGAAGTAGCGCTGCACGACGGCGACGGGCTGGCCCGCCTCGTTGGCGAGCTGCTCGATGCGGGCGTCCACGTCCGCGTCGGAGGCCTGGATGCTCTCCTTCTCGGCGATGGCCTCGAACAGGAGCGTGCCCTTCACCTCCTGGACGGCCTTCTCGCGCATGTCCTCGCGCAGACGGTTGAAGTCCAGGTTGAGGCGGCTGGGGTCCACGCCCTGGCGCTGCAGCTGCTGCAGGGCGCCGCGGAGCATGGAGTCCATGGCGCGCTCCACCATGGCGCGGGGGACCTCGAAGGGGTTGCGCTCGATGAGGACCTTCATCAGGGCCTCGCGCTCCTCGCCCTCGACCTGGGCCTTCTTCGAGCGCTCCATGTCGGTGCGCATCTTGGTGCGCAGCTCGTCCAGGGACTGGGCGATGCCGGTCTCCTTGGCGAACTCGTCGTTGAGCTCGGGGACGATTTCCTTCTTCAGGTCCTTCACGGTGATGTGGAAGCGCGCCGTCTTCCCGCGCACCTCCTCCACCCGGTAGTCCTGCGGGAAGGCGTAGTCGATGTCCTTGGCCTCGCCCACCTTCACGCCCTCCAGGGCGGCGATCTTGGACTCGACGAGCTCACCGGGGGCCACCTGGACGCTGATGCCGTCGGCCTTGCTGCCGGTGAACGGCTGGCCGTCGATGGTGGCCTCGAAGTCCACGGTGACGAAGTCGTTGGCGGCCGCGGTGTCGCGGTCCGTCACGGGATCCAGGCGGCCGAGCGAGCGGCGCATGCGCTCGAGCTGGTCGTTGAGCTGCTCGTCGGTGACGGCGGTGTCCGTCTTCGTGAGCGGCAGCTCGTTGTAGTCCTTCGGCTCCACCTTGGGCTTCACCTCGACGCGGGCCTCGAAGGTGAAGGGGGCATCCGCCTTGATGCCGGAGTTGGTGACCTGGGGGTTGGCGACGACCTCCACCTTGTGCTCGCGGATGGCCTCGACGTAGGCGGCCTGGACGACGCGCTGGATGACCTCGTCCTCGACCTGGTCGCGGAAGCGCTGCTCCAGGATGCGGCGGGGCACCTTGCCCTGACGGAAGCCGGGCAGCCGGACCTGCTGACCGAGCCGGGAGTACGCGCGGTTGAGCTCCTCGGCCACGCGGGAGTTCTCGACCTCGATGGAGAGCTTCTTCTCGATGGGAGAGAGCTCCTCGACCTGGACCTTCATTCGGGCCTCGCTCGCCGCCCGCCTCTGGACGTGAAACCCGGGCGGCGCGGAGAAAAGTGGGACGTGCGCCTTTAGGGGATAGGCACGAGCGGGTCAACGCGAAATGGGCGAGGAGGGACTCGAACCCTCACACCTTGCGGTACCAGATCCTAAGTCTGGTGCGTCTACCAGTTTCGCCACCCGCCCGGGTGCGTCGACACCGTGCGCCGTCTTACCGCGAAACGTCCGGTGGACGGCAGAGGCCCGAAAAAGAAACGGGGCCCCTCCATTTCTGAAGGGGCCCCGGAGTGAGAGCGGAGGGAATCGAACCCACAACCTATGGATTAAGAGTCCATTGCTCTGCCAATTGAGCTACGCTCCCGGCACTGCTTTGTCCCGGCGCGTCGTCAGCGCGACGTCCAGGTGGCGGCGGTAACTACAGAAGCCCGACCGTGCTGTCAAAAAGTATTTTCGGGCCCCCCTTCATTCCCGCCTGCTGATCATCTGACGGATGCGTGGGCCAGCACCTGACGCCGGTCCGCTCGCCCGGCGGCCAGCCCCCGGAACGGCTCCCGGCGGGGCCGAAGCCGGCGCCCATCCCGGATGTTCAACATGGCCACGGCACGCTTTTCGTCCCGGCCCCACTCACCGTGGGAATGAGCCGCACTCCGGGACACGAAGCACCGCGAAGCATTCGTGGGCACTCATGCCGCATGAGGGTTCGCCGCCGCGGCACCCAGGCGGGCGGACGGAGGTCGTTCGCCCTTTTCGCGAAGGACGTATGCAGGAGACGACAGTGACGGAAGCCAACACCCACCTGAAGGCGGACGGCGCGGCGACGGCCCAGGGCCCCCAGCAGCAGGGGAGCTGGAGCCGGGAGCGCGTGGAGCTCGTCAAGCGGACCATCTGCCCCAAGGGCATCAGCGACGACGAGTTCGCCCTCTTCATCGAGCAGTGCAAGCGCAGCGGATTGGACCCCCTGCTCAAGGAGGCCTTCTGCGTGGCGCGCCGGCAGAACGCCGGCAACCGCGAGCGGCCCAACTGGGTCACCAAGTACGAGTTCCAGCCCTCGGAGGCGGGCATGCTCGCCCGGGCCGAGCGCTTCCCGGACTTCCGGGGCATCCAGGCGAGCGCGGTGTTCGCCGAGGACGACATCATCGTGGACCAGGGCAAGGGCGAGGTGGTGCACCGCTTCAACCCGGCCAAGCGCAAGGGCGCGCTGGTGGGGGCCTGGGCGCGCGTGGTGCGCGACGGGAAGCTGCCGGTGGTGGTGTGGCTGGACTTCAGCGGCTACGTCCAGCAGACGCCGCTGTGGGCGAAGATTCCCACGACGATGATTGAGAAGTGCGCGCGCGTGGCGGCCCTGCGCAAGGCGTACCCGGAGGCCTTCGGCGGCCTGTACGTGCGCGAGGAGATGCCGGCCGAGGACTTCGAGTCCGCGCATTCGCACGAGGAGCCGCTCCACGCGGGTGGCCCCTACGAGGTGCTGGGCTCGAAGCCGGGCCCGGTGAAGGCGTCCTTCCCCACGCTGGCGCCCACGCCGCCGGCCCGGGAGGCTCGGGAGGCTCGGGAGGACAAGCCGCTCAACATCGACGTGCCGGTGCCGCCGCCCGCCCCCGCGCGGGAGGCCGCGGTGGAGACCGAGCCCGCCCCCGTCAGCGGCCCCGGCAAGAAGGCCGCCCGCGCCGCCGTTCCCGTCGAGGAGCCGGTGGCGGAGAAGGAAGTGGTGGTCGAGGCGGTGGCGGCGCCGCGCCCGAAGCCGAGCGCGGTGGTGGTGGCCTTCGGCCCCTACAAGGGCCGCACGGCGTCCGAGCTCTCCGACGAGGAGCTGAGCGAGACCATCGACATGGCCAACGAGAAGCTGATGGAGCAGCCGAAGGCGCGCTGGGCCAAGGCGATGCGTGAGAACCTGGCCGCGCTGGAGGCGGAGACGGAGCTGCGCTGCCGCGTCCCCGCCAGCGCCCGCAACGGCGCGGCCCACGAGGCCTGAGCCGGCGTCGTTACACCGCTGAAGAAGTGAGGGAGCGCCCCCGCCGCGAGGAAGTGGCGGGGGCGTTTTCCGTTCCGGCCGCTCGACTCGCGAAGGGGAGGAGCGCGCTCGGAGGGACTTGAACCCCCAACCCCTGGGTTCGAAGCCCAGTGCTCTATCCGGTTGAGCTACGAGCGCAGAACGAAACGGGTCGGGAAAAGGTGGGCGGCCAACCGGGATCGAACCGGTAACCTCCGGAGTCACAGTCCGGCGCTCTAACCAGTTGAGCTATGGCCGCCGTCACTGCGTACGGCGTTGAAGCGGCGGCTTCCCTATCGTGGAAACCGGGGCCTTTCAAGGCCCAAATGTCACGACTCCAGCAGGCAGATTGGCGCCCCAGGCAGGGCTCGAACCTGCGACCCCCGGCTTAGAAGGCCGGTGCTCTATCCAGCTGAGCTACTGGAGCTGGCCGAGCCGCCTGCTTCTTCCCACTGCTTTACTTCAAGTCGGGGCGAGAGGATTTGAACCTCCGACCCCCTGCGCCCAAGGCAGGTGCGCTACCAGGCTGCGCTACGCCCCGTGAAGTAGAGTCCGGCATTGTTGAACCATTGCGAACGGACGCGCAAGGCCAACGTGCCTGACGGCCTGCCTAAAGGCCCAGCAGGTGGGGCTTCATCTTCCGGAAGGCCGCGCCCCGGTGGGAGATGGCCGACTTCTCCTCCGCCGTCAGCTCCGCCATCGTCCGGCCTTTGTCCGGAAGGATGAAGACGGGGTCATACCCGAAGCCATGGGTGCCGCCCGGGGCGTGGCCGATGCGGCCGTCGCACCGGCCCACCTCCACCCGGGCCTCGCCCCCGGGCTTCACCAGCGCCAGCGCGCACTGGAAGGACGCGGTGCGCTGGTCGTCGGGCACGCCGGCCAGCTCGGCCAGGAGCTTCTCATAGCGGGCCCGGTCATCCCCTGGCGCATAGCGCGCCGAGTACACCCCGGGCCTGCCGCCCAGTGCGTCCACGAACAGGCCGGAGTCGTCCGCCAGCGCGGGCAGGCCGGTGGCCTGGGCATACTCGCGGGCCTTCTTCAGCGCGTTGCCCTCCAGGGTGTCGGCGTCCTCCTCGGGCTCGGGCATGGGCGGCAGGTCCGCCAGGGACACCACCTCCACCGCGTCTCCCACCAGCTCGCGCAGCTCGCGCAGCTTGCCCTTGTTGGTGGTGGCGAAGAGGAGCCGGGGCTTCGTCGCCGTCATCCGAGTACCTTGGCCTGGGCGGCGACGAGCTGCTGGATGGCGGCCAGCCCGCCGTCCACCATGGCGTCCAGCGTCTTGCGGTCGAACAGCTGGTGCTCGGCGGTGCCCTGCAGCTCCACCATGCGGCCGTCCGCGGTGGCCACGAGGTTCAGGTCCACGTCCGCGTTGGAGTCCTCGTCGTAGTCCAGGTCCACGCGCACCTCGCCGTTCACCACGCCCACGGACACGGCGGCCAGCGGCGTCAGCTTGGGCGGCTTCGAAAGGGTGCCCGCCTTCTGGAGCGAGCGCAGCGCGAGCACCAGCGCCACGTAGGCCCCGGTGATGGAGGCGGTGCGGGTGCCGCCGTCCGCCTGGAGCACGTCGCAGTCCAGCGTGAGGGTGCGGGGCCCCAGGGTGGCCAGGTCCACCGCCGCGCGCAGGGAGCGGCCGATGAGGCGCTGGATTTCCATGGTGCGGCCCGTCTGCTTGCCCTTGGCGGACTCGCGCTGGTTCCGCGAGTGCGTGGCGCGGGGGAGCATGCCGTACTCGGCCGTCACCCAGCCGGTGCCCTTGCCCATCAGGTGCGGCGGCACGCGCTCCTCCGTGGAGCAGGTGACGAGCACCTTGGTGTGGCCGAACTCCACCTGCACGGAGCCCTCGGCGTAGCGGGAGACGTTGGGGGTGAGGACGACGGGGCGAAGGTCCAGCGCACCACGTTGGAAGGAACGCACGGCGGGCTCCTGGGAAATGGGTGGGAAGGGGGCGACCTGGGCCCTGTCTACCAGAGCCGCGCCTCCCGGGGGCGTCTAGCACCGCCGGTGTGCACTCACCGCGACACGGGGCCGGCCACCTCGGGGCCCCGGACGGCGTCGCGCCGGCGGGTGTCCTTGAGGAAGGCCAGCACGCCGTCGGCAATGGCCTCGGCCACCTTCTCCTGGTACTCCGAGCGGCCCAGCTTCAGGCCCTCCTGGGGATGGGAGATGTAGCCCACCTCCACGAGGACGGCGGGGCACTCCACGCCGGAGAGGACGAAGAAGGGCGCCTGCTGCACGCCGCGGTCCGCGGCGCGGGTGGCGCGGATGAGGCGCGGGTGGATGGAGTACGCCAGCCGGGACGAGTCCGTGTGGGCCTCGGTGCGGACCAGGTCCTGGAGGATGAAGGCCAGCGTGGAGTCGCCGCGCGCGGCGCGGGACACGGGGGCCTCGGCATTCTCGCGGTCGGCCACGGCGCGGGCGGCGTCGCCGGAGGCGTTGGCGGAGAGGAAGTACGTCTCGATGCCCTCGGTGCGCGCGCGCATCCTCTTCGTGGGCATGGAGTTGGCGTGGATGGAGATGAACAGGTCCGCGTCGTGGTCGTTGGTCATCTCCACGCGCTCGGTGAGGGACACCTGCGAGTCGCGCTCGCGGGTGAGGTACACGTCGCCGCCGGCCGCCTCCAGCCGCGAGCGCAGGCGCTGGGCAATCTGGAGGGCCACCTCCTTCTCGCGCATCTCGCCCGGGCCCTTCGCGCCCTCCTGCGAGCCACCGTGGCCCGGGTCGATGACGATGCGCGCGGGCCGCTCCGCCGCCCCGGCGGTGACGGGGACGAGGCAGAGCAGCGAGAGGACGGCCAGGAGGGGGCGGTGCGGCGACGGCATGACGGCCGGAATGCTAGCGGAGGTGTCCCCCAAGGGCGAAATCCCGGGCGTTCAGCCGATGACGGCGCTCCGGGCGCCGCCCGCGGGCTCTACGCCGATGCCCGTCCGGCGACAGCGCACGGCCGGGGGCTCAGCCGATGACGTCGATGCCGGGCTTGCCCTCGCGCACTTCGCCGATGAGGGCCGCGTCCACGCCAGCCGCGTCGAGCGCCTTGAGGGCCTTCAACGCGTGGCGGGCGGGCACGCTGGCCAGCAGCCCACCGTTGGTCTGCGCATCCGCGAGCACCCACTGGATGTGCTCGGGCAGCCCCTCCGGGAAGCGGACCTTCTTCTTCACGTGGGCGAGGTTCGCCTTGGTGCCACCGGGCACCACGCCCTGCTCGGCCAGCCCGGCGACCTCGGTGATGAGCGGGATGCGCTCCAGGTCGAGCGCCGCGCGCGCCTTCGCGCCCGTCATCATCTCCAGCAGATGGCCCAGGAGGCCGTAGCCCGTCACGTCCGTGAGGGCGTTCACCTTGAACTTCCCCGAAGCGAAGGTCTCCCCCGCGGCGCGGTTGAGGGCGGACATCACCGCCACCACGCGCTTGGAGAGCTGCTTCGAGGCCACGCCCCGCTTGATGGCGGTGGTGGCGATGCCCGAGCCCAGGGGCTTGGTGAGCAGGAGCACGTCGCCCGGCTTCGCGCCCGCGTTGGTGAGCACCTTCTTCGGGTGCACC
Source organism: Pyxidicoccus fallax (assembly GCF_012933655.1). GTDB lineage: Bacteria > Myxococcota > Myxococcia > Myxococcales > Myxococcaceae > Myxococcus > Myxococcus fallax. The sequence continues at coordinate 2,441 of NZ_JABBJJ010000028.1, read as the reverse complement.
ACGCCGGTGACGGCCATGCCGTACTTCGGCTCCGGGTCCCTCACGCTGTGGCCACCGAGGATGGGGATGCCCGCCTCGTCCGCCTTGGACTGGCCGCCAGCGAGAATCCTCGACAGCACCTTCAGCGGCTGGCCGTCCGGGAAGCCCACCAGGTTGAGGGCGAACAGGGGCCGCGCCCCCATGGCGTAGATGTCCGACAGGGCATTCGCCGCGGCGATGGCCCCGAACTGGAACGGGTCGTCCACCACGGGCGGGAAGAAGTCCACCGTCTCCACCACGGCCATGCCGGGCGAAAGACGATAGACGGCCGCGTCGTCGTTGGTGTTGAAGCCCACCAACGCGTGAGGACCCTCAGCAGTCTTCAGGTGGCGCAGGACCTGCGCCAGGTCCGCGGGCCGCAGTTTCGCCGCTCAGCCCGCGCAGTGACTCAATTCGGTGAGGCGCTTCGGCTTCACCGGCTGCTCGTCCGCCATGGTGCTCTCCCCTTCCCTGCTCGCGGCCCATGAGGCCGCGAAAGTCCGTCACGCCTGCCGGATGTAGTCGCGCTTCAACAGCTGCACCACTGCTTCCGCCGTCACCACGTCGTCCGCGTCCGCGCGGTCCAGCACCGCGCCGAGCGAGCCGTAGTTGTGGACGAGCTGGAGCACGTCCAGGAGCTCCGGCGACAGCTCCTTGAGCGGCGGCGTCAGCGGCGAGGCCAGCGCCAGCGCCGCGTTGAGCGGCGGCAGGCTCGCCTGGAGGCGCTTGAACTCGTCGAGCTGGCGGAGCGCGTCCATCAGGAGCGCCTCGGTGGACGAGTCCAGCTCCACCATGAACTCCTGGTTGTCCGCGGGGCGCAGCTCGAAGTCGCCCGTCTCCCAGGTGATGATGCGGTTGAAGCTCTTCTGCGGACCCAGGTTGTGGTTCTCGCCGATGACGGCGTAGTACACGCGGCCCTGGCGCAGGTAGATGCGCCCCTCCTGGTCGCCCATCACCACCAGCACGCCGTTCTTCTTGGACGTGTGGAAGAGCTGCAGCAGGTCCGGCAGGGGAATCTCTTCAATCTTCCCCGTCATGGAGCTGGCCTTGTTGGTGGTGCGCGCGGCCTGGGCGGCGGCGGCCTCCTCCAGCTTCTGCTTGGCCATGCTCTCGTCGACGTTGGCGCCGTCGGCGCCCTGGTGGACGAGCTTGAGGATGGAGGTCCCGATGAGGATGCGGTCCCCTTCCTTCAGGCGGGCCTGCTTCACCTTCTCGCCGTTGACGAAGGTGCCGTTGGTGGAGCCCAGGTCCTCGATGGTGATCTTCCCGTCGGAGAAGACGATCTTCGCGTGCTTGCGAGAGACCATGTCCTCGACGAGCACCATGTCCAGCTCGCTCGAGCGGCCGATGACGACCTGCTTGTCCGCCTTCAGCGGGAACTCGCCACCCTGGTACTTCCCGGAGATGAACTTGAGGGCGTAGGTCTTTGAGGTGTCCATGGTGTTCAACCTGCCTGCTCCGCCTTGCCGGGGTCCTTGACGAGGTTGAGGTACATCTGCGCGCTCTTGTTGTCCGGGCTGCGCGCCAGCACGTCCTCCCACACCGTCACCGCCTCCGCCCGTCTCCCGGCCGAGTACAGCGCCACTCCATACTGGATACGGCCCGGGATGAAAGCCGGGTTCTGCGCGATGACCTGTTCGTACTCGACGAGGGCCGCCGCGTTGTCACCCGCGTCTCGCAAGGCATTGCCCAGCTTGAGGCGGATGTCCACGAACTGGGGGCAAAGTCCGAGCGCCCGCCGATATTCCTCGATGGCCTTCGCCCACGCCCCGCTGGAGGCGTAGACGTCGCCAATCTCGCCGTACATGTTGGCGATCTTCTTCTCGACGTAGGGGTCCAGCTCGCCGGGGCCCGCCTTCTGCTGCGAGAGCGCGGACTGGTAGACCTCCTTCGCCTCGGCGTACTTCCCCATGTCGTTGTAGATGACGGCCAGGTTCAGGGCCGCCTCGGTGTACGCGGGGTTGAGCTTGAGCGCCGACTCGAAGGCGCGCTGTGCCCGGGCGAACTGGCCCTGGTCGTGGTAGATGATGCCGAGCATGTTGAATACGTCCGCGAACGTCGGATTCTGCTCGACGATCTTCGCGAGGTATTGCTCGGCCTGGGCGTACTGCTTCTTCTCGAAGTAGCCGCGCCCGAGGGTCAGTAGCTGCTTGAGGGGCTCTTCCATGAATCGGCCCGAACGGGCCCTGCCTCCGAGGCGGCTAGCCTACATGAGCCCGGGCGAAAACAAGAATTCATCACCGCGAAGCGTCAGTGACAGTTGACGCTCGCCCCGGGTATCCACCGGACGGGCCGGGAGGGCCCCCTGGAGCCGCCAGTGCTCCGTGACGATGGCCTCCTCCCGCTCCAGCCGGACGTACCAGACCTCCGCCCGGTAGCCCCGCGCCTTCATCTGGCGCAGCTCCTCCCACTCCGGCCCGCCC
>NZ_JABBJJ010000289.1 GCF_012933655.1 Pyxidicoccus fallax | reverse complement strand
GGGAGCGGGTGATGAGCGGCGCGTACCGCCAGTATTTCGACACCCAGTACAAGAACCGCCTGCACGGGAAGGGCTGACGTCATGCGGTTTCTCGTCACCGGCTCCAACGGACTCGTCGGCAGCCGCGTCTGCGCGCTGCTGGAGCGGCAGGGACATGAGGTGGTGGGCCTGGGCCGGGGCCCGCGCCGCACCGGTGGCTCGCACACCTATGTGGAGGTGGACCTGACGCGCGAGGCGGACGTGGCCGCCGCGCTGGCGTCGGCCTCCCCCGAGGTGGTCATCCACCCCGCGTCCATGACCGAGGTGGACGGGTGCGAGAAGGACCCCGAGGCCGCGTACGCCGCCAACGTCACCGCCGCCGCGGCGGTGGCCCGGGGCGCTCGCAAGGCCGGGGCGCACCTGGTGCACGTGTCCACCGACTACGTCTTCGACGGCGACGCGGGCCCGTATGACGAGGCCGCGCTGCCCAACCCGCGCGGCGTCTACGCGGTGACGAAGCACATGGGCGAGCAGGCCGCGCGCACCTTCGTGCCCGGCTGCGCCATTGCCCGCACGGCGGTGGTGTACGGCTGGCCGGCGGCGGGGCGGCCCAACTTCGGTGCCTGGCTGGTGGGGGCCCTGGAGAAGGGGCAGCCGGTGAAGCTCTTCGAGGACCAGGTGGTGTCCCCCAGCCTCGCGGACAACGTGGCCGCCATGCTGGTGGAGCTGGGCGAGCGGAAGCTGGGCGGCGTGTGGAACACCTGTGGCGCCACCGTCATCGACCGCGTCGGCTTCGGCCGGGCGCTGTGCGAGGTGTTCGGCTTCGACGCGAAGCTCATCACCCCCACGCGAATGGCGGACCTGAAGCTGGCCAGCCCCCGGCCGCTGCGTAGCGCCATGAAGACGGACAAGGCCCAGGCGCAGCTGGCGGCGAAGCCGCTGGCGCTGGCCGAGTCGCTGGCGCGCTTCCATGCCGCCTGGAAGGCCGGGCAGGGCGGTTGAGACTCCCGCGCGGCCCGAGGGTCGCGCATCCTTTCCGCGAACCCGGCGGGCCTCGGCCCGGGCCGGACCGGGGCGCGGGACACGAGGTGGACGTATGAAGGGAATCGTTCTCGCGGGTGGCTCGGGCACGCGCCTGTATCCGCTGACGCGCGTGGTCAGCAAGCAGCTGCTGCCCGTCTATGACAAGCCGATGATCTACTACCCGGTGACCACGCTGATGCTGGCGGGCATCCGGGAGCTGCTCATCATTTCCACGCCGCAGGACCTGCCGCGCTTCCGCGAGCTCTTGGGCTCGGGCGAGCAGTGGGGCGTGCGCTTCCAGTATGCCGAGCAGCCCCGGCCCGAGGGCCTGGCGCAGGCGTTCGTCATCGGCCGCGACTTCGTGGGGAATGACCCGGTGTCGCTCATCCTCGGCGACAACATCTTCTACGGCCACGGCATGGTCGAGCTGACGCAGCGGGCGGCGCGCCGCGACAAGGGCGCCACCGTGTTCGGCTACTACGTGAAGGACCCGGAGCGCTACGGCGTGGTGGAGCTGGACGCGAACAAGCGCGCCCTCTCCATCGAGGAGAAGCCGGCGAAGCCGAAGTCCCACTACGCCGTCACCGGGCTGTACTTCTACGACAACCAGGTGCTGGACATCGCCGCCAACCTCAAGCCCGGCAAGCGCGGTGAGTACGAAATCACCGATGTGAATGCGGAGTACCTGCGCCGCGGGCAGCTCAACGTGGAGCTGATGGGCCGCGGCTTCGCGTGGCTGGACACCGGCACGCACGAGTCGCTGATGCAGGCGTCCAACTACATCGAGATCATCGAGCGCCGTCAGGGCCTCAAGGTGGCCTGCCCGGAGGAGATTGCCTTCCGCATGGGCTACATCGACGAGAAGCAGCTGGCGGTGCTGGCGGAGCCCATGCGCAAGAACGAGTACGGGCAGTACCTGCTGGACCTCATCGAGCACCGGGGTGCGGTGTCATGAACGTCATCCCCACCGACCTGCCGGGCGTCCTCATCGTGGAGCCCAAGGTCTTCGGCGACGACCGCGGCTTCTTCATGGAGCTGTTCAACGCGAAGCGCTACACGGACGCCGGCATTCCCGGCTCCTTCGTGCAGGACAACTACTCGCGCTCGGCGCGGGGCACGCTGCGCGGGCTGCACTTCCAGGAGCCGCAGGCGCAGGGCAAGCTGGTGCAGGTGCTCACGGGCACGGTGTACGACGTGGCGGTGGACGTGCGGCGGGGCTCGCCCACGTTCGGCAAGTGGACGGCGGTGGAGCTGTCCGCGGAGAACCGCCGCCAGCTGTGGGTTCCCGCCGGCTTCGCCCATGGCTTCTGCGTGGTGAGCGAGTCCGCGGACTTCCACTACAAGTGCACGGCGTTCTACTCGCCCGAGACGGAGCGCGGCATCGCCTGGAACGACCCGGACCTGGCCATTCCGTGGCCGGTGAAGGAGCCGCTCCTGTCGCCCAAGGACGCGAAGGCGCCCCGGCTCAAGGACGCGCCGGTGCTGCCGGCGTACCCGTAGTAGCTCGGAAGGTAGGGGTAAAGACAACGGGCAGGTCCCCCGGAGGGAACCTGCCCGTGTCACTTCCTACGAGCCTTGTCTCAGGCGCGGATCTCGGGCTCGGCCGGCTTCGGAGGCAGCGTGGCCTCCTTCACCGACTCGCCGCCCGGGCCGCCCGACGTCGTGGGCACCGGCTGGGTCTCCAGCGCGGCCTTGAGCACGTCGTCCATGTGCGTGACGAAGATGAACTCCAGCTCGTTGCGCGCCTGATCCGGCACGTCGATGAGGTCCTTGCGGCACCGCTCGGGCAGGATGACCCGCTTGATGCCCGCCCGGTGCGCCGCCAGCACCTTCTCCTTGATGCCACCCACCGGCAGGACCAGGCCCCGCAGCGTGGCCTCGCCCGTCATCGCCGTGTCGTGCCGCACCCGGATGCCCGTCAGCAGGCTGGTGAGCGCGGTGAGGATGGTGACACCCGCGGAAGGCCCGTCCTTCGGAATGGAGCCCGCCGGGAAGTGCAGGTGCAGGTCCGTCTTCTCCAGGAAGTTCGGGTTGATGCCGAGCTGCTCCGCCTTGCTGCGCAGGTAGCTCAGCGCCGCCGTGGCGCTCTCCTTCATCACGTCGCCGAGCTGGCCGGTGAGCGTCATGCCGCCCTTGCCCGCCATCTTCGTCGCCTCGATGAAGAGCAGGTCGCCACCCGCCGCCGTCCAGGCCAGGCCCGTGGCCACGCCCGGCACCTCGGTCCGCTCGGCCACTTCCGAGTAGAACGTCTCGGGCCCGAGGATCTCCTTCACGCGCTCGGCGTTGATGCTCTGCTTCTCCGTCTTCCCGCCGGCCACCTCCACCGCCACCGCGCGGCAGATGTCCGCGATGCGGCGCTCGAGGTTACGCACACCGGCCTCACGCGTGTACGAGGTCGTCAGCGTCAGCAGCGCCTCGTCGGTGATCTCGATGTGGTCCGGGTTGAGACCGTGCTCCTTCAGCTGCTTGGGCACGAGGTGGATGCGAGCGATGCTCTGTTTCTCCTCGAAGGTGTAGCCCGTCAGCTCGATGATCTCCATGCGGTCCCGGAGCGGCCCGGGGATGGGGTCGAGCTGGTTCGCCGTGGCGATGAACATCACCTTGGACAGGTCGAACGGCACGTCCAGGTAGTGGTCGCTGAAGGTGTTGTTCTGCTCCGGATCCAGCACCTCGAGGAGCGCCGCGCTCGGGTCGCCGCGGAAGTCCGCGCCGAGCTTGTCGATCTCGTCGAGCATCATCACCGGGTTCTTCGTGCCGGCCTTCTTCATGCTCTGGATGAAGCGGCCGGGCAGCGCGCCGACGTACGTACGCCGGTGGCCGCGGATCTCCGCCTCGTCACGCACGCCGCCCAGCGACAGGCGCACGAACTTGCGGCCGGTGGCCTTGGCCACGCTCTGGCCCAGCGACGTCTTGCCGACGCCCGGGGGACCCACGAGGCACAGGATGGGACCACGCATGTCGTTCTTCAGCTTGCGGACCGCCAGGTACTCCAGGATGCGCTTCTTCACCTTCTTGATGCCGAAGTGATCCTTGTCGAGCTGCTGGCGCGCGTTCTCGATGTCGAGGTTGTCCTCGGACACCTTCGCCCACGGCAGGTCGGCGATCCAATCCAGGTACGTGCGCGAGACGGTGTACTCGCTGGAGGCCGCCGGAATGGTCTTCAGGCGGTTGAGCTCCTTCGTGGCGACCTTCTCCACGTCGGGCGGCAGGCCCGCCTTCTTCAGGCGCTCCTGCAGCTCGTCGAGCTCCTCCTCCTCCTCGCCCATCTCACCCAGCTCTTCCTTGATGGCCTTGAGCTGCTGGCGCAGGTAGTACTCGCGCTGCGTCTTCGACATCTCGCCCTTCACGGCGGAGTCGATCTTGTTGGAGAGCTTGAGGATCTCCCGCTTGCGGTTGAGCAGCTCGAGCACGAGCTTCATCCGCGCCTTGAGGTCCACCGTCTCCAGGACGGCCTGCTTCTCTTCAATCGGCACGTCCACGTTGGCGGCGATGAGGTCCGCCAGGTGGCCCGGGTGGGTGATGCTCTCCACCAGCTCGGTGGCGGCGGCCGGCAGCTCGGGCATCAGCTCGATGACCTCGCGCGCCAGCTTCTTCAGGTTGATGCCCAAAGCCTCCACCTCGACGTTCTCCGAGGAGGTCTTGTCCTCCACGGCGTCGACGCGGGCCTTGAGGTAGGGCGCTTCCTGCACCAGCTCCACCACGCGGAACCGGGCGAGCCCCTGCACGACGAGCGAGTAGTTGTCCTCGCCCATCTTCAGCAGCTTCACGATGCGGGCCACGGTGCCCATGGTGTAGAGGTCGGAGGCGCCAGGGTCCTCCTCCTCGGCGCGGCGCTGCGTGACGACACCGATGACCTGGTCATCGCGCACCGCGTCCTTGATGAGGGCAATGGTCTTCTGACGGCCGACGGCCAGCGGAAGAACCCCGCCCGGGAAGAAGACGCTGTTCCGCAGCGGCAGGATGGGCAGCACCTGCGGAATGTCTTCCTTGTTGATGAGCCCCGGCGGTGCCATCGCCGTCGGCATGGCGCTCGCGGAGGAGCCCTTCTTCTTCTCGTCGGACATGAAGTTCGGCCTCTTCTCTTGCTCAAGCCCGGTCAACAGGCGACCGGGCTGGTGAACATCTGTCGGTTTTCTGCGGCAGATGAACCAACGTAACAACCAGAACGCACATGGCAAACGCGGTGTGCGTTTTTCTCCACTCTCGTCGGATGCCGGACGCTGCTCCGAAGTCTCGCGTCCTCGTCCGGGGTGGGGCATGCTCGCCCCCCCAGTTTGCTGCGGCGCGCCGCCCGGGCGTGCCGTCCCCCCGGGAGGCTCACATGAAGCTCCGTACCTGTGCTCACCTGTTGCTGTTGTCCACCCTTTGTGGGGCGGCGTGCAGGTCGCCCGTCGATGAGCCGGGCTCCACCCTGCCAGGGAAGTGCGAGGGCGAATCTCCGGTCGTCGCCCCCCAGAAGACGGACATCCTCTTCGTCATCGACAACTCCTCCTCCATGGAGGACGAGCAGGAGGGCATCGCCCAGGAGCTGCCCGCCTTCGTCGAGGCCCTCAAGACGGGCAGCGGCGTCGTCCAGGACTTCCGTGTGGGCGTCATCACCACGTCCGTGTACCTGCGCTCGTTCGTCCAGGGGCGGGAGCAGTTCCGGGAATATGCGGATCAGGGCGGCCGCCTCCAGCCCGTTCCGGACGCGGCGGGCCAGGCGACCGACGAGCGCTTCATCGAGGGCTCGGATCAGTTCCTGGTGGAGAAGTTCCGGCGGCTGGTGGAGCAGGGAATCGACGGCAGCGGCCAGGAGACGCCCTTCGAGGCGGTGCGGCTGGCGGTGACGGAGCCCCTGGCGACGACGGCCATCTCCGAGGGTGGCAACGCGGGCTTCCTCCGGGACGGCGCGCGGCTGCTGGTGGTGGTGGTGACGGACGAGGAGGACTGCAGCTCCATGGAGCGCCCGGCGCCGGTGACGCTCACCGACGACACCTCGGTGGACCTCTGCAGTGAGCAGGCGGATCGGCTGACGTCGGTGGACGAGTACTTCTCCATCTTCCAGGGCCTGCATGACTCGACGGGTGCCTCCCGGGAGGTGCTGTGGGCCACGATTGGGCCGGTGGCGCTGACCGACAAGCGGGCGGGTCCGGTTCAGGACGTCACCCCCGACCGCACCTATGTGCGCAACGTCGATTGTCCGACGTCCTATGGCCCGGGCATCCGCCAGCGGGCCATGACGGAGAAGTTCGACGAGTCCTTCAACAACCTCGACTCCATCTGCAAGTCGGGCTACCGCGACACGCTGCTGAACATCGCCGCGCTGGCCACGGTGGCGCAGAGCATCGAGGTGGTGAACCTGCCGGATCCGCGGCTGGCCACGGTGGAGGTGACGCGCGCCGGGGGCGAGGTGGAGCGCTGCTCGGTGGCCGCGGGGGACTTGCGCTACGAGCCGTCCGGTGAGGGCCGCTCCGCGCGCCTGTACTTCCTGGGCTCGTGCCTGCGCCGCGCGGACGACGAGAAGGTGGAAGTGAAGGTGCTGTGCGCGGGCTGAGAGCCCGCTGAGCACACGCAGGTGCTGGAGATCTCTCGCGTCGTCCCCGCGGATCCGTTCTGACAGGTCCGGTCCGCCGCTCCGTCGCCATGCGTCCTGGGCGGCGCATGTCAGAGGCCCGAGCATACTGAACGAGCGTGCAGACGACCGTTCAGGGCGTCGGGTTCTGGCCTGCGGGGCGCGGGCGAGGGAGTCGAGATGAGCGCGGTGGCGGAGCAGCGGGCGGGGTCGGTGGGCTCGGTGGGCTCGGTGGTCGAGCAGCTTCGGGAGCGCATCCGCGCGCTGCAGGCGGCGCCGCGGCGCTACCTGGCGGTGCTGCGCACGGGCATGGAGGCGGTGGACGCGCTGCTGCCCTCGGGCGGCTTTCCGATGGGGCAGGCCGTGGAGCTGTGTGGAGAGGCGGCCTCGGGGCGCACCAGCCTGGCGCTGCGCGCGGTGGCGGCGGCGCACCGGGAACAGCGGCTGTGCGCGTGGGTGGATGGCCCCCGGGAGCTGTACCCGCCGGCGGCCTCGGCCCTGGGCGTGGACCTGGAGCGGCTGCTGATTGTCCGGCCCAAGGCGCCCGAGCAGCGGGTGTGGGCGGCGGTGCAGCTGGCCCGCAGCGGCGCCTTCGCGTGCGTGGTGTTGGACCTGACGCGAGGGGTAGGGGCCACGGGGAGGATTCCCCGGGTCGCCCTGGCGGAGGCGCGCAAGCTGGCGGACGCGGCGGAGCGCGGGGGCGGGCTGCTCCTGGTGCTCACCTCGCCGGAGTCGCCCGCGGACGGGGTGATGCGGCTGCGCACGGAGGCGCGGGACGGGGAGGGCTGGTCGGTGGAGGTGGTGCGCAGCCGGCAGGGCGGCACGGGCGCGCGGGCGGAGCTGCCGTGGAGCGTGCTGTACCCGGACCTGGGCCTGGAGGACGGCGGGCGGGTGCTGGACGTGGCGGAGACGGCGGCGGACGCCACGCCGGACTTCCTGCGCGAGCAGGGCAGCGCGCTGCGAAATGGCTGCGGCATCCTCGGCCAGCGGCCCGGCCGCGACGCGCCCATGCCGTCCCTGCGCGAGGGCCTGGACTCGGCCGGCGTGGCGCTCTGAGGGGCCATGCGCAGGGCGTATCTGCACTTCACGCGCTTCCCGGTGCAGCGCAAGGTGATTGAGGTCCCCGAGCTGGCGAGCCGCCCCTTCGCGTTGGTGGAGGAGGTGCGGGGCCAGCGCCGGGTGGCGTTCGCCTCCACCACCGCGCTGAAGGCGGGGGTGCGGCCGGGGATGACGCTGACGGCCGCCACCGCGCTGGAGCCGGTGCTGCGGCACTTCCCGTATCGCCCCGAGGACGAGACGCGGGCGCTGACGGCGCTGGGGGAGGCGCTGATGGGGCTGGCGCCGGGCTTCCAGCTCCGCGCGCCGGACGGGCTGTGGCTGGACGCGGGGGCGGCGCACCTGGTGGGGGGCGAGGAGCAGCTGGCGGCGCAGGCGCTGGAGGTGTGCGCGGAGCAGGGCTACCGGGCGCATGCGGTGGTGGCCTCGGAGGCCTTCACCTCGCGGGCGCTGGCGCGGTACGGGACGCGCCGGGTGGAGGTGGTGCCGCCGGGGGAGGGCGCCCGGGAGCTGGCGCCGCTGCCGCTGGCCGCGCTGGAGGGCCCGGAGGGGGCCGCCTTCTCCGCGCTGGGGCTCTCCACGCTGGGAGAGGTGGCGGCGCTGCCCGTGGCGGCGGTGACGGCGCGCGGCGGGGTGGCCGGGGCACGGGCCCATGCGCGCTGCCGTGGGGAGGACGACACGCCCTTCGTCGCGCAGGTGCTGGAGGAGGTGCTGGAGGAGCGGGTGGTGCTGGACTGGCCCGCGGACTCCTTCGAGCCGCTGCGCTTCGCGCTGAAGACGCTGACGGACCGGCTGGGGGCGCGGCTGGCGGGGCGGCGGCGGGCGGCGGTGCGGCTCACCTTCACGTTGAAGCTGGACCCGACGGGACAGGCCCGGGTGCCGCTGACGCTGGCACGGCCCACCTCCCAGGCGAAGCTGCTGTTGGACCTGGCGCGGCACCGGCTGGAGGAGCAGCGGCTGGAGAACCCGGTGGCGGAGGTGTCCGTGCGGGTGGACGAGCACTCCGAGGACCGGGGCCAGCAGCTCGCGCTGGGAGACGCGCCGGAGGGGGACGCGGCGCTGGAGGTGGTGCTGTCGCGGCTGGTGACGACGCTGGGTGAGGAGTCGCTCTTCGCGGCGGGGCTGGAGACCGTCCACCGGCCCGAGGCGGCGCACGGGACGCGGGCCTTCCGGCCGCCGGAGCGCAAGCGGGGACTCGCCGTGGACGCGCTCGACGCGGGGGGCTCGGGGGCGGCCGCGGAATCCGACGAGGTCCAGCCCCTGTCCCTGGTGGGCCGCGAGCGTCCCGCGCGCCTGCTGGCGTCGCCGGCGTGGCTGGACGCGGAGGTGGCCGAGTCGGGGCGGCTGCTGGCGGCGCGGCTGGGCGGGAAGCGGCACCGGGTGACGGCGCTGGCGGGGCCGGAGCGGCTGGGCGGGGAGTGGTGGTCGGACACGCCCTACCAGCGGGACTACTACCGGGTGCACTTCGAGGGGCTGGGCCCGGCGTGGGTGTTCCGGGACGCGCGGGACGGCCGCTTCTACCTGCAGGGGCTGTTCGACTGACGCCTCGCGGCCCCCTGGAGGGCAGGGGACGGGGCATTGCGTGGCCGGGGCGGCGGGCTCCGGCTCGCATCATTAATAGGGGAAGACCCCCTCACCCCAGGTTTCCCCACCATGCGTGCCCTCCGTCCCGTCGCCGTCCTGCTGTGCCTCCTGCTCGCCTCGTGCGCCACGCCCGAGGTCCGGCCTCCCGGGGCCCTGCGCAAGGTGGTGGCGGTGGTCGGCTCGCGGGTGGAGGCGCTGCCGACCTTCACGTACCGCGAGGACTTGTTGGGCGAGGGCAACCCGCGCACGGTGCTCGTCAGCCAGACGGAGGCGGTGCTGCGCGAGCGCGGCTTCGCGGTGGCGGGGACGCGCATCTCCGCGGCCCCGGTGCCCTCCACGGAGGAGGTGGTGGCGCTCATCCGCGACAACCAGGCCGACGCGGCCGTGGTGGTGGTGCTGGCCTGGGTGGACGCATCCGCCGTGCAGGCGCTGGGCCGCGCCGAGGTGGTGCTGGACACGGCGGTGGTGGGGCCGGAGGGCAACCTGGCCTGGCGCAACGAGACGCGCACCGTGTCCCATGTGGGCATCTACCAGGCGCAGACGGACTGGCGCTCCTACCTGAGGAAGGCCGTCATCGACGCCGTCCGCGCGGTGCCGTGACGCGGGCTCAGGGTGACGGCCGCGGGGCGGCCAGGCGCAGCTGCTCGTGGACCGTCTCCGCGCGCAGGTAGAGGAACTGGGCGTCGCCGAAGGCCAGCGTGTCGCCGTCGTGGAGCAGCACCTGCGCGCGGTAGCCCAGCGGCGCGCCGTTGATCCACGTGCCGTTCATGGACTCCACGTCGCGCACGGTGAAGGCGCCCTTGGCGGCGTTCCAGCGCAGGGTGGCGTGGTGCTGCGAGACGGACGGGTCGGGGACGATGACGTCACACGTCTCGGAGCGGCCGACGGTGAACTCCTCGCCGTCCACCCGGGGCTGGAGGAAGCGGACCTCCAGGTTGTTGAAGTCGCGCAGCATGGAGAGCAGCCGCTCCTCCATGCGCGAGCGGTACGCCATGCCGACGGTGCGCAGGCCTCCCGAGCGCTGGGCCGCGTCCTGGAGGATGAGCTCCACGGGCTGTTGGATGAGCGCCACGGGCCCGGACGCGTCCCGAAACGCCTCCAGCGGGGCCCCGGCGAAGGGGCGGAGTTGATTCACGGACACCATGAGGACTCCAACCCTACGTGCAAGCGGCTGGGACGGGAAGTCCCGGCCACGTCTGGAGGGCACCGCCCGACTCTGGCGGCCCCCGGGCGCCGTGGCTGTCCGGCTGCTCGTCCGGCGGCGCGGGGCCGTCGCGCCGGGAGGCCCGGCAGAGATGGGGCATGGCTCCGTGCCGGAGTCCGTGGGAGCGTGAGGGGCGCATGCGGGTTCTCGTCACCGGAGCGGCGGGTTTCATCGGCCATCACGTCAGCGCGCGGCTGCTGGCGCGGGGGGACGCCGTCATCGGCGTGGACAACCTGGACCCGGCCGGGGACGTGGCGCTGAAGCAGGCCCGGCTGGCGCGGCTGCGGCACCTGCCCGGAGCGGAGGCCTTCACCTTCCACGCGGTGGACATCACGGACAGGGAGGCGCTGCGCGCCCTCTTCGAGCGCGAGCGCCCGCGGCGCGTGGTGCACCTGGCGGCGCGCGTGGGCGTGCGGGCCGGAGCGAACTCCGCGAACGGTTATCTGGATACCAATGTCACCGGGTTCCTCCAGCTCCTGGAGTGCGCCCGGGGTGTGGAGCACCTGGTCTACGCGTCCTCCAGCTCCGTGTACGGCGGGGGCACGCCGCCGCCCTTCAGGGAGGACGCGGCGGCGGACCGGCCGCTGAATCTCTACGCGGCCACCAAGCGGGCCGACGAGCTGCTGGCGCACGTCCATGGCCACCTGCACGGGCTGCCCACCAGCGGCCTGCGCTTCTTCACGGTGTACGGGCCGTGGGGCCGCCCGGACATGGCGCCCCTGCGCTTCCTGCGGGCCCTGCGCGAGGGGCGGCCCATCGACCTGTATGGCGAGGGCCGGATGCGGCGCGACTTCACGCACGTGGACGACGTGGCCGAGGCCGTGCTCCGCGTGCTGGACCGGCCGCCCACGGGCACGCCGCCGTACCGGCTCCTCAACGTGGGACGGGGCGAGCCGGTGGCGCTGCGCGACTTCCTCGCCGTGCTGGAGCGGCACCTGGGTACGCCAGCGCGGCTGAACCTCCTGCCCGCCCAGCCAGGAGAGATGGAGTCCACCTGGGCGGACCCGTCGGCGCTGGAGCGCGAGACGGGCTTCCGGCCCCGGGTATCCGTGGAGGAGGGACTGGCCCGTCTGGTCGAGTGGGACGCCCAACACTCGGGCCGTTGAGGGAGGCCCGCGAGGCTCTCCGCCCGGGGACGTTGCCGCCTATAATGGTGCCGCCGGGACGCGCGTCCCGGACACCCGGGCCGGCGGGTGTCACGCTGCGCGCGAGTCCGTCCTGGACTGCCCCACTGGAGTGACATCATGGCCCGGTATCAACCCTCCTGGTCGAGGTTCCGCCGCCTCACGCTCGCGGTCCTCATGCCTCTGCTTGGCGCCTGCTCGGAGTCGGGCGGGGACCCATGCGAGCGGGACGGACACGCGGGCTTCGAGTCGCGCGCCCCCTTCGACGCGCGGGCCCGCGTGCGGCGCGTGGACTGCGGCTTCCGCAGCGGGGTGGAGGGCCTGGCCCTGGCTCCGGGCGGCTCCCTGTGGCTGCGTCGCATCGAATACAAGGACCGCGGGGACGACACCTTCTTCCATCCCCCTGCCAAGCTGCTGACCCACGTGGGCCCCGGGGGCGAGTTCCTCGGCGAGCAGTCCCTGCCGGACTTCGTCCAGGCGCATGTCGTGCACCCCAGCGGGGAGCTCACCGTGGTGGGCTGGGAGCGTTCCGAGGACGGGAAGATCCTCCCGATGCGCCGCCTCCGGCCCGACGGCTCGCTCCTCTCCGAGAAGACGCTCAGCATCCCCGTGCCGCCCGAGGGGCGCATGTATTACTCGGGGACCCCGAGCCTCCAGCCGGAGCGGATAGAGGTGCCCGAGGAGAATCGCGCCCTGGGCATCCTCGACGTCCGGGCCCACGGAGAGGAAGTGTTCCTCCTCGTGGCGATGGACGGGATGCGCCTCGTCCGGCTCGGCGGCGACCTGGAGGTGCGCTGGGTGAGCCCGGTGGCCCCCAGCGTCGGGCTCACGCAGGCGAACTCGGAGCAGATGCGCGCGCTGGGGCTTCCCTTCCTGGGCTGGAAGCTCGACGTCGACGAGGCGGGGCGGGCGACCGTGGCGATTCCGTTCCCGAGGTTCCACCAGGGGCCGTACGCGGAGAACTTCCCCCAGTCGCCGGTGGGGCCCGAGGGCCGGGCCATCCTCGTGTCGCGCTTCGAGCCCACGGGGCAGCTCGTCGCCGCGAGGAAGGTACCGGCGGAGCATGCGGACGAACTCGTCGGGCTCGTCGCGAGCGGCGAGACCTTCGTCCTCGGCGCGCGCGCGGCCACGCCGGTGGAGCAGCCCGACAATCGCACCGAGGCGGACGTGTTCTTCGCGTCCGACCGGTGGGGCGCCCCGGAGGACGCGCTCGTCACACGCACCCATTCCATCGACATGGACGACGCGCCCGTGGCGATGCTCCCCTGCGGCACCGGGCGCTACTGCTTCGCGGGGCACACCAGCTACCTGGACACGGACCTCCAGCGCACGCACGAGCCGGGCGAGGGCTTCCTCCTCGTCGTGGACGCGCGCGGTGAGCAGCAGGACCTCCTGCGGCTCCAGGGTCAGCGCGACACGGAGGTCCGCCACGCGGTGACGGGGCCGGGAGGCTCCGTCGTGTTCGAGTTCGCCACCAACCAGCCGGCCAACATCGCCAGGGTGGGGGACCGGTTCAAGAACAACGAGAGCTGGCTCGGCGTGTTCGACGTGCCCTGAACGCGAGGCGCGGCGGCCCGGGATGTCCCAGGCCGCCGCATCCATGCTTCACAGCAGCGGCGTGCGCGTCGCCACGGGCGTGACGACCTGCTTCGCGTAGTCCGCGGGCGTGAGCACCTTCACCGTTCCGGAGTACGAGTACGTCCGGCCCAGGAAGTCCGCATGGGAGAACTGCAGCGGGTACGTTCCCGCGCCCAGCCACGTGGAGAGGCCGCTGGAGGAGCTGTAGGAGATGCCCGACAGCGTCCAGGAGAATCCCGAGGCGGCGACGGAGAGTGTGGCCCCGCGCGAGCCCCAGGCCGAGGTGAGGTTCAGCGGCTCGGTGGTGCGGATGACCGTCCTGCCCACCAGCTCCGCGACGCGCACCGGCTCCGGGTAGAGGATGTGCAGCGCGAGCTGGTCCCACGCGGACAGGCCCGCGTGGCCGTAGTTGCCGTCGATGCCGCAGGACGAGAACTGGTAGTGCATCACCGAGTACCGGTCATACGGCGTCAGGTGGCCGCTGCTCCGTCCACCGCCAAAGCCGGAGGCGGAGCACACGGCGAAGTCCACGTCGTTGCGCTCGTGCTCGTGGTACAGGCCGAGCGCGTGGCCGAACTCGTGCAGCGTGTGGTCGCGCCACGGAACGCCATTGGCATCGGCATCGTCACCGAGCTTCAGGTTGTAGCGGCACGCCCGGTTGAGGGTGAGCTCGTCCGGTGGGTTGGACCAGCTCCCCCAGCCATTGTTCTTGCCGGTGTACACGCCGTTGGCGTCGAGGAACATCGGGCAGCCGTCGCCGGGCACCATGCCGGTGAAGGGCACGCTGGTGCCGGGCAGCACGACGCGGATGTCGCCGCCGTGCCAGTCATCGCCGTTGGACTGGACGGTGGGCGCCGGGCAGGTGCCCAGGTAGTTGATGCGGATGTTGGCGGCCCGCTCGAAGTCGCGGATGTACTCCAGCACCTGCTGCACGCGCGCCGGGCGCGAGGTGAGCGCGTCGCCCACGAAGCAGACGCTGGGCGTGCCGCTACGGACACCGTGATTCCAATACAGCGAGGCGTGGGCGGGCAGCGCTCCCAGCGTGGAAGCCAGGACGGCGAGCCCCGCCCATATTCGTCGGGTTCCCATGGGGGACCTCAAGGGTTGCGAGGGAATCACCACATCGCGACGAAGTTGATGAGGCGGCAGTCGCTGGACAGACAGCCGATGCTGGTGCCGGCGGTGGAGGACGGGTTGTAGTCGATGGACAGCGTGCGACCTCCCGCGAGCGCGGTGGAGAGCAGGCTGAGCATCCGGTTCGCGTGCGCGGTGTCGGAGGTGGGCAGCGCGAAGTACCAGATGCCACCCGCGACGGAGGCAGCGCACTTCACGTGGATGCGGCTGGAATACACCGCCACGTTGGCCGGCGTGCAGGACGCGCTGTCAGCGAGCGCGGGGACGCTGGTGAGGGTCAGTCCAACGGCGAGGGCGGACATCAGGTGGGTCGGCTTCATCTTCGTTCTCCGGGGTGTGGACGCGAGCTGCGTCGGTTGTGCTCGGAGAACGGGGGCCTCCGTGAATCTTCCCGGCTTTTTTTGAAACCGCCGGAGGCCCCCACCGCCCGGGACTCACCCGGACGTCACCGTCACCTGCCCATGCTCCACGCGCCACGACTCGGACGTGCATGCCCGGGCGAACGCGGCGTCATGGGTGACGAGCAGCAGCGCTCCCGGGTACTCACGGAGCGCCGCCTCCAGCCGCTCGATGGAGGGCAGGTCCAGGTGGTTGGTGGGCTCGTCCAGCACCAGGGCCCACGCGTGCTGTCCCAGCCCGCGCGCGATGAGCAGCTTGCGTGCCTCGCCGGGTGACGGCTGCTCCGAGGCGAGCAGCCGCTCCGGGTCCACGCCGAGCGCGGCCACGAGGGACAGCACGCGCCCGCGCTCCTCGGGGGGCAGCGCGCGCACCGCGTCCAGCGTGGCCCGGGCCTCCTCGGCGCCCACGTCCTGGGGCAGGTACAGCACGCGCTCCAGCGGCACGCGGGCGTTTTCGAGCAGCGCGCGCACCAGGGTGCTCTTCCCGGCGCCATTCGGGCCCTCAATGCGCACGCGCGCCTCGCGGCCCACGGACAGGTTGACGGGCCCGAGCAGCTCCACGTCCCCCGCGCCCAGGGACGGCACGTCCAGCGTGAAGATCCACGGGTTGGGCGAGCGCACGTAGCCCACGAAGACGGAGCGCCCCATCGTCTTGTCCGGGGCGAACTCGCCGATGCCATCGCTGACGCGCTCCAGCTCGCGGCGCAGCACGCCCACGCGCCGGCCGGCGCGGTCCTCGGCCCAGCCGACGGTGTTCTTCACGCCCATGCCGCGGCTGTCGCTGTCGTGCTTGTCCAGCTTGCGGCCGCTGCGCGCGGCGTTGGCGGACTGCTGCTCGCGGCGGGCCTGGTCCAGCAGCTGCGCGGCACGCCGTTGCTCGGCGCGGGCCCCCTGGTACGCGGCCACCTCGGCCTCGCGCTCGGCCTGCCAGTGCTGTTGGGCGGCGGAGTACGGGCCGGGCCACAGCCGCGCGCTCCCACCGTGGACGCGCAGGGTGGAGGTGGTGAGCGCCTCCAGCAGCGACCGGTCATGCGACACGACGATGCCAATGCCCCGGAAGCGCTTCAGCGCGGCGATGAGCCACGCGCGGGCCTCGGCGTCCAGGTGGTTGGTGGGCTCGTCGAGCAGCAGCACGTGAGGCTCCGCGGCGAGCGCCGCGCCCACCTGCCACCGCTTGCGCTCGCCCGGGGACAGCGTGGGCCAGCGCTCCAGCGCGGTGACGTCCAACCCCAGTTGCCCGTGCAGCCGCCTCGCGAGCGAGTCCCACGACTCGGCGAACTCGGTGATGTCGGGCGTCAGCGCCTCCACCTCCTGGTGGCACAGGCGCAGGGTGGGGGAG
>NZ_JABBJJ010000288.1 GCF_012933655.1 Pyxidicoccus fallax | reverse complement strand
CGCCTTCCGAGCGGGGCATGTTCGGGTTCGTCACCCGGCGCAGGCCGCTGCCGCTCGTCACGCGGCGCATGGCGGGGTTGCTGGTGGTGGGCCGGCGCTCGCTGGTGGGGCGGCCGCTGTCGCTGCCGGGCCTTCCGCTGTCGCTGCCGGGCCGCGAGCGCAGCCCGGAGTTGGAGCCGCGCTGCGAGTTGCTGGAGAGGGGCCGCGCGCGGCCGCTCGAGGGCTCCGAGCTGCCCGTCTGCCACAGGGCGAGCTGCTCCTTGAAGGCGGGCGACACCTCCACCTTGCGCCCCTCGGCGGCCAGCTCCTCGGCGAAGAGGTAGGCCATCAGCTGGGACAGCAGCGCGGGCGTGAAGCGCGGGTTGTCGCGGTAGAGCAGCTCCACCAGCGCCTCGCTCAGCTCCTTCGCCGTCTGGTAGCGGGTCTCCCGCTCGATGGCCATCGCGTGGGAGATGACCGTCTCCAGCTCCTCGCTGACGGTGGGGTTGAGGGCCGACGGCGGCAGGCAGTCCCCGCTGATGATGCGGGGCAGCACGGCGACGAACTCGCCCTCGTAGGGCCGCTTGCCGCACACCATCTCGTAGAGGACGACGCCGGCGGCGTACACGTCGGTGCGCGCGTCCAGGTCCTGCCGGCCCTGGGCCTGCTCGGGGGAGAAGTACGGGTACTTGCCCTTGAGGGTGCCGGGGGACGTCTTCGCCTCGACGACGCTGGTGGCCTTGGCGATGCCGAAGTCGATGACCTTGACCTCGCCCTCGTACGAGATGAGGACGTTGTCCGGGGACACGTCGCGGTGGACGAGCCCCAGCGCCTGGCCGTCCTCGCCCACGTGGCGGTGCGCGTAGTCCAGGCCGTCGCACAGCTTGCTGGCGATGTGCAGCGCGAGCGGCTCCGGGAAGAAGCCCATGCCCGCCTTCTGCGCGCGGCGGAGCACCTTGGACAGGGGCTGGCCCTGCACCAGCTCCATCGCGATGAAGTACTGGCCGTCCACCTCGCCGAAGTCGAAGACCTGGGCGATGTTGCTGTGGCTCATGCTCGCGACCACCCGCGCCTCGCCGATGAACATCTCGACGAAGTCCGAGTCATCGACGAAGTGCGGGAGGATCTGCTTGATGACGCAGGGCTTGGTGACTCCGGCCGCCCCGGTCATCCGGGCGCGGTAGGTGACCGCCATGCCGCCCGCCGCAATCTTGGACAGAAGGACGTATTTGCCGAACTGCTGGGGGCTGGTTTCCGCCACGGGTGCTGGGCCAGGGAAGATGAAGAGGGAGGCTGAGCATACTCCCCTTCCGGAGAAAATCCCGGAACCCGCTCGCACGGCACGCGAAGTTTTCGCTGTGGGTGATTGGATCTGAGCGGGGGGCGGTTGCTGGGAGCAGGCAGGTTGATCCACGGGTCCGCGGGGCCGCCGGTCCGGGCCCAGAGTTCGCGGCCGTAAGCCCCTGGAATCAGGCGGGGAGGAGGGGGGCCTTGAGTCCGGGCGGCGGACGGCTTCACATTTCTTCATGGGACTCCCACAAGAGTCCATGCGGCGCGATGCCGGGTGGCGGTTATGTAGGCCGCCACGTCCGGAGCAGCCGGAGGGCGGAGGAGGTCGGTCCTCCGCCGGAAAAACGAGGCGAACCGATGGTGTCCGAGCTGCCCCCGCGCTCGCGGCGGGCCTGGCTGATGTTCATGTGGGTGCTGATCGCGCTGCCGCCCACGGCCCGCGCGCAGTCCGCCTTCGAGTTGCTGGCTCGCGGCCCCGAACTGGGCGGCCTGGACGTGCCGAGGGCGACGGCGGACGGGGTCGCCGGCGAGGGGACTCCGCCAGCCCTGGCCTCGACGGCTCTCTTCGCCGCGTCCGAGGTGACGGCGGCGCCCGGCAGCGACTCGCGGGCCTCCGCGTCCGACGCGCCCGTCCTCGGCGGTGCGGACGTGGCCTCCTCCGCGGGAGAGTCAGCGCCCCTGTCCGGCGCACCCTCGGTGATGCCCGCGCCGCATCCGGCACCGCCGGGGGCGGACGTCCTGTCCCCGGGCCAGGCTCCGCTCCCTCCGCTGGCGCCGCGTCCCTCCTTCCAGGTGATGCCCGTGGCGGCGTCGGTGCTGCCGGGGCTGCTGTTCCACGGGCTGGGTCCCTGGCTCGCGGGAGACGGGCACACGGCGAAGCGGCTCTTCGCGCTGGAGGGCACGGGCCTGGGGCTCATCGGACTGGGACTGGTGCCCATCGCGCTGACGGGCGCGTCGCGGCGCACCATCGCTCCGCTGTACGCGGTGACGCTCGCGGGCGTCAGCACGTTCGGCATCTCCGCGCTCGCGAACCTCTACGCGGTGACGTCGCCGGCCTTCGACCCGGGAATGCCGCCCCTCACGCTGCCGCCGCTGGAGCTGGAGCTCGGCTACCAGTACGTGAACGACCCCGCCTTCGATTACAGCCACTTCGTCTCGCTCGGAGCGCAGGCCCGCTTCGAGTCGCTGCGCCTGGAGGGCACCGCACGCATCGCGCCGGGTGAGGGCAACACGCAGGTGCGGCTGGGCGGCGGGTACCGGCTCCTGGGCAACCCCGAGCGCGCGCTGCGCGGCTCCGACGGCTCGTGGCTGGACGCGGAGGCGTTCGGCCTCTTCCACCGCTTCCCCACCGAGGGCTTCACCGTGGCGGGCGCGGAAGTGGGCCTGCGAGGCCGCTACGCCATGGTGCGGGTGAGCCCGGCGCTGGCGGGCTCCTTCGCGGAGGTGAGCCTGGGCGCGTCGTTCCAGGGCTACAGCTACATGGGCGCGGTGGATGACGGGAACCTGCACGACCAGCTCCTCTTCACCTTCGGCTACGGCGTGTGGCTGGGGCGCGGAGGGCCGGTGCGCGGCGACGCGATGCTCTACTACGACCACCGCAAGGACGGCTTCGCGGGCGGCTCGCGCTCGCGCGCCGGAGGCGTGGTGGGCAGCTTCGGCCTGCGGGGCCGCGCGCTGCTGACGGAGGACTGGGGCGTGGCCGCCGACGTGCAGGCGGGCGGCGCCATCGTGGGCAGGCTGTCGTTGATCTACGCGGTGGGAGGTGAGCCGTGAGGCGTGCGGGAGCAATGGGTGCGGTGCTGGCGCTGCTGGCGTCTGGCTGCATGCGGCCGGCGGAGAACCGCGCGGTGCGCGACTCGAAGGTGGGCCGCGCGGACAGCGGCGGCATGTCGCTGGAGGTGGAGGACGGGCTCGCGGCGGTGCGCAGCCTGGCCGCGGGGGAGCTGACGCTGTGGGGCAACGCGCCCGCGTTCACCGCGCGCGCCACGCTGTCGGGCGACGCGCGGTCGGACTGGCTCGTCACGGTGCGCAACGCGATGCCGGACGCGGAGCTGGTGGCGCAGGTGGAGGGCGGCGAGGTGCTCGCGGTGGAGGCGCTGCCCCAGGCGCTGCCCACGGTGAAGGCGTGGCGGGTGGGGCTGCCGGCCGGGGCGAAGGTGCGCTTCACGGTGGCGCCGCCGGACTGGCAGGCGCGCGAGCCCTTCCGCTTCGTCTCGCTGGCGGACGTGCAGGAGGCGCTGCCGCGCGTGGGAGACATCTACGCGCGGATGCGGCAGGACGACTCGGTGCGCTTCATCCTCTTCTCGGGGGACCTGACGGAGACCGGCAGCCAGGAGGAGCTCCTGGAGTTCCAGTCGCGGCTGGAGGCGGGCTCGCGCATTCCGCTGTACGCCACGCTGGGCAACCACGAGACGTTCTCCAACGACGCGGAGGCGTACTCGGCGCTGGTGGGCCGGGGCAGCCAGAGCTTCGTCTTCCGGAACGTGCGCTTCTCGGTGGTGGACTCCAGCAACGGCACGTTGGATCCGGTGGTGGAGGAGCAGTTGGAGGGCTGGCTGGCGGCGTCGCGCGACGGGGCGCACGTGGTGTCCATGCACGTGCCGCCGCAGGACCCGGTGGGGCTGCGCGGTGGCGGCTTCGCGAACCGGGCCGAGTCGGCGGGGCTCGTCGGGAAGATGGCGCGCGAGGGCGTGGACCTGACGCTCTACGGCCACATCCACTCGTACTACTCGTTCACCAACGCGGGCATCCCAGCCTTCATCTCCGGAGGCGGCGGCGCGATTCCGGAGACGTTCGACGGCGTGGGCCGGCACTACCTCGTGGTGGACATCGGCGCGGACGACGGCCTGCGCGAGGTGTCGCTGGTTCGCGTGGATTGAAGTCCGTGCGCTGGCACTGAACAGAGTGTCCGTGGGCCCTGTGCGCGGGAAAACGCGCGCGGGGCCGACTTTTCGGCCCGGCAGCGTACCCTCTTGATCTGACACTGAACCTATGTGCAGATGGGTGGACCTTCCCGCACGGACCAGGAGGCCCGCCCATGTTCGATAACGAGAACGACCCTATTTCCCCGGCGCTGCGCGCGCTGCTCGAGCTGTTCGCCTCGGACCTGGCGGAGGTGCGCTTCCCGGACGTGGACGGCGAGGTGCTGGACGACGCGGCGGCGGCGGTGAGGGAGAAGGCGGAGGCGGTGGCTCGGGCGCAGGCGGCGCTGGAGGCGGCGCGGCAGGCGCTGCAGGAGAGCCAGGATTCGCTGCTGCAGAAGGGCCAGCGGGCGCTGGCGTACGCGCGGGTGTTTTCCGAGGACAACGCGGAGCTGAGCGCGAAGCTGGAGGGCATCAGCCTGCCGCGCGCGGCGCGCAAGGGCCCGAAGGCGGAGGGCGCGGTGGCGGAGCCCGTGGCCGCGGCCGCTGGCAACGAGGAGAACGCGCCGAAGCGCCGTGGCCGTCCGCCGAAGGTGCGCCCCGCGACGGGTGGGTCGCTGTTCTCGGATGGTGCCACGCCGGAGGCGCTCGCCGCCGCCGCGCACGAGTCCGGCAACGGCATGCTGCCCACGGCCTGAGCTTCGGGCTCACGGTGGAGTGCTCGCGGCCCGGTACCTCGGTGGAGGTGCCGGGCCGTTGCGTCTTTCCGCTACCCGCGGCGCGGATTCGCGGAGGTGCCGGGCTCTTTCCTCAGCTCCGGGGATGGGTCCGCGTCGCGGGGTCACCCCGCCACAGGGTCTCCAGCATCCTGGGGGTGAGCTTCACACGGAGCCTGTCGGAGCCCTCGACGGAGAACAGTCCATCCGCCGTCAGGGGCAACAGCCGCCGGAGGGGACGACCCAGCCGCGCCATCCAGAGCGCCCCATCGCGCAAGGAGACCTCGAACTCGCCATAACGCCCAGCGAGGGCCTTCAGGCTCTCTGCTGGCACCGAGGCCGGACGCAGCTTCGCCTCCACGTCGACCCGTGCCCACTCGTAGTCGGCGAGGACGTCCGGCGACAGCCCAGGCGTCTTCGCCAGCCGCGTCAGCGCCAGCGATTGGGCCATCTCCAGCGCCTGCATGGGCGGTGACTCCACCGTCGGCGTGACACCGGTACCCTCCCAGCTCGTGTTGCTGACGGGGTGGACCGGACGGCCGAACGAGACGCTGAACATGAACCCGGGGGGAACCGGCACGAACCTGTTGTTGTGCGCCGCCCCCACGGTCTTGGCACCCACCAACTCGCCCAGCTTGAACTGCCGCACGTCGTAGGCGAAGGCCTCGGCCGCCGAGGCGGAGCCACCGTCGATGAGCACGTACAGCGGCTTGCCCTTGAGCCTCCCCACCGGAAGGTGCTCCAGCGTCCGCGACTGCACCGGCGCCTTCGCCGCTTCCAGGAAGGTCATCTCCAGGACGTCCCCGTCCATGAAGTGGCTGACCAGGTAGCGCACGGCCGAATGCGAGCCACCGCCATTGCCTCGCAGGTCGATGACCACCGCATCGCCGTCCTTCAGGAAGCGCAGGGCCGCGTCGTACTCGGTTCCCGTCACGTCGTTGACCCAGTGGAATCCGGTGAGCTTCAGGTAGCGGATGTTGCCCGGAAGCACCCGGAGCTCGCTCAGGCCGTGATGCTCGCGGAAGGCCATCGCGCGCCAGAACTCATCGGACTCCTTCTCCTCGCCTCCCGAGGCCTTCGCGGCCGCGTACCGGGCGGGGTCGTAATGCACGGAGAGGTGCCCATCGCCGCTGGAGGAGCGCAGGTCCTCGGTGAGGCGCTCGGCCAGCATCACCGCGTCGTCCACGTCGTAGCGCCCGGCCTTCTCCGCCTGCTCCAGCCGCGCGACGATGACGGGGACCTTCTCGGGCAGCACGTAGGTCTTCCGGAGCTCCGCCGTGATGGCCGCCACCGCCGCGGCACGGTCGGCCTTGGACAGCGGGCGAGGCGCGGGGCGCTCGGCCGCTGGCCGGGGACGCGGCGCGGGGCGCTCGGCCGCAGGCTTGGGGCGAGGCGCGGGGCGCTCGGACGAGGGAGCGACCTGCGCCATCACGGGCGGGGCGGACAGCGTGAGCAGCAGCGCCAGCAGGGACGCACTCATTTCACGACGGGGCATTCAGGGCTCCAGGGCAGGAACGGACTACGAGCGTCGGCGGGGCTTCGGGAGCTCCGCGGCGGCCTTCTCGATGCGGGTGTCGAAGGGCTCCCGCTCCAGCGCTTCCAGCGCCTCGCGGAGGATTCCGGACAGGGGCGCCGACAGCTCCGCGTCGAGCCGTTCCGCCGCCGCGTTCGTCGCGGACCACTGGCGCTCCAGGGCGGGAAGCATGGCCCGGGCGCGCGGCGTCAGCGTGACGATGCGCTCACGGCCATCCGAGCCGGGCTGAAGCTCCACCAGCCCGTCGTTGACCATCTGCGACACCGTCTGGCTGACCGCGGAGTGGCTGATGCGCGCCTCGCGCGAGATGACCCGGAGCGACACCGGGCCCTGCGCCATCAAGGCGCGGATGACGGGGGTGTAGCGGGGCCGGTAGTCCAGCCCCGCCTGCTGATAGGCCTGCTCGACGGCGCCGTCGAGATGCTCGATGAGGTGCCGCAGCAGGGTGCCCAGCGTGGGAGTGCCAGCGCTCATACCGGCAATTGTATAAGCGCTGTTATATCTCCACGTCAACCCGCCGTCAGTTGGGCAGGAACACCGCGCGCACGCACCCGTCCTGCTTCTTCTTGAACATCTCGTACCCGCGCGGCGCGTCCTCCAGGGAGAAGCGGTGCGTGGCGAGGAACGACGGGTCCAGCTGTCCCTTGGCCACGTGCTCCAGCAGGAGCGGCAGGTACTTCTGCCCGTGCTGCTGCGCGGTGCGGACGGTGAGGCCCTTGTTCATGATGACCCCGATGGGGAACTTGTCCATCACCCCGTAGACACCCAGGATGGACAGCGTCCCGCCCTTGCGGCACGCGCGGATGGCCTGCCGCAGCGCCTCGCCCCGGTCCGAGTGCAGGTGCAGCGCCTGCTTCGCGCGGTCATACGCGTACTCCGCGCCCGTGCCGTGCGCCTCCATGCCCACCGCGTCGATGCACGCATCCGGGCCGCGTCCGCCGGTCAGCTCCTTCAGCATGTCCAGCACGCTGTCCACCCGCGAGTAGTCGATGGTCTCCGCGCCCACCTTCTCGCGCGCCATGCGCAGCCGCTCGGGGAAACGGTCGATGCCAATCACCCGCCCGGCCCCGAGGAGGAAGGCGCTCTTCATCGCCATCAGCCCCACGCCGCCGCAGCCCCACACGGCCACGGTGTCGCCCGGGTGGATGTTGCAGAAGTCCGCGCCCATGTAGCCGGTGGGTACCGCGTCCGAGAGGAAGATGACCTGCTCGTCCTTCAGTCCCTCCGGCACGAGGAAGCAGTCCGTGTCCGCGTGCGGCACGCGCACGTACTGCGCATGCGCCCCCGCGTACCCGCCGAAGGCGTGCGTGTAGCCGTAGATGCCGGCCGTCGGGTAGCCGAGCAGCGGCTCCTGCAATTCCGCCTTCGGGTTGGTGTTGTCGCAGAGCGAGTAAAGGTCGTGCTGGCAGTACCAGCAGTTGCCGCAGCAGATGAAGGAGGGCACCACGACGCGGTCCCCCTTCTTCACCTTCTTCACGTCGCGGCCCACGTCGACGACCTCGCCCATGAACTCGTGGCCGATGACGTCTCCTTCGCGCATCGTCGGGATGTACCCGTCGATGAAGTGGAGGTCCGAGCCACACGTCGTGGACATCGTCACGCGGAGGATGACGTCGTGCGGGTTGACGATTCCCGGGTCGGCGACCGTCTCCACGCGCAGGTCGTTGATGCCATTCCAGCAGAGTGCTCGCATCGGACGTGTCCTCTTCAGTAGGAGTGGCCGCCGCCACGGGCAGCGGGGTTGGGGACGGTGGTCGGAATCTCTCCGGTCTCCACCAGGCTCTTGAACCGGCGGAGCGCCTTGGACGCGAGCGTGTCGGGCACGGCGCCGAGCAGCTTCACCACGGCGTCGCCAATGACTCCGCCCGGCGGGTCGAACCGGAAGCGCAGCGTCACCACGGTGCCCCAGTCACCCGGCGCGGGCCGGAAGCGGACCCAGCCGTCATTGGGCACGTCCGCGCCCTTGAGCGACTCCCACCGGAGGAACTCGCCCGGGTGCTCCTCCACGATGTGCGAGTCCCACTCGAGACTCCTTCCGAGCGGCCCCTGCACCCTCCAGTGCTGCACGTCCGGCCCCGCGGTGGTGACGTCCGCGAAGTGACCCATCACCTTCGTCAGGTTCTCCGCCAGGCGCCACGCGCGGTACAGCTCGCTCGCGGGCTTCTGGATGGTGATGGAGCGCTCCAGCACGCGGGGGCCGGCCACCACCTCCGGCTCGTACGGGCCCCGGTCCGTGTCGAAGCGGGGCTCCTCCAGGATGGGGCCATGGCCCTGACCGCCGAAGCTGCGGAACAGCAGCCCACCGCCCGCGAGCGCCAGCGCGGCTCCACCCAGGGAACGACGCCCCAGGCCGATGCTCAGGAGCGCCCCGCCCAGCACCGCCGAGGCGAACTGCTCCACGATGCCGGGGCTGGCCCCGGCCGCCGTGGCCCGTCCGCCGCGCGGCTCCACGTCACGGTCCTCCCGCACGCCCGCCGTCTCGATGTCGCGCCCCTCCCATTCCGGGGAGGGACCGCGAGGTGGGGCGGCCCGCGTCGCGCGCGGCGAGCGGGGAGCCGAGGACTCCTGGGGTTTGTCGGCCATGGGCGCTGTCTCCTCAGATGCAACGCTGCGTCAAACGCAACGTTGGTGTGGGAGACCGCACGGACAACCCCGGCGCCGGTGCATGAGGCCGGGCATCGCTGTCGCTGGAGCGCCCGGCGCCAGGGCGAGCGGCCCGGCGGCGGAAGGGGCGCCCGGAAAAACCACGGCCCGGCCGCGTGTGGCTCGCCGGAGCCCCCTCCGTGAGCGACACGCAACCGGGCCATGGGACCGGACCTCCGCCCGTGCTCGGCGGAGGCGCGGCTCAACTTCGAAAGGGGTGCGTCACTCGGCCGGGTAGGCCGTCCAGCCCTTGGTCCAGTCGGTGGCGCCGATGGCGCCCACGAAGCGGGCGGAGGTGTCGAAGCCGGTCGGCGGCGTGAGGGCGCCGTCCGCGTTCAGCGCGGCCGAGCCGGCCTTGGGCGCGAAGTTCGGCGCGGTGAGGTTCAGCGCGGCCTCGAGCTGCGGGTCCTGGAACTGCACCTTGTTCGTCGCGTTGATGACGACCTTCGACTCATCCAGCTTCGTCGCGTCCGCGTCCGTGGTGACGCCGTTCACGACCACCGGGTTGGGCGCGAAGGGGATGGCGGTGTTGCTGCCCGCGATGTCCCAGAAGAACACGTTGCGGAAGGACAGGCGCGCGTTGTCACCCGTCTCGTTGAAGAGCGCCGCGGACGCGGTGCCGTCGATGTCCACGCCCTGGGTCTTCCAGTGGGCGACGATGGAGTTGCGCATCTTGACGCCGGCGCCGGTGTTGAACACCAGGGCCTCCTGCGTCGGGTTGTTCGTGCCCGGGCCGGAGCCGATGAAGGTGGCGTTCCAGATTTCGGGGATGGAGATGGGGTCCTGCGTCGGCGTGGACTTGTTGCTGGAGGCCTCGATGCCGCGGTCACCCACGGTGGGGCTCTGCTGCACGATGAGGAACTGGATGCGGCCGCTGTAGCCCAGGTCGTAGTCCAGCGCGTCGTCGTCCGCCTGGGTGATGACGATGTGCTTCAGGGGCGCGGTGCCGCCGAACAGCTCGATGCCGTCGTCCAGGCCCTTGTGGACCTGCACGTAGTCGATGTTCGTCTGGCTGCCGCAGCCGCCGAGCGTCAGGCCGTTGAGCTCGTTGTTCGGCGCCAGCTCGAAGCCGGCGAACTCGATGCGGGCGTACTTCAGGGTGCCGCAGTTGTGCGCGTCGTCGGTGCCGCCGTACTTCGTCAGGTCGTTGCCGCTGGTGGCGAAGAAGCCCTCGATGGTCGTCTCGCCGCCGCTGACGTTGAGGCGCGCCCGGCCGAGCAGCACCACGCCGGCCCAGTCACCCGGCTCGCGGCGCTCCGACTTGGAGGACGTGAAGACGATGGGCTTCTCCGCGGTGCCCACCGCGTTGAGCGTCGCGCTGCGGGTGATGATGAGCGCGCTGCCCTCCTCACCCTTGATGGTGGTGCCAGCCTCGATGGTCAGCGTGCCGCTCTCCACGAAGATGTACTTCTTCAGCGTGTAGACGGTGTCGGCCTTCCAGGTGGTGTCACCCTTGATGTTCTCGGAGACGTCCACCGCCGTGGTCCCACCGGGGGGCTGGGTCGTCGGAGGCGTGGGGTCCTTGTCGTCACCGCAGCCAGCGGCCAGGGTGAGGCTGGAGAGGGTCAGGAGGGAAGCCAGGAGCCGCTTCATGGGAGGACGTCCTTTCAGTGAGAAGCACTACAGGGAGAGACCGAACGTCGCGGAGAACGCGATGCCCGGGCGGTACTGGAGGATGGTGATGTCGCCCTGCTCGAGGGTGATCTTCGAGTCGAGGAGGTTGGCGGCGGTGAGCTTCAGCTGCGTGGCGGCGGAGAGCCGCTGCGTGAGCGCGAGGTCCACGCGGTGGAAGGGCTGCTCGTAGATGTCCGGCAGGCGGTTGGTGCCCACCTCGCTGATGCGGCGGCCGTAGACGTTGTAGAGAAGCGCCACCTCGGTGCCGCTCTCCGGGCGCTCGTAGGAGGCGTTGACGTTGATGACGTACGGCGACTGGCCCTGCAGCGGGCGCTTCGCGTTGGTCTGCAGGCCCTGCACGGAGCCCAGGTCGATTTCGGACTGGATGAGCGTGAGGTTGGCGCCCAGGCGGAAGGCGCGCAGCGACTCGGTGATGCGGCCCAGCGAGGCGCGGCCCTCCAGCTCCAGGCCGTAGGTGTTGGCGCCGGCGGTGTTCTCGAAGCCCATGTCACCCGCGCCCTCGGAGTTGATGACGCGCTCGATGGGGTTCTGGAAGCGCTTGTAGAAGGCGCTGGCGGCGAGCACCTCGTTCTCACCCACGAACCACTCCACGCGGGCGTCCACGTTGTGGATGCGCGTCTGCTTCAGGTCCGGGTTGCCGGACACGTTGCGGCGGCGGATGAAGTCGTAGAAGGCGAAGGGCGCCAGCTCGCGGAAGGTGGGACGCGCCAGCGTGTAGCTGTAGCCGGTGCGCAGGTTCACCGTCGGCGTCAGGGCGTAGATGGCGTTGAAGGCCGGCAGCCAGTCCAGGTAGTCGACCTCGTTGGTGCTGTCCACCTCGCCGGTGAACTGGTCCAGCGCCGTCAGTTCCTGCCGCGAGCTCTCCAGGCGCACGCCGCCCACCAGCCGCAGCGCCTCGGTGGGCTTGACGTCCGCGGACACGTAGCCGGCGAAGATGGCCAGCGAGGCGTCATAGGCATCGCTGTCGCCGCGGGTCTGCTCGGTCATGCGGATGCCGTTGCCCAGCACCTCGTCGCCGAAGAGCTGCTCGGGGGGCAGGGTGCGGTCCACCTCGCTGTCGCGCATGAGCGTGTAGCGGAAGCGGCGGGCGCGGAAGTCGCGGGCGGACACCTGCGCGAGGCCGCCCACCTTCAGGCGCACGTCGGTGAAGGGCACGGTGAGGTTGACGCTGCCGCCGCCGGACGTCTCGCCCAGCTCGGCGAAGAAGCGCTCGCCGCTGTTGGCCTGGTTGGGGAAGGACAGCGAGCCGGTGGGGGTGCCCAGGCTGTCGCTGTAGAGCGTGTCGCGCGTGTCCGGCTCGTCGCGGTCCACGCGGGACAGGTTGGCCTGCCAGTCCACCTCGGAGTCGCCGAAGAGGCCGATGCGGTGGAAGCCGCGCACCTGGTTGAAGGAGAGCTGGCGGACGATGAACTGGAGGCGGCTGCCCTCGTAGCGGTCGCCCTTCAGCGAGTCGATGCCGGCGCTGGAGACGGAGCGGGTGTCGGTACCGCGCGTGTAGAGGCTGAAGACGGTCAGCTCGTTGTCGCGGTCGAACTGGTAGCCCACGCTGGCCAGGCCGCTGAGGTTGGCCGTCTCCGCGCCCTGTGTGATGCGGGCGTCGTCGTTGCGGACGAAGACGTCGTTCTCGAAGCTGGTGCGGCCGATGCTGTTGACCTGCGTGGACTCCTTGTGGCCGTAGCTGACGGTGGCCAGGTAGCCCAGGCGGCTGTTGCCGGAGCGCAGCGTGTCACCCACGGAGGCGCTCAGGCCCAGGTTGGGCAGCGCCGTCTTCCTGCGCGTGCCCCACACGTTGTTGAAGCTCTCCGCCTGGCGCTCCAGCTCCTCGGCGGACTCGCCGTTGGCGCCCAGCTCGTGCGTGGTGGGGATGACGTCGGGCAGCTTGCGGGTGCTGCCGGGGAAGCCAAGGAACTCCAGGCCGCCGCCCGGCTGGGTGTTGCGCTCCTGGCCCGTCGTCACGGTGTCGCCGCCGAGGGTGATGCGCGGCTTGAACTCGAACTGGCTGGGATAGGTGTTGGTCTCGATGAGGAGCGTGCCGCCGCCGAAGGTGCCGGGCAGGTCCGCGGTGTAGCTCTTCACCACGTTGAGGTTGGCGAGCAGCGCGGTGGGGAACAGGTCCAGCGGGACGCTGGGCTCGTCCGGCTCGGGGCTGGGCAGGAGCGCGCCGTTGAGCAGCGTGGTGCTGTAGCGGCCACCCAGGCCGCGCAGGAGGACGTAGCGGCCGTCCACCACGGTGGCGCTCACCACGCGCTTCACCGCGTCCGAGGCGCTGGAGTCCGGCGTGCGGGCGATTTCCTGGGCGCTGATGGCGTCGGAGACGGCGGCGGCCTTCTTGCGCTCCTGGAGGAGGGCGCCCTCGGCGCGGCGGTCGGCGCGGGCCTCGACCACGACTTCCTGCACCGCGCCCACGTCCGCGCTCAGCGCGACGTCCAGCTTCGTGGCCTTGCCCGGATTCACGATGACGCCGGTGATGCGGCGGCCCTGGTACACGTCATAGAAGACGCGCAGGTCGTACTTCCCGGGCGGCAGCGCGAGCTTGTAGTTGCCGTCCAGGTCGGTGAGGGCCTGCTTCTGCGAGCCCGTCACCACCTTCACGGTGGCCTCGATGAGGCCCTCCTTGTTGGCCTCGTCCACCACCTTGCCGTAGATGCCGGTGAAGCCGGCGGGCGGCTCGGCGGACTCGGCCATCATCGCCTCGTCGGACATCGCGTCGCCCTCGGCCGCCGTGGCCTCGGACGGAGCGGCCTCGCCCGGCTGCGCGGTGGCGCCGTCGGCGGGGGCCGCGGGCTGCTCGGCGGTGGCGCTGTCGGAAGGGGCCGCGGGCTGCTGGGCGGCGGCGTCCGTGGAAGGAACGTTCGTTCCACCCTGGGGGGCGGCCGGAGCGCCCGGCGCGTCCGACTCACTGCCGGGGGCGATGGAGCCGCTCGGGGAGCGCGCGCCGGACGGATTCTCCGTCACGGTGCCGGCGGGGTCGGTGGGCTGCGCGGTGGTGGGGGACGTCACGGTGCCCTGGGGCGAGGGCGGGGACGCGACGTCCGAGCCGCTCACCTGGGCGAGCGCGGAAGTGGTGAGGAGTGCGAGCGCTGCCACGAGGGCGCGCGAAAGGCCGTTGCGAGACAACACGACTCTCCTTGCCGGCGGTCGGCGCGCGTAAAGAACGCGACACGCATGGCTTCTGAATGGCTGGGCTGTGACGATTCAGGCGGCGGACCGCAAACTCCGTGTCACGGTCCGCCGCGGGACTTCTTCAGTCGGCGATCTTGTCCGGCAGCACGCCGATGGTGATGTTGCCGCCGCGGGCGATGTCCAGCGCGTCCATGGCGGTGCCGTACGGCACGTCATCACTGGCGTCGAAGAAGACAATCTTGTCCGGGCGCGCGTTGAGCATGCGCTGGAGGCGGGCCACCACCTGCTCGCGGGGCACCTCCTCCCGGTTGATGCGGAGCACGCCACCCTTGTCCACCGTGAGCACGACGGGGGGCAGGGCGTCGGGAGGAGGCGGCTGCTCCGCCTGCTCCTTGTCCGGCTTCGCGGGGACGTTCATCCACATCTGCTTGGTGAGCAGCGGGGTGACGACCATGAAGATGATGAGGAGGACGAGCACCACGTCCACCAGGGGCGTCACGTTCATGGACGGGCGAAGCCCGCCCTTGCCGCCACCTCCGACGTCGAATGCCATGGTGTCTATCGCTCCTATCGCTTCTGCTTGTCGACGACCTGGAGGTTGATGCCGGGGAAGCCGATGTCCTGCATGGCCTTGAAGACGCCGCGCACCTCGGAGTAGCGCACGCCGCGGTCGGCCTTGAGCACCACGGGGGAGTCCGGCTTCTCCTTGTGCAGGGCCTTGAGCGCGTCCATGAGGGCGTCGCGCTTGAGCTCCTTGCGGTCCAGGAAGAAGGCGCCGTTGGAGGCGAGGCTCACCGTGGTGGGCTCCAGCTCCTTGTTCTCCTTGTCCGGGTTCGTGGCCGCGGGCAGCTCCACGTTGGCGCCGGCTTCAATCTGGGGCGTGACGACCATGAAGATGATGAGGAGGACGAGCACCACGTCCACCAGCGGCGTCACGTTCATCTCGGGCGTGATGGCCCTACGCGGGGTGGACATCACGTCCCTCCTTGCGCGCCGCCAGCTCGGGGCCCGTGGCCACCGCGGCGCCGTTCGTCGCGGTGGCCTTCTGGGGGACCAGGTCCTCCAGGTAGTCCATGAACTCGCTGCGGGCGGCGTCGAGGGACAGCTGGAGCGCGTCCGCGCGGGTGGACAGGAAGTTGAACATCAGCACCGCGGGGATGGCGACGAGCAGGCCGAGCGCGGTGACGACGAGCGCCTCGGCGATACCGCCGGACACGGCGCCCAGGCCGCCGGAGCCCTCGCGGGCGATGCCGGAGAAGGCCTCGATGATGCCGACCACGGTGCCGAGCAGACCGACGAACGGGGCCACGGAGCCCACGGTGGCGAGCACGGACATGCCGCGGCGCACGTCGGCGCTGACGCGCTCGTTGATGCGCACCAGCTCGCGGCGGGTCAGCTCCACGGCGCCCAGCTTGCCGGCGGGAGCGCGGGACTTGGCGAGGTACGTCTTCATGCCGCCGCCGAGCAGCATGGCGAGGTGGCTGCCCTTGGTGGACTCGGCCTCCTTCACCAGGGCCTCATGCTGGTTCTGCGCGAGGAACTGGCCGGCGCGGCCGGCGAACTTCTTGGAGATGTTGCGCGAGCGGAAGAAGACGAAGAGGCGCTCGAAGAACACCGCGAGGGACGCCACGGCGAAGAGGACGAGCGTCCAGGCGATACCCAGGGCGAACACGCCCATGTGGTTGTAGATGTCCCTGAGATTGAAATTCATGACGTGTGCTCCTGGGGGCAGGGCGGGTGAGACCTAGGACTTGAGACGGAAGGGAACCTTGAAGATGCGGAAGACGGCGGTGGGACGGCCCTCGACGACGGCGGGCTTGAAGCGCCAGGTCTTCACGGCGGCGAGCGCGGCGCTGGCGAAGGGCTCGTCACCGCGCATGACCTTGAGCTGGGTGACGCGGCCGTCCACCTCGACCACGCCCTTGAGGATGACCATGCCCTCCAGGCCCTTGGCGCGGGCGTCGGAGGGGTACTCGGGGATGAGGTTGGACGTGAGCGGCTCGGGCGGCGTGGCCGACTCGGGCAGGTTGATGGGGGCCGCGCGGCCGCCACCACTGGAGATGCCCTCGCCGGTGCCGGTGCCGCCCACGACGCCGCCGGGGACGAGCGTGCCGGTGCCGCCGACGGCGATGGGCGCGGCGGCGACGGTTTCCGTCTCGGCCTCGGGAGGCTTGGTGAGCGGGACGGCGGTGGGCGCGGTGATGGGCGCGGGAGCCACGGTGG
>NZ_JABBJJ010000287.1 GCF_012933655.1 Pyxidicoccus fallax | reverse complement strand
GCCGGAGGGCTCGGCGAGGGCGGCGGAGGTGGGGCTCATGGGGGCGTGAGTCCGGTAGGGGGCCGGATTGCCTCGGCGGGAGTCGGTCCGTAGCATACGCAGCCCGGAGGTCCGCGGGCGAGCATGAGGCCGCAGCAACCAGCTCCAGAACGGCGTGTCGACCGTGACGGCGTCACGCATGTCGCTCCCTCGCGCTCCAGCAGCGGCGTGGGCCTGTGGCTCGTGGGCGGCGCGCTCGTGTTCACCATTCTTTGCGGCGCGCTGAGTGCCTGGTGGCTCTCCTCGGACGTGGAGGTGGAGCCGATGGCCGAGCTTCCTCCCGCGCCCGTGGTCGCGCCTCCGCCCATGGTCGCCCAGGCTCCCGCGCCGCGGCCTCGCCCCGTGGCTCCGGCGCCCCAGCCCGTGGCCGCGCCCGTCGTGGAGGAGCCCATGCCGCCGCCTTCCGACCCGGAGCCGCCGTACACCGGGCCCACGGGCACGCAGCTGTATCGGCCCGGCACCAAGCCGCTCAAGCGCGGCATCGTCGTGCCCGAGGACTTCGAGCTGCCGCCCGGCTACGTGCGCCACTACCAGTCCACCGACAACGGTGAGCGCGTGCAGGCCATCCTGATGTTCCATCCGGATTACGCGCCCTCGGACGCGAGCGGCCAGCCCATTGCCCTGCCGGAGAACCGCGTGGTGCCCGCGGAGATGGCGCCTCCGGGATTGCCCATCGAGATGCTGCAGCTGCCCGAGGGCGCCGAGTCCGGAGCGGGCGAGCCGTGACGGACGCGCGAGCGGGCCGCGCGCGGCGACTCGCCGTGGCGCTGCTCGGAGTGCTGGCGACCACCGCGATGCTGGCGCTGTTCTCCGGGCTGCGCATGCCGTGGACGCTGCTCGGCTGGGTGGCGCTGGTGCCGTGGCTCGCGGCGGTGGAGCGGGCTCGCTCGTGGCGCGGGGCGCTGGCGTTGGGGCTCGGGCTCGCGGTGGCGTTCTCCGTGGTGGTGTTCGGCTGGTTCGCGGGCTCGGTGCAGGCGTATTCGCAGGCCCCGCTGTGGGTGTGCTGGCTGGCGCTGCTGGTGATGGCTCCGGTGGTTCAGCTCCAGTTTCCCGCGGCGGCGCTGGCGCGGTACTTCGCTCGGCGGGCGGTGGAGGGTGCAGGCACCTTGACGGGAGCTGGCGCGCCCCAAGGCAATGACTCGCGAGTGCCCGTGCGAAGTGACGCAGGCCCGCCCGTGGGGCGTGACGCGAGCGTTGGAGCACGCCTCGGGTGGCTTCCTCCTGTCGTGACCGCGCTCGTGTACGTGGGCGTGGAGTGGTTCGCGCCGAAGCTGTTCGCGGACACGCTCGGGCTCGGGCTCGTCACCCAGGAGTGGCAGCGGCAGGGCGCGGACGTGGCCGGCGCTCCCGGGCTTACGTTGCTGCTCCTGCTCGTCAATGAGTGCGTGCTCGCGACGCTGCGCTCCCTGCGTGTCCCTTCCTCGCGCCAGCGTGCCGTGATTCCGGCGGCGGCCGGTGTGGCGCTGGTCCTCGTGTTGACGGCGTATGGCGCGTTCCGCCACTCGCAGGTGACGGCGGCGACGCGCCGCGAGGGCGGCCTGGTGGTGGGCGCGGTGCAGGCCAACATCACCAACTACGAGAAGCTGAAGGCCGAGCGCGGCACCTACGACGTGGTGCGGATGATTCTCGACACGCACTACGAGATGTCCGACGGCCTGCTGCGCGCCGGGCCCGTGGACCTGCTGGTGTGGCCGGAGACGGTGTACCCCACCACCTTCGGCTCGCCCCGCAGTGAGGCCGGCGCCGAGCTGGACGCCGAGATTGCCGGCTATGTCGCCCAGCGTGGCGTGCCCCTCGTCTTCGGCTCCTACGACCTGGAGGGCGAGCGCGAGTTCAACGCCGCCATGTTCCTGGGCCCTTCCGCTCGCGGTGACACGCTGGAGCGCACGGCGTACCGCAAGACGATGCTCTTCCCCCTGACGGAGTGGGTGCCGGACCTCATCGACACGCCGACGCTGCGCGAGTGGCTGCCTTGGACGGGACGCTGGAAGCGCGGCCCCGGGCCGAAGGCCGTGAGCTTCCGGCTGCGCGACGGTCGCTCGCTCACCGTGGCGCCGCTCATCTGCTACGAGTCCATCTTCCCCTCGTTCGTCGCGCAGGGTGTACGCCAGGGCGCGGAGCTGCTGCTCACGCTGTCCAATGACTCGTGGTTCTCCGGCACCCCCGCGCCCCGCCTGCACCTGGCGCATGCGGCCTTCCGCAGCATCGAGACCCGTCGCTCGCAGGTGCGCGTGACGAACTCAGGGGTGTCCGCGCTCATCGACGCGACGGGGGCGGTCGTCGCGGAGGTGGATGACAACCAGCGCTCGGGGCTCGCGATGCGGGTGCCCGTCACCGCGTCGATGCCGTCACTCGCGCTGGCCTGGGGAGACTGGCTCGGGCCCGTGGCGCTGGTGCTCGCCGTGGCGCTGATGGGCGGCGCGGTGCTCAGCGGGCATCGGCGCGCTCCAGGCGCACGGTGAGGCTTCCCAGGCGAAGCTCATCCACGGAGCAGCGCCTCCAGTCCCGCCCGCGTACCGGGGAGCCCCACCTCGCGGAGCACCTCGCCCGCGTCGGGATTCAATGCGACGAGGGCTCGTCCCCACCTCTCACAGCCGGCCGGCCTTGAGCTCTCCGACCATATAGGCGCAGGCGCGCACGGTGATCGCCATCATCGTCAGCGTGGGGTTCTGCGCTCCCTGAGAGGGGAAGCACGAGCCGTCGGTGATGAAGAGGTTGGGCACGTCCCAGCTCTGGTTGTGCTTGTTGAGCACGGACGTCTTCGGGTCCGTGCCCATGCGCGCGGTGCCCACCTCGTGGATGGCCATGCCCGGCGTGGACATGGTGTCGTTGACCTTCTCCACGGTGAAGCCCGCTTCCTTCATCATCTCCTGGCACTGCGCCACCGAGTCCTCGACCAGCTTCCGCTCGTTGTCCGAGTGCTTGCAGTCGATGTGCGCGGCGGGGATGCCCCAGCGGTCCTTCACCGTGGCGTTCAGCGTCACGCGGTTCTCCGCGCGCGGCACCATCTCGCCGAAGGGCACGAAGTGGCAGCTGTCGCCGAAGGTGAAGACCTGCACGCCATAGCCGCGCGAGAAGCCCGGCTCCTTCGTGGTGACGTTGCGGAACTGGGGGATGTACGCCCAGCTCTGCTCCGCCCGCTGCTGGTCGGCGGGCAGGTTCATCTTCGCCTCGATGCCCAGCAGGTACGTGTGGTCCATCAGGTTGCGGCCCACCTGTCCCGACGAGTTCGCCAGCCCGTCCGGGAACGCCTCGCTGCGCGAGTGGAGCAGCAGGCGCGCGGTCTCGATGGTGCCCGCCGCGAGCACGATGATGCGACCGTGGGCCTCGTACGTCTTGCCCGTCTCCGCGTCGATGTAGTGCACGCCGGTGGCGCGGCCCGTCTTCGCGTCGTGGAGGACCCGGTCCACCACGGCGTTGGTGCGCAGCGTGAGGCGGCCCGTCTTCAGCGCCGCCGGGATGGTAACGGGCGCGTTGGCGGTGCGGCGGGCGACGACGCGGCGCTCGGGCCAGCGGCGCTCCACGCGCTCCTTCAGGCGCTGCTCCGCGGGGGTAAGGGGAATGGACTCGGCGAAGACGGAGTCGGGCAGGGTGGAGAGCCCGTCGGTGTTGCCGCGGACGCCCATCCACCGCTCCACCGTTTCGTAGTGCGGCGCGAGCTCCGCCAGCGTCAGCGGCCAGTCCGGGCCCTGCCCGTCACGGCTGCCGGCTTTGAAGTCGAAGTCAGACAGCCGGTAGAACTGGCGCCCGTGCGCCTTCACCGAGGTGCGCCCGCCCACCTGCCGCGCGCGAATCCACGTGAAGGGCTGGCCGTCCGGCGTGGTGTACGGGTTGTCCACGTCGTCCACGAAGGCGTGCGGGTGGAAGGGCCACGCGAAGGTGGTGGACTGGATTTTCTGGCGCTCCTTGCGCCGCGCGTCCGTCTCCGTGCGGTAGCGGAGCAGCTTCTGGCGCAGCCGGTGCCACATCCACAGCAGCTTGTCGGCCTGGAGGCCGCGGCCGGCTTCGAGGACGAGCACCCGAAGGCCCGCCTCCGTCAGCTGCTTCGCGGCCCAACCCCCGCACGCGCCCGAGCCCACCACCACCGCATCGAAAGTCGTCTTGGACGTGCCCACAGCTTCCCTGGTGCGACAGGACCCGCAGCGGCCCTGTGAAAGTTCCGGCCAAGTGTAAGCTGCGTGACGAGACGTTGACCAATGACGCCCAGGCGCAGCGGCCTGCCAGCCGTGCGCCGAGTCATGGAGGGCAGGCGGACATGAAGCGGTGGCGGTGGCTCGTGGGTGGGGTGCTGGCGCTGGGGTTGGTCGGGACCCTGGCCATCTTCGGCCGGGCGCTGCGGCACTCGGAGGCGTACTTCCACTACCCGAAGCCCCAGGCGGTGAAGCCGGCGGACCTCGCGGAGGCGCGCGACGTGACGCTGCGCACGGCGGACGGGCTGACGCTGCGAGGGTGGTACGTGCCGTCGAGGAACCGGGCCGCGGTGGTGATGGCGCACGGCCTGTCGCAGACGCGCGCGGACCTGCTGCCGGAGGCGCGCATCCTGCGAGACGCGGGCTACGGCGTGCTGCTGTTCGACCTGCGCGCCCACGGGGAGAGCGAAGGGGAGACGTCCACCTGGGGCGACCAGGAGCGCAGAGACGTGGCGGCGGCGCTGGAGTTCGTGCGCGCCCAGCCGGACGTGGACCCGGAGAGGGTGGGGGCGCTCGGCTTCTCGATTGGTTCCGCCGCGGTGGCCGAGGTGGCCGCGAAGGACCCGGGCGTGCGCGCGGTGGTGCTGCTGTCCCCGTTCAACACGCTGTGGCTGGCGGCGGCGTATGACTTCCGGCGCTTCGGCTTCGTGTCCCAGTCCGGTGCGCTGGTGCCCTTCTGGCGGCGGGGCATCGCCATCGACGAGGTGCGCACCATCGACGCGGTGGAGCGCATCCGCCCCCGGCCGCTCTTCATCGTCATGGGCACGGAGGAGTCCGGACAGCCGCTCGCGGACGAGCTGTTCGCCAAGGTGCGCGAGTACGCGCAGACGTGGCGCATCCAGGGTGCGGGCCACGGGAACTTCAGTGTGACGTCGCCCGAGGAGTACCCGCGCCGGCTGCGGGCCTTCTTCGACGGGGCGCTGCTGCGCTGAGCGTCAGGCCGCCGGAGGCGACTGCTGCTCCTTCGCCTCCAGCTTCGCGAGCTGCTCCAGGAACGCGCGGCCCTTCACCGGGTCCGTCATGTGGATGAAGGCGGCCATGCCCTTGAGCTGGTCCAGCGACTCGCCCTCGCGGCCGGGCTTGCCCTGCTCGCGGTTGTGGATGGCGGCGCGCAGCCGGCGCACCACGTCGCGGGGGACTCGCGCGGCGGGCTTGCCGTTGGCGGCCTCGTTCACCACCAGCCCCGTCACCCGCTGGCGCGTGCCCTTGCGTGCCACGCGCGTCTTGTCCGGGTGCACGCGGAAGCCCTCGGCCTCCACCACGGACTGCACGCGCGACAGCAGCACCGCCACTGGCGGGCGCTGCGAGCGCTTCGCCTTCGGCTGCTTCGCCTTCGTCCACGAGAAGGTCAGGTCGTCCGCGTAGCGCGTGTACGTGAAGCCCAACCGCTTCGACAGCGCGGAGAGCCGCTTGTCCAGGCGCAGGCACAGCGCGTTGGTGATGCCCGGCGACGTGGGCGCGCCCTGCGGCAGCGAGCGCGGGCCCTTCGCCACGTAGAGCAGCTTGCCTCGGAACTGCACCGCCTCGCGTGGGGCCTCGGTGGCCATCAGCGCCAGCAGCGTGGACGCGCTCTCCGGCAGGCCGCCCTTGCGCAAGAGGCCCTTCACCCGCCGCCACGTCACGGAGGGGAAGAAGTCCTTCAGGTCCACCTTCACCACCACGTCCGCGCCCTGGTGCGCCAGCGCGTTGGTGAGGATGGAGCGCCCCGCCACGAAGCCGTGGGCCGCGCCGTGCACCGGCAGCTTCTCCACCACGTTCGCCAGCACCCAGCGCTGCGCTTCCTTCAGCTCCGGCTTGGGGGACGTAATCGTCCGCGAGCCGCCGTCGCGCTTGGGAATCTTCCAGCTCACGTAGTGCGAGCCCGTGTCCACCTCGCGGTGGAACGCGAACCAGCGCAGCTTGGACACGCTCAGGCCCAGCGCCTTCGCCAGCGCGTCCGTGGAGTCCAGCTCCGGCAGGCCGTTCGCCCTCGCGCGCTCCTCGCGGGCCGCGATGTCGAACTTGTCGCCAGCGGCGTCCTCCTCCCAGTGCACCCCGGCGCCCAGGTGCGCCACGTGCGTGGCCTTCCAGGCTTCGTGGGCCTGGCGCTCCAGGGCGCGGCGCTCGGCGGCCTCGGCCTTCTTCTTCTCCTTCCAGGCCGTCTTCTCCTTGTCGGACGCACGCGCGAAGTCGAGGTCGCCCACCGCGAGGCCGCGCGAGACGAGCTGGCCCTGCACCCAGGAGTCGGCGCCGCCGGACTCGACGATGGCCTTCCAGCGGGTGAGGAGCGCCTCGTGGGCGGCGCGGCGGGCCTCACGCTGCGAGGCGGCGTTGGCGGCGGGGGCTGCCGGCGCGGGCGTGGAGACGGTCTGCGGCGAAGCTGCGGGGACGAACGACTCCAGCCTGGCGGTCATGTCGGTACCTGGGGCGGGGGCGGCGGCATGGGACGGGGCGTGGCGCGAGCAGTCGAGGGAGGCCGGGAAGGCACCACCATCTCACCTGGGGCACGGTAGCCTCACCGGCTCTCCCCTCCTAGGCACCATGGCCCGGGTGGGTAAACGGCGTTCGCGTCGTTGGCTCAGCTACCCACCCGGGCCATGGTGCCTAGGAGGGAGAGAGCCAAGAACAGGCTACCTTGCGGAGAGTGTCCTGCATTCCAACCGGAGCGGCGCAACACCGCTCCCGCGCTCGAGGCGCTCAGGCTGATGCACTCCAGACCTCTCTCGGCTGCTCGCGCGTGAAGCGCTGGTCCGTCGTCGTTCCGTCGCTCCTGTCCTGCCGGCCGCGCGTCGACGCGGCCGGGCCGTGAATGGGGGTTTACACCAAGGCCGAGGCCGCGTCGATGTAGCCTTCAGCCGCCAACTTCTCCAGGCGCGAGAAATAGGCCGTGCGGGCCTCCGCGTCCGTGTCGAACCAGAGCCGCTGGTGGCGGGACTCGCCCGTGCGCGGGCCCCACTCCACCGCCACCACCTGGCCGTCCAGCGACACGCGATACACCGTCTCCAGGCCGCTCTCCGCGTCGCGGCGCACGTAGGAGCGCGTCTCGGCGCGGATGAGCTTGCGGCCCTCGGGCGTCTTGCGGAGCGCCTCTTCCTCGGCGCGGCGGCGGCCGTAGGCGAGGCGCAGCGCGAGCAGGTGCTCGCAGGGGCCCTCGCGCAGGCCGGAGCGGCGGTGGTGGGGGCAGCCGCAGGAGGCGTCCTTCAGCCGGCCCTCCACGTCCAGCATGAAGCTGGGGAAGAAGCTGCGCACGGCCTCGCGGTCCACCACCTCGCCGTGGATGCGGATGCCCTCGCCGACGACCTCGTGCACCTTGGTCAGCTTCACCTCGCCCGCGCCCGGGCCGCCGTCGCCCAGCAGGCGGTGGGCGCGCGCCTCGCGCTCGCTGCCGTAGCGGATGACGGCCTCGTCCACCGGCGTCGCCATCAGCTCGCGCGGGCGGTACTCGCCCCGGGCGATGTCGAAGAGGACGCGGCCGCGCAGGCACTCCAATTGGAGCGCCGCGCGCACGGACTCCTTGGGGGCGCCGGCACCGGCGACGAGCGTCTCGAAGGACAGGGGCCCTTCCGCGCGCAGCCGGCCGCGCAGCTTCTCCGCGAGCCCGTCCGGCACCGCGCGGGGCATGAGGGCGTCGAAGGCGGCGGCCGAGGACCAGCCGCTCTCCGTCCAGCCAGTGAGGCCCAGCGTCAGCGTGGCCGCGCCCATGTCGATGACCCAGAACACTGGCAGGCCCGGGCCCAGGAGCTGCACCCGCACCGAGTGCGCATGGGGCAGCAGGCGCGCGAGCGCGGCGAGCCGCTGGCGGCCGAAGGTGCGCACCACCGCGGGGGCGCTGCCCGTGTACGTGCCGCCGTGGCACTCCAGCACCAGCTCCCACGGCTCCAGCACCAGCCGGGGCGGGGCGCCGGGGATGAGCTCGAAGCGCAGCGCGCGCGGGGCCTTCTTCGCCTTGCGGGTGCGCAGCGCGAAGAGGAGGTTGTAGAGGTCGATGGGCGCAAGCCGGCACGTGTTCGCCGGCAGCGTGGCGGCGGACTGCACCTGGAGGAAGCCGCGCAGCCACGCGTGGGGCACCTCCACGTTGCGCGGCTCGCGGGCGGGCTGCGAGGGGCGCGCGGGCAGGGCCACGTGGGCCTCCAGCGACACGGGCACGTAGGTGCGCAGCCGGTCCACGCGGGCGGGCAGGTCCGCGGGCACGTCCAGGAAGGTGGAGCCGTGCGCGGCCTCGCGGCCCTCGAAGAGGGCATTGTCGAGGGACAGGCGCGCGTAGGCGCTCTCGTCGCGGGAGAAGACCTCCAGGGACACGCTGTCCGGGTCCACGGTGAGGACGGGGTCCAGCACCGCGTCCTTCTTCTCCTCGCCCTCCAGCGCGTTGTCGAGGAAGGCCTTCTGCGCCTCCCAGATTTGCGCGCTGGCCCGCTTCCCCTGCTTCATGAGGTACGCGAGGTACGCGGTGCGGTCCTTGCCCCGGTAGCGTAGGTCGCTGGCGAGGATGCCGAAGGTGGAGGCGAGCACGTCGCGGAAGAGGGTGGCGTCGCGCACGCGGCCGCGCACGCCCACGGTGCCGCGAGAGCCCTCCAGGGCCAGCAGCACGCGCGAGGCATCCGGTGCGGCCTCCACGTCGCTCGCGGTGGCGTAGCGCAGCTCGACGGGGTGTCGGGTGGCGGTCGTCACGACGGGGTTCCTTCCTTCCGGGCGCGCTCGGCGGCGCGGCGTGCACGTTTGTGGGCGCGCCAGGCGGCCTTGCGCAGCTCCACGGGTTGCGAGTTGTCGAAGGCGGCATCGTGCAGCAGCTTCGCCGCCGCGTCTCCGCCCAGCCGGCCCAATACGGCATAGGCGTCCGGCTTCACCTCGGCCTTCACACCCCGGGCCAGGGCCAGCAGAGGCTCCTCGGCGCGAGTACCCAGCAGCGCGGGCACCGCGAGGCGGCGGCTCTCGGACGTCGCGAGCGTGTCCTGGGGCGGCCTGTCACCCGTGGGGCCCAGGGCCACCGGGTCGAACGGTTTCACCTCCAGCGCCCAGGCCGCGGCGCGCTCGGGGGCGAGCTTCGCCAGCGCGTCCGCCGCCGCCGCGCGCACCCGGGCGTCCGGGTCGACGAGCGACGCGCGCAGCGTCTCGGCCACGGCGGCGCGCTCCTTGTCATGCGACAGCACGGGCGCGGTGGGCGTGGCCCCCTTGGGTTGCAGCGTGCCGTTCACCGAGCCCAGGCGGCCCAGCGCGCGCGCGGCCTCCTGGCGCACGCGGGCGGGAGCCCCGGCCTCGCCACCCTGGAGGATGGCGCGCGCGGAGTCCGACAGCGCGGCGGCGCCCAGGCGGGAGCCGGCCCACAACAGACGCTCCCACGCGGCGGCCAGCGGGGCGCGCTTCGGAGCGGGCGCGGCGGCCCACTCGGAGGCGGTACGGCGCTCGGCCGTCACCAGCGCGCGGGACAGCGCGGCCACATCCACCGAGCCCGGATCGCGGGGCTCACCCGTCCAGGTGCCCACCAGCAGCGCGGCCTCCTCGCGGGCCTCCGGCTTGTCGTGGCCGAGCAGCGCCACCACCTCGGGGACGGGCATGGCGCCGCGCCGCGCGAGCCCGCGCCGCAGCCGCAGCCGCAGGGCCACATTGGACAGCGTGGCCAGCCGGGGCACCAGCAGCGCCGGGTCGCCCTCGTCGGAGAGGTAGGCGGCGGCCGGCTCGGAGATGTCCGGGTAGCGGCTGGCCACGGCGTGGAACTCCACGCGCGTGCGCTCCTTCGGGAAGAGCTCGTCCAGCGCCTTGCGCGCCTCGCGGCGCAGCTCGTACTCGGGGAAGTCCAGCGCCAGGGCGAGCGCGGTCTCCGCCTCCGGGTCCTTCAGCTTCGCCAGTTCCTGAGCGGCGGCCGTGCGCGTGAGCAGGAACGTGCCCGGGTCGCCCAGCAGCGCCTCCAGCTTCACGCGGGCGCGCTCGCCGCCGATGGCGCGCAGGCCCCGGATGCCGGCCTGCTGCAGCTCCACGCTGTTGCCCTCGACGGCGGCGGCCTCCACCTTCTCCTCGACGCGGCGGCGGTCCTCGCCGTCCGGCAGCTTCGCGGCGAGGCGGCCGAGGCCCTCGATGGCGGCGGCCATCATGGAGGGCTCCGTCGGAGCCTCCGGCGTGCCGCCCGCGGCCACCGTCTCCAGCTCGGCGAGGGCGCGCGCGTCACCCAGCGTGCCCAGGGCGAGCAGGGCGCGCTCGCGCTGTCCTTCCTCGCCCGCGCGGGCGTACAGCAGCAGGGGGCGCAGGGCGCTGACGCGGCCCTGGTGCGCCACGGCCTCGGCGGCCGGCAGCATCAGCTCGCGGGCACCGGCGCGCAGCACCTCTTCCAGGGGCTCCACGCTGGCGCCG
This sequence comes from Pyxidicoccus fallax, assembly GCF_012933655.1. GTDB lineage: Bacteria > Myxococcota > Myxococcia > Myxococcales > Myxococcaceae > Myxococcus > Myxococcus fallax. Next base: position 5,513 of record NZ_JABBJJ010000287.1, on the reverse strand, counting down.
TGCTCGATGACGCGCTTCGCGTACCGCTCCACGGCCTCCGCGCGCACCGTCACGTCCCGGTCCGCGAAGAGGCCCACCAGCACCTCGGACTGGCCGGCCTCGGCGCCGTGCTCCAGCTCGCGCACGGCGGCCTGCCGCACCGCCGCGTCCTGGTTCTTCACCGCCTGGCGCAGGAAGCGCACCGCCAGCGTCGCGTCACGCTTCTTCACGTCCGCGCCGGCGATGTTCATCGCGGCGGTGACGCAGGTGTTGCGCACGGCGGGGGCCTCGTCCTCCAGGCAGCGCCGGGCCAGCACGTCCAGGCCTTCCTCGCGACGGGTGTGGCCCAGGGCCGCCACCAGCCGCTGCCGCTCGTTGGCGTCCGGAGCGGCCTGGAGCCGTGCGGCCAGGGCATTCACGGCGCCGGGCGTGGCCAGCCGGGTCAGGGCTTCCAGCGCGCGCTTCGCGGCGGCCGCGTTCTCCGAGCGCAGGAAGGTGGTGAGCACCTCCACCGCGCGGTCATCCCCGCGCAGCGCCAGCAGCTCCGAGGCGCGCAGCCGCAGGTCCTCGTGCTCGCTGGCCATGGCCCGGCCCAGCGCCTCGGTGACGCGCGGGTCGTTGGCGCCGGCCAGCCGCTCAATCACGCCCACGCGCAGGTCGGCGTGCTCGCTGCCCAGCGCGGCCAGCAGCGGCTCCAGGCTGCCGGGCGGGCTGAGCTTCTCCAGGAGCTCGAAGGCGTAGCGGCGCACGTCCGGCAGCGGCGAGTTGAGCGCGGCGGCGATGCGCGGCTTCGCGACGTCGCCCCGTCCGGACAGCTCGTCCAGCGCGGCGCGGGCCATGTCCGCGGACTGCGAGGCCAGGGCCAGCGACAGCGGCTCGTCGCTGCCGGCGGGGAACAGCTCCTTGAGGCCGGCCAGCGCCGCCTTGCGCACGAGCTGGTGCGGGTCCTCCAGGGCGCGCAGCAGGGCGGCCACGGCGGCGGGCGTGCCGGCGTAGCCCTCCTGCGTCAGCTTCACCACGCGGTCCACCGCGTCGCGGCGCACCCGGTGGCCCTCGTCGTCTCCCGCGGACACCTGCCGCAAGAGGCCCACGTAGGCGCCGAAGGCGAGCCGGCGCAGGTGCTGCCGCTCGGCGCTGGCGGTGGCCTCGGGCGAGGACTCCGGCACCCCCGGCTTCACGGCGGAGAAGAGTCGGCGCAGCCAGCTCCTGCCGGGCGTGGCCTGCACGGGCGACGTGGCGGGCGCTGTCTCCGGCTTCCACGGCGCGTCCAGCGTGCGCGGGCGGGCTACCTTCTGGGCCTCGCGGAAGTAGTCGAGCGGCTTGTTGCGCAGCAGCAGCACCTGGGCCGCCGCGTAGCGCTGCTCGGGCTGGTCGCTGGAGAGGGCCTCGGCGAGCCCCAGCACCCGCTTCGCGCTGTCCGCCTCGGAGGGCCACCCCTTCAGGTCGCCGGACTTCTCCTTGTCCTCACGCAGCTCCGACCCGTCGTCATCGCCGAGCAGGTCCAGCGTGCCTTCGGCCTTCTCGGCCTTGCCCTTCTCCGGGCGCGGCGGCAGCAGGGCGTCCACGAGGTACGCGCGCGACGCGTCGGTGTCCGCGCGCAGCTCCAGCGCGCGGGCCGCGGCGTAGCGCACCTCGGGCCGGCCGCTGGAGAGGGCGCTGATGAGCAGGTCGGGCGGCTCGCCCCGGCGGCTGGCGCGCAAATCCCTCGCGAGGACGATGGCGAACACCATCTCCTGCACCTCGCGAGCGCGGTCCTCCAGGCCGTGCAGCAGGCCCCCATCCCCGGCGGGGCCCAGGGCCGCGAAGGCGAGGATGGCGCCGAGGCGAATCGGCAGGTGGTCGTTGCGCAGGTTGCCGGTGAGCACCGGCAGCGCGCGCGTGTCACCCAGGCGGGACAGGCCATCCGCGGCCCACGAGCGCACCGCCACGTTGGCGGAGCTCAGCGCGTCCAGCAGGTGGCCCTCGTCACCCCGGCGGCTGGCGGTGGCGAGGCCGCGCGCGCCCTGCTCCTGGATGTCGCCCAGCTCGTGCGGCAGCAGCACGGTGGCGAAGAAGCCCAGCAGCTTGCGCGAGCCCAGCGACGCCAGCGCGCGCGCGGCGCGGATGCGCAGCGGGTTGAGGAAGGCGGGCGGGTAGAGGCGCTCCAGGTCCTTGTCGGTGATGAGGACCCGCATCGGCTCGAGGATGTCCTCGGCGCCGCGCGGGGCCAGCAGCTCCGCGGCGCGCACGCGCACCAGCAGCGAGGCCGAGGCGATGCCCGCCGTCAGCGGACCGTTCTCGTTCGGCACCAGCTTGTCGAGCGCCTCCAGCGCGGCGATGGCGACGTCGACATTCTCATCCTGCACCCGCTTCAGCAGCGGCGAGCGCAGCGCCTCCGCGGGCGCGTGGACGGAGCCCTTCGCCCCGGCGATGCGCAGCGAGGCATGCGTGGACGCGAGCGCCGCGAGGTGCGGCTCCGGCTTCTCCTTGCCGGCCTGCTTCACCCACGCGTTGTACGCGGCGGTGGCCACGCCCGCGTCGCGGTCCTCCACCGACTTGCGCAGGCGCTCCAGGGCCCAGCCCTCGGCGCCGTGCTGCGAGAGCACCTCCACCGCGCGGCCGCGCAGGTCCGGGAAGCGGCCGGAGAGCGCGCGGTCCAGGGCCTTCTGGGGCTCCTGCTCGTTCCACGCCCACAGCGTGCGGAAGGCCTCGCCGCGCACCCTGGCGGATTCGTCCTCCAGCGCGTCGCCCAGCAGCGGCTCCGCGCCCTGCGTCGCGGCGCCCAGCTTCACCAGCCGGTCCAGGCCGCGCACACGCATGTCCTCGTGGCCGGAGCGCAGCGCGGCCTCGGCGGCGGACAGGGGCGCGCTCGTGTCGAGCGCCACGACGGCTTCCAGCGCCGCGGCGCGCACGTCCGCGTCCACGTCGTCCAGCATCCACACCAGCCGCTCGCGAGCCTGGGGGTCCTGGAGGGCCTGCAGCGCGGTGGCGGCCTGCCGGCGGATGGAGGCCTCCGGCTCGCGGGAGAGCTGGAGCAGCGCGCCCAGCGCCCGGGTGTCTCCGAGCTGCGCCAGTCCGCGCGCGCCGCGCACCGCGGTGTCCGGCGTGCGGCAGGCCATGGCGGCCAGCAGGGGCTCCAGGTCGGACTCGGCCAGCGTGCCACCGACGGTGCCCTGCGCGGGCAGCGCGTCACGCGCGGCCTGCACGTCCGCGTCACTCGGAGGCGTGCTGTCGGGGATGCCCTGGGCGCGGCGGGCGCGCTGGGCCAGCCGGCGGGTCACGTCCTTGGTGGCGCGGGCGAAGTCCTCGTCGCGCGACTCCAGCGCGTGGGCCAGGGCGCGGCGCTCCAGCACGCGCACGGTGAAGGCCACGCGGCGCACGTCCGCGTCCTCGTCGTCCAGCGCGCGGGCGGCCAGCGGCTGGAGCTGCGGGTGGCCCAGGAGGCCCGCTCCGGCGGCGCGGATGAGCACCTCCACCTTGAGGTGCGCGGGGCCGCGCTCGAAGGCGGTGCGCAAAGGCTCGGTGCTCCCGCCGGGCGTCACCTCGGTGAGGGCGTCCAGCGCGGCCAGCCCCACGGCGGGCACGCCGTCCACGAGCTTTCCGGCGATGAGGCCCGGCACCAGCGGCGACACGCCGCCCAGCTTCGCCAGCCGCTCCAGGCCCGCCACGCGGGTGTCGGCGTAGCGGGAGTCCAGCGCGGCGCGCGGAGCGGCCAGGGGCGACTCGGTCTCCAGCTTCTCCAGGGCCTCCAGCGCGGCCCGGCGCACCATGGGGTGGTCGTCGTTGAGGCGCTCACGCAGCTTGGGCCGGGCGGCGGTGCGGCCCTTCGCGGCCAGCTCCTGCGCGGCGAGCCGGCGTACCTCGGCGTCCTTGTCGGTGCCGAGGACCTGGGTGAGGAAGTCGAGCGCCTCGGGCTCCTCCAGGAGGGCGGCCTCGCGCACGGAGGACTCGCGCTTGGGGCGGCCGGCCTTGAGGGACTCGGTGAGCAGGTCGAAGCCGTGCTGGTAGTGGGAGTGGTCCTCGGCGGGCTTGCCGTCCACCGCGACGCCGAAGTGGTGGACGCGGCGGTCCTCGCAGCCCGCGAAGACGAAGCCCAGCGACACCCTCGCCGCCCGCGAGTTGGCCGGGGGCATGAAGGCGAGGGCGTTCACGGGCCTGCTGCCGCAGTCGAGCGTGCGCGGCTTGCGACGCTCGTCCAGGCGCCAGGCCTTCACCTTGCCGTCGCTTCCGGCGGACCAGATGCGGTCGGCCGGCTCGTCGCCGCCGGGCTCGGCGGCGGGCGTGGGCGGGAAGAGGAGGGCGAGCACGGCGCCGGCATGGCCGGAGTCCTTGTCGCCGCGCACCTCGAACTCCACGGCGCCGACGAGGTACCAGATGCGCAGCCTGCCGTCGTCGCCGCCGGAGACGAGGCGTCCGTCGCGCGGGGTGAAGGCGAGCGCGCGCACCGCGCCCTCGTGGCCGGGCATGTCGCGCCGGGCGCCGGTGGCGAGGGTGAAGGAGCGGACCACGCCGTCGTCACCACCGCAGGCGGCGTAGGTGCCGGAGGGGTCCACGGCCACGGCGCGCAGCGGCTGGGGCGAGGCCTTCCAGTCGTGCACCTTGCGCGTGGACTCCCACTCCCAGGCGCGCACGGTGCCGTCGGCGCCCGCGCTGAAGAGGAGCTTGCCGTCGGCGCTGGAGGCGAGCGCGGTGGCGCCGCCCGGGTGCACGCCGTGGAGCTGGAAGGCGGCCTTGCCGTCGGAGAGGGTGCCGATGTGGAGGGTGCCGTCGGCGCCGGCGGCGGCCCAGCGCTCGCCGGAGAGGGCGAGGGCGAGGACCGCGGAGGGCAGCTCGGTGCTCCAGAGCACCTTGTTGGAGCCCGGCTCGTACGCGGTGACGCGGCTGGCGGAGGAGGCTCGCGCGCCTCCCACCAGCAGCACGCGGGCGTTGGCCGCGAGCGCACGGACCTTCTCGATGTTGCCGATGGCGAGGACGGGCATGACGCTCCTTGCGAAGGGCCCTTCTTAGCACTCCGTCCCGGCCATTCCATGGGCAGATCCACGGCGCGGGTGAACTCTCTCCACCCCACGCGTGGGGTCTCCCGCCGCCCGTGTGACACGGGCGGTCGCGGGTAGACGCCATCCAGATGCGGTAGGCTCCCCTCCGTTTGTCAGTGGGGGCCGCATTCCTTTGCTCGCGCAACACAGGTCGAAGGTGACGCCGCGTCACCTCGTGATGCTCGCCGTGCTCATGTCGCTGCTGGCGCCGCCGTCCCGGGCCCAGGAGGCCGACGTGCCGCTCGCCGGAGCGCTTCACCGCGTGTGGGGCCTGGATGAAGGGCTCCCGCAGAGCTCCGCGCTCGCGCTGACCCAGTCCCTCGAGGGCCACCTCTTCGTCGGCACCCAGGAGGGCCTCGCCCGCTTCGACGGCAACACCTGGACCGTGCTGGACCAGGCCGCCGGCCTCCCCTGCGAGGAGGTCGTGGCCCTCACCTCCACCCCGGACGGCGCCGTCTGGGCCGGCACGGCCGGCTGCGGCCTCGTGCGCATCGCCCAGGGCGCCTACAGGCGCCTGCC
>NZ_JABBJJ010000286.1 GCF_012933655.1 Pyxidicoccus fallax | reverse complement strand
CTCCACACCCCCGTCCACCACCCCGTCCGCGGCAGGTGGAGCGGCGCGTGAGCGCATCGCCGCGCCCGAGCCCATCGCCTCGTCTCCCACCATGCCGGGCACCATCCGCGATGCGAGCGAGCGCGTCGTTCCGCCTTCCGTCACGCCTGGCACCATCCGCGATGCGAGCGAGCGCGTCGTTCCGTCCTCCGTCACACCTGGCACCATCTGCGATGCGAGCGAGCGCGTCGTTCCGTCCTCCGTCACACCTGGCACCATCTGCGATGCGAGTGAGCGCGTCGCGCCGCCCCCCAGCATGTCCCGCTCTACCAGCAATGCGAGCGAGCACTCCGCTCCATTCCCCGTCACCCCCGTCTCCATTCGCGAAGCACGCGAGCGCATCGCCCCCTTCATCCGCCACACTCCGCTGGAGCCGTCTCCCGCGCTCTCCCGCCGGCTCGGTGCTCGCGTCTTCCTCAAGCTGGAGTGCCTCCAGGTGACGGGCAGCTTCAAGCCGCGCATCTCCTTCAACAAACTGCTCTCCGTGGACGAGGTCACGCGGGCCCGGGGCGCGGTGGCCTCCACCGCCGGGGGCCATGGCATCGGCCTGTCGCACGCGGCGCGGACGCTCGGCGTCCCCGTGGAGCTGTTCCTCCCGCGCACGGCGGACGCGCGCAAGGTGGAGGTCATGCGAGGCAACGGCGCACGGCTGCACTTCTTCGACTCCGTGCCCGCCGCGCGCGAGGCCGCCCAGGCGTACGCGCGCGAGCACCAGCGCCTCTTCGTCTCCGCCTACAACGACCCGGCCGTCATCGCGGGCGGCGGCACCGTGGGCCTCGAAGTGCTCGACGACCTGCCGGAGGTGGACCTCACCGTGGTGGGCATCGGCGGAGGCGGTCTCATCAGCGGCATGGGCGTGGCCATGAAGGACCGCAACCCGCGGATGCGGCTCTGGGGCGTGCAACCCGAGGTGAGCCCGGTGCTCGCGGAGTGGCTGCGGCACGGACGTCCCGTTCCGGTGGAGTCCCGTCCCAGCATCGCGGACGGGCTGGGCGCACAGCCCGAGCCGGACACCCTCACGCTGCCTCTTGCCCGGCGGTACGTGGACCGGGTGCTGCGCGTGTCGGAGGCGGACATCCAGGACGCCATGGCCTGGCTGCTCGAGGAGCATCAGCTCGTCGTCGAGCCATCCGGGGCCGCCACGGTGGCCGCACTGCTGCGCCACCCGCCGGAGGGCTTCCGTGACGTCGCCGTGGTCATCACCGGCCGCAACATCAGCCGCGCACGCTACGTCCACCTGCTCGGCGAGCGGCTCACGGCTGCATCCCTGTGAGACAGACGACACCTACATAAAGCTCTGTTTGTCGCCCTGCCATAGAGAAAACCTCACCTCCCCCAAGGAACAATCTTTGGAAGGCCCCGGCCCCCGCCTTGTTCTTCATCCGCCACGACAGTGCGCGGCCTGGAGGGCTTGCATCGGCTCCGTGCTGCTGAATGTTGAGGCCAACGAAGTTCTCTCGGGGTGAGGGTCATGAAGAGTCGTTTCGGCAGTCGCATCGCTTTGTTCGTCCTGACCAACCTGGCGGTGGTCGCGATGCTGGCCGTCGTGGGTCGGCTGCTTGGGGTGGACAACTTCCTCGCGCGGCAGGGGTCGGGGCTGAACCTGACCACGCTGCTCATCATGTCGGCGGTGATGGGCTTCGGTGGCTCCATCATCTCGCTGCTGATGTCCAAGCCGATGGCGAAGTGGAGCACCGGCGCGCACGTCATCGACTCGCCGCGCACGGAGGCCGAGCAGTGGCTGGTGGAGACGGTGCGCCGGCTGGCGCGTGACGCGGGCATCGCCACGCCCGAGGTCGCCATCTACGACAGCCCGGACATGAACGCCTTCGCCACGGGCGCGCGGCGCAACAACGCGCTGGTCGCGGTGTCCACGGGTCTGCTCCACGGCATGCGCCGCGACGAGGTGGAGGCGGTGCTCGGCCACGAGGTGGCCCACGTAGCCAACGGTGACATGGTGACGCTCACCCTGCTGCAGGGCGTGCTCAACACCTTCGTCATCTTCCTGAGCCGCGTGGTGGGCTTCATCGTGGACCGGTTCCTCAACCGTTCGGAGGACGGCGAGGAGAGCAGCGGCATGGGGCCGGGGTACTTCCTCACCAGCCTGGTGCTTCAAATCGTGTTCGGCATCGGCGCCAGCATCATCGTCGCCTGGTTCAGCCGGCGGCGTGAGTTCCGCGCGGACCACGGCGGCGCCACGCTGGTGGACCCGGGCGCCATGGCGCGCGCGCTGGACCGGCTGCGCCGTCAGCAGGGCGAGCCGAGCGCGCTGCCCGCCAACATGCAGGCCTTCGGCATCAGCGGCGGCGGCATGATGGCGCTGTTCGCCAGCCACCCTCCGCTGGAGCAGCGCATCCAGCGGCTGGTGGACGGCACCTGGCGCAACTAGGGCGGGCAGGCCACGCACGTCCACCGCGGCGAGCTGGCGTCAGGTGTGCGCCAGCACGGGGAAGCGGTGCGGCTCGCGCGGGAGGTCCAGTCCGCGCACGAACAGGTCGGCCTCGGTGTCCTCGCCCGACACCGGGGCCTCGGGCCACCAGCGCTCCGGGGTGAAGCCGAACTGGATGCGCCGGATGGGGCGGTCGATGAGGCGGGGAATCCAGGCGCGCAGGTCGAGGGGCCCCCGCGTGAAGATGTCATCGAGGTACAGCGTGTCGTCCTCGACGCTCGCGAACACCCACGCGTCATCGGTCAGCCGCCGCAGCGGACGGGCAAACCCGTTCGCCGCGTACCACGTGGCGATGGTCGAATAGCCCCGCGCGCCGAAGCGCTCCGTCACCGGCACGCCCCGGTCCGACAGCGCGGCGAGGCCCGCCCGCACCCCGGCCTCCGACAGGTCCAGCGTGGGCGCTGGGGCACCCTCGGGCGTTGCCTCGTACGGAGCGGCGAACAGGTCCTGCCTGCGCGGGGCGAAGCCGAAGCGCGGGTAGAACTGGAGCACCCTGGGGTTGGCGAACAGCAGCACCGGCGCATCGCCACAGAAGTCGAGTGCCGCCTCCATCACCGCGCGCGCCAGTCCACGGCCGCGCTGCTCCGGCAGGCAGCCCACCGCGCCGAGCTGGTAGCCCGTCACCTCGCGCCCCTCCAGCAGCAGCCGCATCCGCATCACCGAGGCATTCGCCAGCACGCGGCCGTCCTCGACCACCGCGAAGGCGCGGTAGTCGTCATTCCACTCGCCCCACTCGGACCAGCGATGGAAGCTGGCGCGCTGGAACACCTGGGGCACGTAGTCGCAGAAGGCGGCCCGCGCCGCGGTGTCGCGGGGGCCGATTTCAGTCACACGGGGCGAGGCGTTCGCGGTCATCCGCCCACTGTCGCATGCGTCCGCCTGGACGCGTCCAGCCCCGTGGCCTCAAGGCGCCGCCGCGCTCCGGAGCGCCTCGCGGAAACGGCCTTCCTTCGCCGCCACGCAGACGTAGTACCCGTCCAGCACGCCGCAGGTGAGGCCCGCCTCGGGACGCTGGAAGGCCGCGCGCTCCTTCTCGTCCACCACGTAGACGGTGTCCTCCGCGAAGCGTCCGTTCCGGACGTCCTCGCGCAGCGCCTCGCAGACGGCCTTCATGCGTGGCGCGTCGAAGCGGGCCACGTAGGCGCTGTTGGTCGTCATCCCCTTGCGGTACGCGAGGTCCCCGAAGCTCACGTAGACGTTCTGCGGAAAGGTGTTGGCGACGCAGGGCTCGGCCCAGGCCATGACGAAGGGCGGGTAGAGGACGACGTGCCGGTAGGAGGGGTCCAGCTCCTCCCAGGCCGCCGCCCGCAGCCGGGGCCAGGGCTCACCGCCGAAGCGGCCCCGCCACCACACGTCGCCCGTGTCCAGGAACTGGAGCACCACCGCCGCCAGCAGCAGGCCAGTGGCCGTCCGCGGCTGCTGCCTCCAGCGCCACACGACGAGCGCCAGCACGCCCGTCAGCAGCGTGTAGTCGAGCACCCAGATGAACCGGCCCGACGCGCGGAACGGCGCGAGCACCGGCAACAGCGCCTTGGTGAGACCGCGCAGGGAGAGCACCTTCCACCCGGCCACCTGCACCACCGTCGAGATGGCCAGCAGCGTCAGCAGGAGCACCGCCACCCCCAGCGGCCTGCGGGCCTTCCACTCCGCCTTCGCCCGGGGCCACCAGTCGGCGCGCTTCCACAGCAGCACCCCGGCGAGCAGCAGCGTGCCCGTGCCGAGGTACCCGAAGCCCTCGTACTGACCGGCGCCGACGGGGATGCTCGGCAGCAGGCGCGACCAGCCCATGGGGTCCACGAGCGTGAGCACGTTCGCGCTGAAGTGGCCGAAGCTGAGGTCCGCGGCCAGCGAGGGCCCCTGGCCCACGTAGCCCAGCAGGACGAAGAGCGCCCCCACCACGCCGAGCAACCCCGCGAGCACGCCGGCGCCACCGCGCCACGTCAGCAGTCGCTCCCGCCGCACCAGGGTGTAGAGCAGCGCCAGCGCGAGGGTGAGCACCATCACCAGGAGGTACGGGTGGATGCCGGCGGCCAGCACGACGAACGCGAAGGCCCAGGCCACGTCCCGCCGGGCCGCCCGGGCGTCCGCGCGAGGACGCAGGTGGAGCCACAGCAGTCCCAGGATGAGCCAGTGCGCGCACAGCGTGTCGTGCCCGTGCCGGCCGAGCAGCACCGGCGCCATGACGAACAGCGCGGCGCCCAGCAGGCGCTGAGACAGCCGCGGCGTGAGGCGCTCCATGAGCTTCACGCCCATCCACCCCTGGAGCGCGAAGCACAGCACGAACCACGGGCCGATGAACTGGAAGTCTTGGGGCAGCCAGCCCGAGAAGGGCTTCAGCGCGAACGACACCCACGGGTTCGAGTCCGTGAAGCCCACCGTCGTGGTGAGCGGATGGTTCAGCGTGGGGATGTGCCCGAGCGGGAAGCCCCACGGCGCGTTCCGGAAGTGCAGCCACCCGAGCACGTGCTGCGCGTGGTCGCCTCCGCCCACGGAGTCGAGGCTCGTCGGGTCGAGCACCCGCGCCCCGCCCACCACCAGCATCCACGCGATGCCGAGCGCGGCGCCCAGCCAGGGCCCCCACGCGCTCCAGCGGCTGGACGGGGCGTCCTCGATGACGGCGGATGACTCCAAGGCTCCGGGCTCCCAGGCATCCGTCCCCGGTTCTCGTGGCCGGAGTCCTCGGAATGCCCGGGCGAGATAGCACGCCGCGCCGGGTCAGGTCTGGCCCCAGCGGCGCTTGAACGTGAGCCGGTGCTCGGCCCACCAGTCACGCCACTCCTGGACCGCCCGCCGCCGTTCCTCCCGCGGACCCGCGGGTTGAAAGTGGAGTCACGTGGACGTCGCGTCCCGGAGCACCATCTCCGCCAGGAAGCGGGTGCGCAGGTCCTCGCTCTCCAGCAGCTCGATGAGCTCGGGGATGGTGTGCCGGGCCATCTCCTCCCGCTCCCGGGCGAAGGAGCCGGGCTCGGGCCGGGACGCGGCGGAGTCCATGGCCTTGTTCTTCTTCCTGGAGGTGCGTCCCGCAACCCGTGGGAGGTGAAAATGTCACACACCTGCCTGGAGGGGTGGCAAGGAAGTGGGCCTTACCCCGGGGCGCCGCTATGGTCACCCTCGTCGGGGACCCGACCCGAGGAGCCATGAACTTCGTCTTCATCTCTCCCCACTTCCCGCCCCAGTTCTTCCACTTCGTCACCGCCCTGCGCGAGCGGGGCGTCACGGTGCTCGGTATCGGCGATGCCCCCTATGACTCGCTGCGCGGCGAGCTGCGCGAGTCCATGCGGGAGTACTACTTCGTCCCCAACCTGCACGACGAGGACGCGCTCCTGCGCGCGGCCGGCTACCTCACGTGGAAGCACGGCCGCATCCACCGCATCGACTCGCTCAACGAGTCCTGGCTGGAGGTCGAGGCCCGCCTGCGCGAGGACTTCCACGTCCCCGGCCTCCATCCCGCGGACATCCACCGCCTGCGCTCCAAGTCCGGCATGGCCGAGGTCTTCCACGCCGCCGGCGTGCCCCACCCGGACCTCATCCGCGTGCGCGACGCCGCGCAGGTGAAGACGTTCGCCGCGAAGGTGGGCTACCCGCTCGTGCTCAAGCCCGACGTGGGCGTGGGCGCCGCCCACACCTTCAAGGTGGCCAGCGACGCCGAGGTGGACGCCGCCCTGTCCCATCCGCTGCCCACGTCCTACGTGGCCCAGCCCTTCGTGCGCGGCACCATCGTCACCTACGACGGCATCGTGGACCGGCACGGCGCCATCGTCTTCAGCCTCAGCCACCAGTACAGCGACGGCGGCATGGAGACGGTGCTGGAGAAGCGCGACATCTCCTTCTGGAGCCTCCAGGAGATTCCCCCCGGCCTGGACGTGCTGGGCCGCGAGGTGGTGGCCGCCTGCGGCCTGCGCGAGCGCTGGTTCCACCTGGAGTTCTTCCGCCTGCCCGACGGGCGCTTCATCGTGCTGGAGGTCAACCTCCGTCCCCCCGGCGGCTTCATCACCGACATGATGAACTACACGTGCGACATCGACGTGTACCGGCTGTGGGCGCGCGTGGTGACGGGGGACCCGGTGGCGGACTTCCGGTACACGCCGCGCTACCACGTGTGTCACAGCGCGCGACGCAAGAGCCGCCGCTACAAGCACACCCACAAGCAGATTGTCGAGCGGCTGGGGCCGTCGCTGCTCATCTACAAGGGCGAGCTGCCGTCCGTGTACCACAGCCTCATGGGCGAGGAGATGTACCTCACCCGGCACGCGGACCTGGACGCCATGCACGAGGCGGTGCGCTTCATCCAGGCCACCTCCTGACGCGCGAGGGGAGGCTTCAGCGGTCCTTCCAGGTGAGCAGGTACGTGCTGCTCGGGATGGCCGGGTCCGCGTGCGTCTTCGTCACCTGGGGAGAGTCGGCGCCGCCCACGCGCAGCATTCCCTCGAAGAGGGCCTCCACGTAGCCGGGGGCATCCACGGCGGAGTTCATCCGCATCTCGTAGGTGGTGGGCCCACGCTCGATGAGCTCCGCTTCCGTGTAGTTGTCCGTGGCGCGCAGCGTCTGCGGCAGCCGCAGCACCAGCCGGCGCGGGCCGAGCAGCCGCATGACGCCATACACCGCCCGGCCGATGACGGTGCGCCCGTAGCCCTGCACGTGCGCCTCGGCCAGCCGGCGGAAGGCCTCCTCGCGCGGCACGCCCGGGTACGTCTCCTCGGCGATGATGGTGAGGCAGTGCATCCACAGCGACACCGGGTAGACCGGGAGCAGGGGCCGGTCCAGGTCCACCCCCACCTGCTTGAGGCGCTGCTTGAGCCGGGGGGAAATCTGACCGTGGAGCGCGTGCTGGAGCAGCCCCTCCACCACCTGGACGTAGACGTGCCGCTGCTCGACGGGGACCGGCTTGCGGGTTGTCACCAGTCACGCCTCACGCCAGCAGCCACCGCATCGCGTGGGGGAGCCGGCGCTGCCAGTCCCGCTCGTGATGCTCGCCTCCGGGCTCCAGCACCAGCGCCACCTCGTGGTCCGCGTAGCCCAGGTGCTTGAGGTGCTCGTAGAAGGCGTGCGTGGCCCGGCCATAGTCGAGCGGCACGCCGTCCGCGTCGATGAACTCGTGCTCGCCCGCGTCCAGGTAGATGCGCGACCAGCGGCGGCTGTGGGCGCCCCACTCCTGGAACAGGCGCCCCGCGCTCCACATGACGGTGGGTGACAGCGCGCCGATGCGGCCGAACACCTGCGGGTAGCGCACGCCGAGGTACAGCGAGATGAGCCCGCCCAGCGACGAGCCCATGGCCCCCGTCCACTCGGGCTCCGGGCGCGTGCGGTAGGTGCGGTCCACCAGCGGCTTGAGGTGCTCCACGAGGAAGCGGCCGTAGGAGTCACCCCGCCCCTTCGTCTGGTTCCGGGGCTCGTCCCAGGGCGTGTAGTCCTGCATCCGGCCCTCGCCCGAGTCGACGGCGACGATGATCCACGGCGCCAGCCGGCCCTCGCCCACGCCGTGCTCCAGCGCCAGGTTGGCGCACCACGTGTCGAAGCGGGCCGACTCGGGGTGGGCGAAGACGTTCTGCCCGTCGTGCATGTAGAGCACCGGGAAGCGCTGGTGCGGCCATGCGTCGTAGGCGTCCGGCGTGTAGACGCGGACGGTGCGGGCGAAGCCCTCCTGGGGGGAGGGGAAGTCTCGGACGATGTGGACGTGACCCATGAGGCGTGGTGACAGCATACATGGATGGGATGACTCGTCCGGTCCACCGTCCACAGGTGGTTTCGGAGTTCACATCGCGCGCGGGATGCTCTGTGATTACCTGGTTGGTGGCCTGGGGGGCTGGCCCCGGGTCTGCACAGGGCTTCGACCGAACCCACGGGACGTGGGTCCCCTCCTGCCATGATGCGGCGGGTTGAAGCGCTGGAGTTTCGTGGATGGAATTGGAGCGCATACATCTGGCGGCGTTGCTGCTGACCACCGAGTCCGAGCTGCGGCAGGCGCAGGCGGCGCTGGATGGCAGTGAGGAAGCAAGGCTTCGCCACGCCGCAGCGCACGCCCGCGCGGTGGCCGCGTGGTCGGTGACCGAGGAGCTGCTGCTGGCGGACCCCCGGACCGTCGTGTGGGCGTGAGGCTCTGGCGCGTCCGGATGCTGGACGCCCGGTCCCAGCTTCGGACGCCTCGCGGATGAGGTGTTGCTGTAGGGAAGAGTGGTCCCGGATGTGCAGTGAGGGCGCGGCGTGCGACGCGTCCTTTCGCTGTCACTGATTGGGTTGCTGGGTGGGTGGTGCGTGGCGTTGCCCGGGTGGGCCGCGCCGTACGAGGTGGAGCCGGAGGCGGCGGGCGAGCTGGACCTGCTCGCGCTGGTGGAGGAGGGCGCCATCTCCGGGGAGACGCTCGCGGCGCTGCTGGCGCTCCGGCGGGCGGGCGTGGAGCCGGGGCTCGCGACGCGGGCGACGCTCTATGGATTGCCCGGGCTGACGTACGCGCAGGTGGATGGGCTGCTCCGGCGACGGGCGCGGGAGGCCGGGCGGGGGCTCACGGAGGAGGAGGCCCGGAGGCTCGCGCCATTCCTCGCGAGCCGGGAGCCGGGGCGGCTGTACGGGGATGCGCGGTGGATGATGGCCTTCTCCGCGTCGGACGCGCTGCCACCGCCCATGGCCTTGCAGGTCCGCGCGGGAGGGCTCGCGGGGATGCGGGCGGGCGTGCTGGTCTCGTTCGCGCGCCGGAGGGTGGGAGCGCTGGAGCGGGACGCTCGCAGCCGGTCTCTCGTCGTGGAGGCGCCCGGGGCGGCGTTGTTGCTGCCGAAGTTCTACGCGCAGTGGACGGGCGAGCGGGCCTCGGTGCTCGCGGGCACGTATCGCTTGGGCTTCGGGCAAAGGCTCACCCTGGACACCACGGCACTGCCTTCGCCGGAGGGCTTCCTGCCGGATGAGGGCGTGCGTCCGCCGGGAGGACTGGAGCGGGAGTGCCTCGTCGGAGGAGAGGGCTGTGAGGAGGAGGCGCGGCGCTCCGAGGTGACTCCGGACTTTGGATGGGATGAAGGCTTCCGGGGCGTCGTGGGCACCGTGCGCGGCTCCGTGGGGCATGGCTGGGAAGGGGTGCTCACCGGCTTCGGCTCGTATCAGCTCCGCTCGCTGCCCCGGTCCGCGGTGCTGGACCTCTCCGTGTGCTCGCGGCCGCGTGAGGGCTGCAAGGCTCCGGACGTGCGGGTGCCGTTGTCGGGCTCCCGGCTGGAGAAGCTCACCGCGCGCACGCTGCCGGGGGTCTTCCATGAATGGGCTGGTGGCGGCAATGCCACGCTGGCGCTGTCGCCGCGTGCCCACGTCGGGGTGACGGGCTGGGTGGCGCGGCCGGTGTGGAACGTGGAAGGGGCGAGGCTCGATTTCCAGCCGAGTGCCCGCTATCCGGCGGGCGGTGGCTTCGGAGCGGTGGGGCTCGATGCGGCGTGGGGGCATGGCGCGCTGGACCTCTTCTTCGAGGGCACCCGCGGCTTCGACTCCGCGCCCGGGGGAGGGGGTGGCTTCGGCGCGCTCCAACGCACCGTGCTCTCCGGCGAGCGGCGCGAGCTGGAACTGGCCCTGCGCTACTACGGCCGCGACTTCGCGAACCCATACAGCGGTGCGCCGTCCGGGCCGGATGCGCTGGAGGGCTTGCGCGTACGCAATGAATTGGGAGCCCGCTTGCGCTACCTCCAGCGGGAGGAGCGTGCGTGGCGGCTGCGCGGGCAGGTGGACGCGTGGACCCTGCCGGCCGATGGCGCGGTACCGGGGACGGCGGGCACGGTGCACCTGCGCGCGTCCGCTCGCGCGGACTGGCTCGTGTGGCCCCTGTTCCAGCCGTCGCTGCAGGTGGAGCTGCGTGACTCGGGCCTTGGAGCGGAGGTGCCGTGCCCGGAGGACGCGGCTTCGGAGCAGGACTGCTCCAGCGGACGGTATGGACTCATCGCCCGCGTCCGGTCCGAGCTCTCCGACGGTGTCACCGTCGCCGCGCAGTACGGGCACGCGCGGGTGGATGAGCCCGAAGCGGGCGGGCCGAGGTACGACGGTCAGGCCGTGCTCGACGTGAGGCTGCGGCCGGGAGAGCGCCTGCGGCTGGGTGGCCGGCTGGTGTGGAAGGACGAGGACCTCTCCGAGCGCAGCCGGCTCCGGCAGGAGCTGCGCGCCTCGGTGGACGCGAGCTGGTCCGCGTTCGACACCGTGAGCGCGCGGGCAAGGTACGCGTGGGTGCTCGACTTGAAGGACGCGAGCGTGGCGCGCGTGCCGCCCGACCCTCCGCGCCACCTCTTCCACCTGGAGTTGGAGACGCGCTTCTGAGACCGCGGAACGCGGGAGCCGCGGACGTGAGGGACGGGAAGACAGGGCACCTGGAGCTGGAGAGGAGCTTCGGAGATCGCCGAGGTGAGGGGATGGAGCGAGAGGGTGGGGCACCTGAAGCTGGAGACGCGCTGGTGAGGCGCATGGAACGGAGGGAGCGGAACGTGAGGGCTGGCGACATGAGGGGATGGAGAGTGAGAGGTCGGGGAATCCTGCTGGCGCTGCTCGTTGGCGCATGGGGCTGTGGCGGGGCATCGTCAGACGAAGCCGTGGACGAGGCGTGCGCCGGGCTGCTGCCCGGGGACCTCGTCATCACCGAGTACCTCAACGACCCGGAGGGGACGGACACGGGACAGGAGTACGTCGAGCTGCACAACCCCTCCCGCGACCGCGTGGACCTGCGAGGGCTGGCGCTCTACGCGGCTCGCTCGGATGGCTCGCAGGAAAAGGCGTATGTCTTCACCCAGTCCGTTCCGGTGGCACCGGGCAGCTATCTGGTGCTCGGAGACGTCCGTGAGGGGCCCAGGCCCGCGTACGTGGACCATGCGTATGGCGAGGCGCTCGGGGCGCTGGGCAACACCGGGGGACTGCTGGGCGTGCGGTGCGGGGAGCGCGTGGTGGACGAGGTCCACCTCACCGCCCCCGCCAGGAGCGGCGTGGCTCGGACCTATGACGGACGGCTCGTGCCGGACTCCGCCGGCAATGACGACCCGGAGCGGTGGTGTGACGGAACGGGCGCGGGTGACGCGGGCACCTCCCGCGGGAGTCCGGGCATGGCCAATGCGCCGTGCGAATCCAAGAGCACACCGGGAGGACCCGCCGCGGACGCGGGTGTCGCGGAGACGTGCGTGCCCGACGGGGTCCAGCTCGCGCGGCCCGTGGCCCGCCCGCGACCGGGCGAGCTGGTCATCACCGAGGTGATGGCCAACCCTCGTGGGGACGACACGCTGGGTGAGTGGGTGGAGGTGCTGGCCACCGCGCCCGTGGACCTCAATGGGTTGACGGTGGGCTCGGACTCGGCGGGAACGAAGGTGGAGGGGACGCGGTGCGTGTCGCTCGCGGCGGGGGCGCACGCGGTGCTGGCACGGCGCACGGAGGCGGTGCTCAACGGCGGGCTGCCCCAGCCCGTGGCCACCTTCGGCGTGGACCTGCGCAACTCGGGCGGCGTGGTGATGGTGCGTTCCGGGGACGTCCTCATCGACGCGGCGGCGTACGGCCCCGCGGAAGAAGGCGTGGCCACCCAGGTGTCCGCGCTCCTGGCGGACGCGAGCCGCAATGACTCACAGGAGGCCTGGTGCCGAGCCACCGAGCCGCATGGAACGCGAGGCGACCTGGGTACGCCGGGGCGAGCGAATCGCGTGTGCTCTGGCGGCGGAGGCGCGGACGCGGGGGTCCCGGATGGAGGTGTCAGGAGCGATGCCGGCACTCCGGACGCGGGCGTGGCCGATGCGGGCGTGGACGCGGGGACTCCGGCGTCCGGGTGCATCGACCGGGCGACGGGCAGGTCGCGCGCACCGAGGGTGCCGGACGCGGGCTCGCTGGTCCTCACGGAGTTCATGGCGGACCCGGCCGCGGTGACGGAC
Organism: Pyxidicoccus fallax; assembly: GCF_012933655.1. Lineage (GTDB taxonomy): Bacteria > Myxococcota > Myxococcia > Myxococcales > Myxococcaceae > Myxococcus > Myxococcus fallax. The sequence goes on along the minus strand of NZ_JABBJJ010000286.1, from coordinate 3,788 downwards.
GCCATGGGCGAGTGGGTCGAGGTGCTCGCCCTGAGGGACGTGGACCTCAACGGTGTCAGCCTGTCCAGCGGGAGCGGGGGAGGGACGGTGCTCACCTCGACGCTGTGTCTGTCCGTGAGGGCCGGAGGCCGTGCCCTCCTCGCGCGCAGCGACGACGTGTCCGCGAATGGCGGACTGCCGGCGGTGCTCGGCACGTTCTCCTTCAACCTCGCGAACAGCGCGGGCAGTCACATGCTCCGGCTCTCGGTGGACGGGCGGCTGCTGGATGCCGTGACGTGGACCGCGGCGGCGGTTCCGGGCGTGGCGTCCCAGCTCGACCCCTCCCGGAGCGACCCCGGTCGCAACGACCTGGCGGGGAGCTTCTGCCCCGCGCCGACCGGCGCCCGCTACGGGCTGGGGGACCGGGGCACGCCGGGCGTGGAGAACCGTCCATGCGCGCCTTGAACGAGCACAAGCGGGGCGCGACGCGACTCCGTCCACGGGCGGCGCTCCTGACCACCGCGCTCCTGGCCTGTGGAGGCAACCCCCGTTCCCCATGTGGCCCGGACATGGCCCGGGTGGCGGAGGCCATCGACGGGGACACGCTCCTGCTCGACGGAGGCGAGCGCGTCCGCTACCTGCTCGCCGATGCGCCGGAGAGCACGGGGGGCGCGAGGGACTGCTTCGGCCCGGAGGCCCACGCCTTCAACCGCGACCTCGTGGAGGGCCGACAGGTGACGCTGACGTACGGAGAGGCCTGCACGGACCGCTTCGGCCGGCTGCTCGCCTACGTGTCCGTGGACGGGCGCGAGGTGAACACGCTCCTCGTGGAGCGGGGCCACGCCTGTGTGCTTTACATCCCGCCCGCGGGGAGCGAGCGGCGCGCCGAGTTCGAGGCCCTGGAGGCCGAGGCCCGGCACGCGAGGCGGGGCGTGTGGGGAGCCTGCGCGCCGGTCCCCTGTCTGCGTTGAATCTCCTGCCTCCGGATGGCCCTGACGTCTGGAATTGCACCGCACGCGAAGTATGGGCAGGCGTGTCTCATCCACCCCTCCTGGCACGGGAGGCGCCCACGTGGCCGCCTCCTCTTCGAGGTATCACCCGGGCGGCCCGACGGGGAGGGCAGTCCCCATGTTTCAGGAGATGTATCAAAGGTGTGTCACGGCCATGCCCTCTGCTCATCCACCCAGGCAGGTCACTTCATCGTGCGGAGGAGTCGCGGGCGGGGCGGGGCTCCGGGACCCCGCGAGGGAGGCGCTCGCATGAGCACCTGCGTCACGCTGCCCTCCACCCTGCCGGACCTGCTCGAGGCGCGGCGCGAGGACATCCTGCGGCGCTGGGAGGCGCGGGTGAGCCAGAGGCTCGGAGAGCGCTCGTTGTCCCACGAGGAGCGCTTGGACAGCCTGCCTGGGTTGGTGGACACGCTGGTCGAGCTCGTCCGCGGCGGGCACGTGCCATCCGAGCTGGAGAGGGCGCGGACCGTCGGCGGCAGACATGGCCGCATCCGCCACCGGGAGGGCCTGGACCTGGATACCGTGGTGCTCGAGCACGGCCTCTTGCGTGACACCGTCCTGGAGGTGCTCCAGGAGGCGGGGTGGGCGCCGGAGCTGACCGGGCTGCGCATGCTCAACCAGGCGCTCGACGCGAGCCTCGCGAACGCGGTGGTGCAGTTCACCCGTGAGCAGGAGCGCCGGCTGCGAGACACGGAGGCCACGCTGCTCGCCATCCTCGACCACGCGCCGGCCGCCATCTACGCCAAGGACCCGCACGGGCGTTACCTCTTCGTCAACCACTCCTTCGGGCGCGCCCTCGGAAGGAATCGCGAGGACGTGGTGGGCCGCACGGACGGGGAGCTGCTCCCAGCCGAGCTGGCGGCGGCATTCACGCTCAGCGACAAGCGGGTGCTCGCCACCCGCCAACCCGTCATCACCGACGACCAGGTGCCGAACCCGGAGGGGATGCGCACCTACCAGTCGCTCAAGTTCCCGCTGCCGGACGCGGACGGCCGCATCTTCGCCGTCTGTGGCATCTCCACGGACGTTACCGAGGCGAGGCACCTGCAGGCCGAGCGGGACGAGGCGCGCGAGCACCTGCGGCGCGTCATCACCCAGCTCCCCGTCATCCTCTGGTCCGCCGACAACCGTGGCACCATCACCCTCATGGAGGGGGAGGGGCTGCGCTCGCTCGGGATGACGCCGGGAGCGCTGGTGGGCCGCTCCACCTTCGAGGTGTATGCGGACCGCCCCGAGCTCATCGAAGCCGCGCACCGCGCGCAGGCCGGCGAGTCCATGGCCATGGAGCTGGAGATGGGCGGCTCCTGGTTCATGGCGTACATCTCGCCGGTGCTCGGGCCCGACGGCCGGGTGAAGAGCGTGGCGGGCGTGTCGCTGGACATCACCCAGCGCCGCCGCGCGGAGCTGGTGCTGCGTCAGTGGGAGACGCGCTACCGGCTGGCCACGCAGGCCACCACGGACGTCATCTACGACTGGGAGCTGGACTCCGGGCGCATCGAATGGAGCGAGCTGGCCGCGCGGCAGTTCCGCTTGCCTCCCGGCAGCTCGCGGCTGGACTTCCACTGGTGGAGCACCCGCATCCACCCAGAGGACCGCGAGCGCGTGGACCGTGGGATTCAGACCGTCATCGACCATGGCGCGGAGAACTGGTCGGACGAGTATCGCTTCCTGCTCGGAGACGGCACGTGGGCCTTCATCTCCGACCGGGGCCACGTGGTGCGCGACGCCACCGGCCGGGCGGTGCGCATGGTGGGTGCCATGCAGGACGTCACCCAGCGGCGGGCCGCGGAGCTGGAAGCGAAGCGGCGGGCGGAGTTCGAGCAGCTGCTCATCGGCATCGTCGGCCATGACTTACGCAACCCCATCTCCGCCATCACCATGGCCACCACCACGCTGCTGCGGCGCGAGTGCGTGGACGAGCGGCAGCGCAAGGTGCTGGGCCGCATCCTCTCCAGCGCCGAGCGCGCCACGCGCATGCTGCGCGACGTGCTGGACTTCACCCAGGCGCGCCTGGGCGGCGGCATCCCCATGCAGCCGCGCCCGTTCGACCTGCACGAGCTGACGCGGCAGGTGATGGACGAGGTGCAGCTCGCCTGGCCGGGGCGGCGGCTGCAGGTGGAGAGCGGCGGGGACGGGAAGGGCCTGTGGGACCCGGACCGGCTGGCGCAGGTCATCACCAACCTGGTGAACAACGCCCTCAAGTACAGCCCGGAGCACTGCCCGGTGCGGGTGCGCACGCGCGGCCTGCGCGACGCGGTGGTGCTGGCGGTCCACAACGAGGGGGCGGTCATCCCCGCGGAGCTGCGCGCCCGGCTGTTCGAGCCGCTGAAGCGCGCCGCGCCGCCCCACGACACGCGCGAGGGCCGCGGCCTGGGCCTGGGCCTGTTCATCGTGAAGCACATCGTGGACGCGCACGGCGGCGCGCTGCGCGTGCGCTCCACGGAGCTGGAGGGCACCACCTTCCTGGTGCGCCTGCCGCGCCAGCCCGGGGCGCGGGGCCCGAAGGCCCCCGGCGGGACGTGAGGGCCCTTCAGCGCGTGTGACGCGACAGCCGGCCCGCCAGCGCCATGGCCACGGGCACCGCGCCGGATAGCAGCATGGCCACCTGGGAGCCGGCGGTGTCCAGCAGCACCGCCGCCACCGCGCTTCCCACGCCGATGCCCAGCGCCCAGCCCGCGTTGAAGAGGGCGAAGCCCTCCGCCTGCCGGTCCGCCGGCAGGAGCCGCTGGAGCAGGGAGATGAACAGCGCCGTCTGGGGCGCGAGGAAGAAGCCCGCCGCCCCCAGCCACAGGGAGATGC
>NZ_JABBJJ010000285.1 GCF_012933655.1 Pyxidicoccus fallax | reverse complement strand
CCCCCCTGTCGTGCCCCATGTCCCCGCCCGTCCAGCACCTGCTCCTCGTCGAAGACGACTCCACCTGGCGCAACCGCCTGGGTGAGGCCGCTCGTGCCGAGGGTTTCGTCGTGTCCCATGCCACGGACGGCGTGGAGGCGCTGGAGTGGCTGCGCAGCCATCCCCGCGCCGGCCACCCCGACCTCATCCTGCTGGACCTGGTGCTGCCGCGGATGGACGGGTGGGAGCTGTACGGCCAGCTCCGCACGAGCGAGCGGCTGCGGCACCTGTCGGTGTTGATGTTCTCCGAGTCGCTGAGTGGAGAGGAGTCGCCGCTGAGTGGCGTGGTGGGCTTCCTGCGCAAGCCCCACGCGCCGGAGGCGATGCTCCACCAGCTGCGCGCGACCCTGCGGTACCTGCCCGAGCCCGCTCCCCGCGAGCCCTCCGGCCCCTACGCGCTGCGGCTGTCGGAGAACGTGGCCCTCTCGCTGCGCCTGTTGCCCGGGAGCGTGGGCCACGCGGTGCGGCTGCACCTGCTGCGCGCGGCGGAGCTGGTGGGCGGCGAGCTGCCCATGGCCTCCACGTGGCTGCATGCGCTGCCGGGCACCCCGCCGTCGCTGCTGGTGACGGTGGAGGGCGTGCGGGTGGTGCTGGAGGTGGACGACGAGCGGCGCGAGCTCACCGCCACCTCCGCCGACGTGCCGCCCCACCTGCTGCGCGCGTCCTGAAGCCGCGCCCCTTCGCTCACGTCACGGCCACGTGCTGGAGCGTGCCCTGCTCCATGTCCAGCACCAGCAGCCGGCCGAGTGAATCGAAGGCCAGCAGCGAGGTGGTGGTGAGGCGCACGCGCGGGGCGGCGCCCTCGAAGGTGAGCGTGGCCCGCTCGCCGCCATGCACGCCCGACAAGTGGAGCCACCAGTGCTCGTCGCGGCGCACCACGTCCGCGCGCCACGACTCGGTGAGGATGAAGTCCTCGCGTCCCTCCCGCTGGTCCGTGGGCAGCCACGGCTTGCGGCCGGTGGTGGGACTCAGCCAGCGGAGCCAGACCTCGTGCGTCAGCGAGGGAGCGGCTTCGGGGGGCTGCTCGGGGAGGACTCCCACGAGGGTCACCGCCTCGCCGTCCGCGGTCAGCGAGGCGGCCATGAGGAAGGGCTTGCCGGGGGTCGGAGGCTTCGGCACCTCGCCGCGCGCGCGCAGCGTGGGGCCCTGGGCCAGCTCGTAGGTCCACCGCTCCACGTCCGCCCCGCCGTGGGTGAGGAAGCTCAGCCGTGTCGCATCCACGGCGAAGGCGAGCACCCGGCCCGGCAGCTCCGGTACCCGCCAGAGGGAGCGCAGGTCGGCGGCGAGGGCGTCCACCATCATCACCGTGCCCTCGAAGGCGGCGAACCAGGTGCTGCCGTCATAGGTGGAAGCCCAGGAGTCCAGCCGCGCGTCGCACCACGCGGTGGCCCGGCGCGCCAGCAGGTCCAGCCGGGACAGCCGCCACACCTCGCCGCGCGGCGCGAGCGCCAGTGCCCGGTCCCCATTCACCGAGGACACGAGCGAGAAGGCCGGCACGTCGAAGTGGGCCACCGTCCGGCCGTCCGCGCGCACCAGCCGCGCGCCCGCCTCGCCCAGCGCGAGCAGCAGCCGCCCGTCCGGCAGCGCCACCGCGTCGTGGATGGGAAGGGGCCCCGCGTCCGACGCGCGGACCGTGGCGACGAAGTGCCAGGGTTTGTAGGGAGGGTTGGGCAGCGGAGGCAGGTCCGCGCGCAGCGTGCCGTCCGGGGCACCGTGCAGCAGGCGGGTGATGAAGTCGGGCGGGAAGCCGGCGCGGCGGGCGGCGCTGTCGCGCAGCAGCGCGCGCGCCGTGGGCACCAGGAGCGCGGAGCGGTTCGGCGACGAGGCCTCGCCCGACAGGGTGAGGCCGAAGTCGTAGCGCTCGGGAGCCCGCTCCGGGGAGTCGTCCTCGAGGAGCTCCCGCACGCGGGCGCCCGCGGTCTCCAGCCCGTCGGGGAAGGCGCTGGCCCACAGCGCGAGCATCCGTGCCCCGTTGGCGCCACCGCACTCCGCGCCCCGCTCCACCCAGGCGCGGGCGAGATGGCGGGCCTCGGTGACGGGCCAGATGGCGCGCACCGCCTGGGCCCAATCCCCGGCCTCGGCGAGCGACTCCGCCCAGAGCCGTCTCAGCTCGATGGCCTCCTGGGGATGCGTGTTCGACAGGCGCAGCACCGCGTCCGCGAAGGCACCGCTGCGCCGGGCGATGGCCGTCGCGCGCGCCACGTCCTTCGCGAGGAACCACTGGCGCACCACGAGGCCGGGGGGCAGGTTCCGGCTCTCGGCCAGCTCGGCCGCGAGGCGGAGGCGCCCGTGCCTTTCGAGGAAGGAGACGGCCTGCTCGCTCGCGCCGAGCAGCTCGGCGAGGACGAAGGCCGCCTCGTCGATGCGGCCCTCGCGTTCGAGGCGGCGGAAGGCCTCCAGGTAACGCGCCTTGAGCGCGGCGAACACCTCCTGGCCGCTGCCGAAGAGGGTGGCGTGGCCAGCAGAGCTCGTCCGGATGGAGAGCGTCTCGCGGGGGCCGGGCAGGCCGAGCGCCACGCGCGTGTTCTCGTCCGGCATACCGCTGCCCAGGGGGATGGCGTGGCGCAGCGCCTCCTGGAGGTCGCCGTCCTCGAACATCTCGAAGAGGCGTCGCACGTACTCCGCCTTGCGCCGGCCCAGCAGCTCGCCGAGCGGCGTGTGGCGGAGCATCCACTCGGACATGCGAGACATCAGACTCGGGCCGGGGGGCTCCACGCGAGTGCCGGGAGGGACCTCGGTGGAGCCGCCGCGGGTGCTGGCCATGGCGCTCCCGGGCTCCGCGCCGGAGCGCGTGAAGAGGGACGACAGCCACCGGCGAAGCAGCGAGGGCCGGCGGGACGTGGACGCGGAGGAGCGCGGCCCGTTGCCCGCGGGACGAGCCGTGCTCGAGGACAATGCACGCGGCTGGGCCTCGCCCCGCTGGAACCACGCGGCGAGCCGCGCGAGCAGACCGGGACGAGCGGTCGCGAGCGCGGAGTCCGAGCCCGACGCGTCCGTGCTGGAGAGTCGTCGCGGCAGGCCAGGACGGGATGCACCGCCCGCCGCCGAGGCACGACCCGAAAGCGCCGCGCGCAGCCGCGCGAGCAACCCGGCGCGGTGCACGGCCAGGGCCCTTCCATCGCGAGGAGCCGGCGTGGCCCCACGCACACCGAGGAAGGCGGCGCGCAGCCGGGCCAGCAGCCCCGGCCGCCGGGCCACCACGACCTCCTCCGGAGGAGCCTTGCCCTGCATGCGCGCCATCATCGCTCGCGCCTCAGGGGAGAGCGGGGGCACGGAACCGTAGGACGCGCGCGCGGGCGGAGAAACGGGCTCCAGCGTCGGCACGGGCGGCGGCGGCGCGCCCAGGCCGCGCACGGGCACCGTCAGCCACCCGGACACGTCGAGCCACTCGGACAGGTCCACCGCGGGCGCACCGGACAGCGGATGCACCCGCGCCACACCCGCGCGCACCAGCACCACCGAGCCCTCACCGGCGGTCAGGTGCTCGCGCTCGGTGGCGGACAGGGGCGCGGAGGACAGCACGCCCCGCTCCAGCGTGAGCGGCAGTCCCGGAGCGGCGTCGCTGGCGAGGGCGCGAGGCTGGGGCAGCCGGAGCAGATAGCCGCCAGCCACGGCATGCACGGAGGCCGCGGGCGACCACGCGGCGAGCACGCGCCGCCGCGCCTCGCCCTCACCGAGCAGCGTGGGGTCGAACCAGAGGGCCGCCGCGCGAACCGTGCCCCGGTGCAGGTGCAGGCGAGGCCGGAGAGAGGAGGACGCGCCGCTCATTCGCCCGCTCCTGGCGGCTCATGGAACAGGATTCCGCCGTCGCGCAGGTTGCTCAGCATCAGCCCGCCCTCCTTCGGCCTCCACCCGATGAGGGGCGCGCCATGGCTGGCTTGAATCTGCTCCACGTCCCCCGGGAGCACCATCACCTTGTATTGCCTCTTGCAGCTGAACAGCCAGACGGTGCGCCGGTCCTTGTCGAGCGCCAGCACGCCGAAGTCCCGAGGTTGCTCGCGGCAGGAGCCCGCGCCGAACACCTGCGCCTCCGTGGGGACGCGCACGTCCAGTTCGCCGCTCGCGATGACCATGCGCCACAGCCCCGGCTCGCTACGGACCGCGAGCACTCCCGGCACGCCATCGTCGTGGTTGTCCGTATAGGCGAAGTACGCCCGCTTCCCCTCCACGCCGAACCGCCGGGAGTCCACACGCTCCTTGTCCACGACGACGCCCCATGCGCCGGGCGCCACGTCCGCCGCGTCCGGGGGCGCGGAGCGCGTCACGAAACAGACCTTGCGGCCCACCTCGGCCGCGGCGGTGACCTGCGTGGCCACGCGCGAGAGCGTGACACGCCGGGTGCCCTCCTCTTCGTCGACGAGGAAGAGACTCTCGTCCACGTAGGACAGCAGCAGGAGGCGCTCGCCGCCAAAGGCATCCACGGAGCTCAACAGCCGGCCCAGGGGCTGCCCCTTCAGGAGCGGTGTCGGGTGCACGCCCGTATCGCGAGACGTGAAGAGGGCCTCCGGGGGCTTCCCGGCCGCGTTCCGACGAACCTTGCCGTGGAGCCCATAAGCGCCGCTGCGCTCATTCCGAGTGAGGAGGATGAGGCCGCCGTTGTAGCGCCAGCCAGCGCCCAGCACCGTCTGCTCGCGAGGAGGCGTCACTCGCCGCGGCTTGGGCACGGTGGCGCGCGCCGAGTGCGGAATGGCCATGGCCCCCACGCTGCCGTCGATCCGCTGGAGCAGCAGCCGGTGGCCGTCCGCGGAGAAGGAGAACCAGCGCAGGGGCGGCACCTGTCCCCGCCCGGACGAGGCGATGGGTGGCGGGCGGGTCTGCTGGAACGGGTCCCTCAGCAGACGCACGCAGGTGTCCGGAGGAGGAAGGTCCAGCGTCACGGAGCGCTCGGCGCGGGAAGCGGGCCGCACCCGCACCGCGAGCCGCCGGGCGTCGGTGGCGAGCACCTCGGACACCTCCACGCGAGACAGGCCCGAGGCACCGGGCAGCCGGGCCAGGCGCGCGTCGCCCACGAGCCACGCATCCTCCGGGGCCGCGTCGAGGGACAGCGCGCTCCGCCACGCGGCGAGCCGGGCCTCCGTGGGAAGTTCCGCCGTGCGGGCGGCGAGCCACGTGCCGAGGGTGGCGGGCGTCACGTCGGAGAAGGCGCCCTGCCCGGGGTCGGACTGGAGCACGCCCCAGGAGAAGGCGGCGCCCGCGGCCTCGGCGCGGCGGGACAGGACGATGAGGAGCGCGAGGTGGGCGATGCGAGGCGCCCCGAGCTGGTCGGGCCCCGCGTCCAGCAGCACCACGGTGCGGCGCGCGCCCTGGGGCTGGCGGAAGGCGGGCTTGAGGAAGGACAGCTCACCGAAGGCGGCGCGGCGCACCAGCTCGTCGGGGGACTCCAGGGCCCACAGCCACTCGCTCACGAGGAGCCGGTCGAAGGTGCCGCGGCGGGTGAGGCCGTCATAGCCCTGCGGCTCGCCACCCTCGGTCTCGCCCCGGGGGCGCAGCGAGCCGAGCGCCGCGGACAGCCGCGCCACATGGGGGCCCAGGTGCAGGGCCAGGTCCTCGGGGAACAGCGAGAGCTGCGACGCCCAGGGCCGCAGCGCGGGAGGCAGCGCGCTCACGGCCTCACCCCGGTGCGGGACGTGGCCGGAGCCGGCTCCAGCCACGCGGTGAGCGTCGCGCGAGCCACCGGGCGGGCCGCGTTCACGGAGACGAGATGGCCCGACGCGGGCAGCACGGCCACCGGCGTGCCCATCCTCCCGGCATGGGCGAGCAGCGCGCGCTCCAGCATGGAGGCAGCCACATCGGGCGCCAGCGCGCAGGGCAGCAGCAGCGACGGCGCGGTGGAGTCCCTGCCGAGATACACGGCGCCATCCACCCACGGCAGCGAGCCCGCGGGGCCGAGCAGGATGAGGACACCCGGGCCCGCCACCCCACTCCACGTGGCGAGGCGCGCGTCGTCCTCGGTGAGCAACCGGCGCGCGAGCGCGAACGCCACGGGCCCTTCTCCCGCGACGGCGAGCGGCTCCAGCGGCTCGGCGCGCGGGCCCCAGCGCACCGGGATGCGCGCGGATGCATTGTCCTGACGCTCGCTGCTCATGTTCGTCCGCGTCATCTCCGTTCCCACCGGGGGAACAGCCCTTCCATCTGACTCACGTCCGTGCCCCGCCGCTCGCCCACGCACTCTTCGTTCCCGCTACGGCAACGGCTCTCTCTGCTTGCCATCCGCGCCGCGTCTGCCGGCTGCGCGGCTCGCTCGTTCCAGCTCCGCACCGGGGCCTCATGCAACACCCCACCCGGCTCACCACACCGCTCAGGCCGCCACGTTCGCGGGGGCCTCGGGCGCGCCGGGCGACAGCACCTCGGACAGCCGCGCGCGCAGTGCCTTCAACGCCTCGGGCAGAGACTCGGGCGCGAAGCCCGCGTCCATTTCCCGAGCCACGCCCTCCAGCTTCAGACGCCACGCGGCGAGCGCCTCGGCATTCCCTTCCGCCGGCCGCTCCGACAGGAGCACCTCGCCCGCGCTGGCGATGCGCTGCGCCCGGGCCAGCGGCCCCGCGCTCGCCTCCAGCGCCGCGGCGGCCAGGGCCGGGTTCTCCGACGCCGAGAGCAGCTCCCGCAGCACGTCGCGCGCGAGCGCCTGCGCCTCCTTGGTGGGCACCGCATAGACGAGCGGCCACAGGTCCGCGGTGCTCGGCACGCGCCGGCCCGCCAGGGCGGCGGCGGAGGCAATCAGCTTCTGCACCTTCACCGCGCGCCGGTCCGACAGGCCGATGCCCGCTGCGCGCAACGAGCGCAGCGCATGCGCCAGATGCGGGCGCACGGAAGCGAGGTCCGCTTCGCGAGCCACCTGGGCGAGCACGTCCAGGGACTCCAGCGAGGTGGCGCGAGCCTCGCCCTCGCCCCACAGCGAGGCGCCGCCCGCGAGCAGCTCCTCCAGCCGGGGGTCGGGCACGGGCTCGACGAAGATGCGGGTGAGGAAGCGGTCGGCGAACGCGGCGAGCGAGTCATCCTCGGGCAGCGCGTTGGAGGCGCCCACACAGACGCGCAGCGGGCAGCGCATGCGGGTGTGGCCGCGCCGGAAGGTGCGCTCGTTGAGGATGCCGAGCAGCGTGTTGAGGATGGCGGTGGAGCCGAGGAAGACCTCGTCGAGGAAGGCGACCTCGGCCTCGGGCAGCATGCCGGAGGTCTCCGTCTCCACGAGCCCCTCGCGCAGCTTGCGCAGGTCGACGGGGCCGAACAGCTCGGACGGCTCGGTGAAGCGGCCCAGGAGGTACTCGAAGTAGGAGCCGCCCAGCGCGCGAGCGGTGCGGCGCACGGCCTCGCTCTTCGCGGTACCGGGAGGACCGATGACGAGCAGGTGCTCGCCGGCCACGGCGGACAGGGCCACCAGCTCCACCATGGCCTCGCGCTCGACGAGCCCTCGCCCGGCGTCGGTGAGGGCATCGCGGACGGCGGAGGCGGCGGTTTCGAAGGTGACAGACATGGGAGCAGAGCCTATCCGCCGGGCTCGGCCGGCGCGAAGAGCACCCGCCGTGACAGGGGGCCCCTCCAGTGAGTGGAATCCCGCATGACCGGTGCCTGGTGGCGAACGCGGGTGCCTCCCGGTGACGGAGGGCCGTCGGGTTTCATGACGGGGCCGTGGAAGAACGGGCCTCGGCGCTCCCGGGAGGTGGCCCGGCGAGCGTAGACTGCGGCGCATGAGAACGCTGTGGAAGTCGGTGGCGCTGGTGGGCGTGCTGGGGTTGGGAACGGAAGCGGTGGCGGAGGGCTGGCATGGGTACGCCTCGCTGGGAGCGGGCATCACGCTGGACCACCTGAGCGACTTCCACGCGAAGGGGCCGGCGCTGCACGGGTACCTGGGCGTGGAGTCACCGCCGGGTCTGTCCCTGGGCCTGCTGGCCGAAATCTCGGAGACGTGGGCGCAGCAGCGCTTCCCCACGTCGGCGGACCCGAACCGGCTGGAGCGGGCGCAGCTCGACTACAAGGCGGTGGGCATCGAGGCGCGGCTGCGCTTCTTCCGGGACAAGCCCTTCAACCCGTGGGTGGGCGCGCGCCTGTCGAAGAGCTGGTCGAGCTCGTTCACCCCGAACGAGGTGGGAACGCTGCTGCGGGAGAACATCGACACGACGAGCATGGCCTTCCGCGTGGGTATCGATGGCTGGTTCAACCAGTACCTGGGCCTGTCGGTGGCCACGGCCTTCCAGTTCTGCGACGTGAAGTTCACCGAGGAGGCCATCAAGGAGTGCGCGGAGCCGCTGCACTCGGTGATTGCCGGGCCCGTGCTCAGGTTCTGAGCACACGGCCATTCCGTGCGGATGCAGGCGGCCCGGCGAGCGCTTGATGTCCCGTCCGCCATCCCATGAGGGGGGCGTCCCGGCGGGCCCACATCTGTTCGTTCCGCGACACGCGACCCAACTTCCCGTCCAGCAGACCCAGCTCAGACGGGGATGACCATGAAAGTCGTAGGACTGATCGCGGCCGTCGTGCTGCTCGGCACCGGTTGCGCGCACGACCAGAACAAACCAGACGACACGACGACGACGACACCACCGACCACGGGGACGAGCAGCACGGGCACGGCCCAGGCCTCGGCGCCCGTGGCGCAGGCGCCTCGACAGCCCGCGATGGACTGCAGGGTGGTGGGCACTGGTGGGTCGGGACAGCAGTCTGTCTCGGCGGCGTCGAAGCCTGAAATCGAAACCCAGGCTCCGCGGACCAGTGGCGTAGGGGTCCAGCAGCCCACGCCGACGCCGGCTCCGGCTCCCGACACGTCGAGCCTGGGCACCGCGAGCAACGCGCCGCCCGCGCCGCCTCCCGCGCCGACGCCGGCTCCGGCTCCGGACACTTCGAGCCTCGGCACCGCGAGCAACACGCCACCCGCCACGCCTCCGGCTCCCGACACGCGGCCCGCGCCCGAGTCCCCGGACACGGCCGCCACGGCCCAGCAGTCTCCCTCGGAGCTGGACACGGCGTCGCCCGCCGAAGCGCCCGAGACGGATGAGAACGCCACCGGCATCGGCGGTGCGGGACAGCAGGCCACGCCCACCGAGAGCGAGGACACGGGCCTTGCCGGAGGTGGTGGGGGGTGAGCCCCGACAGGGCCACTCACTGACCCGGACGCATGGATGAACACCTCACGTGGCTGCAGCGACAGCGGAGGTTCGCCACGCGCCCGGGCTCCCGCCTTTCGGCGGAGGCACGCATCCTGACATTCGGCTCGCAGATGAACGCCTTACATGGCGGCATCGGAAGAAGACAGTGGCCATGCCTCCTCATGGCTCTGCTCCTCACGCTCGCCGGTGCCGCCAGCGCCGCACCCACGGAGCCTGAACGGACTCCGTGGGTCTCCGTGCTGCACGAGGGCGTCACGGCCGCGGCGAGCGACTTCCCCGGTCAGCTGGCGCTCTACGTGCGCGACGTCCGCACGGGCGCGACGTACGAGCACAACGCGGAGGTGCCCATGTACCTCTCCTCGGCCATCAAGGTGGCCGTGATGCTGGAGGTCCTGCGCCAGGTGGACGCGGGGACGCTCACGCTCCAGACGCGGCTCGTCTTCGGTCCCGAGGACGTCCGCGATGGCATGCGCCCGATGGCGAAGGTGCCGCGAGGCACCGAGCTGACCGTGGCCACGCTGCTCGAATACATGATGGTCCACAGCGACAACGCGGCGGCGGACATGCTCATCGAGCAGGTGGGCATCGACAACGTGAACGCCGACCTGGAGCGGCGCGACGTGCGATTCGGCCCCCTCGTCACGCTGCTCGATGATCGCCAGCGCATCTACGGCAAGCTGTCGCCGGAAGGCGCGGAAGTGACGCCACCCCAGGTACGTGAGCTGGGCCGGCGCAACTCGCTCGCCGCGCGAGCAAGGACCCTGTCCGAAGTGCTGGGTCACTCGCCCGCCTGGAGCGGGCACGAGCTGGAAGCGGCGTTCCGCGCCTTCTACGCGGAGGGCACCAACTCCGCGCCCATGCGCGAAGTGGGCCGGCTGCTGGAGCAGGTGGCCCGCTGCGAGGGCCTGAGGCCGGCGTCTTGCGAGCGCGCGCAGACACTGATGCGAAACTGCGACACGGGCCGGTCGAGAATCCGCGCGGGGCTCCCGGACACGGCAAGCTGGGCGCACAAGACGGGCACGCAGCACCAGCGAGCCTGTGACGTGGGCATCCTGGAGTTCCAACCGGGCCGCCCCATCATCGTGGCTGCCTGCACCCGAGGCTTCCGGCGCGTCGCGGAAGCAGAGCAACTGCTGGCCCGAATCGGGAGCACGCTCACCCAGGCCTTCGAGGCCACGCCCGTGCCCTGAATGTCGCACGCCATCCCCGCACGCGGCGGTTACAGTGCTCTCCCATGAGCACGCCGCCTCCCGTTCCCGCGCCCCAAAATCTCCGCTGGCTGTACCTGCACGGCTTCGCCTCGGGGCCGGACTCGACGAAGGGCGTGGCGGTGGCGAAGCACTACGAAGCCCAGGGCATCCACGTCGAGCGCCTCAACCTCCGCGTGCCGTCGATGGAGCAACTCCGCCTGAGCGCGATGCTGGACACGGTGCGCGAGGCCATCGGCGGGGCCGAGGATCGCGCGGTCCTCTTCGGCTCCAGCCTGGGAGGTCTCACCGCCGCCCGCGTCGCGGAACAGGACCCGCGAGTCTGCGCGCTGGTGCTGCTGGCGCCAGCGTTCCGTGTGGTGGACCAGCTCCACCGCCGCATGGGGGACGCGGCGTGGAAGCACTGGCAGACGTCGGGATTCATCGAGACGGACGACTTCGCGGAGAAGCGCAAGGTGCGCATCCACTCCGACTTCATCCCGGACGCGGAGGCGGTGGACGCGCGCACGGGAGGCTGGCCCGACGTGCGAGTCCCCACGCTGATCATCCACGGGAGCACGGATGACACCTGCAACATCGAATACTCCCGCCAGTGGGCCAGGGGCCGGAGGCACGTGCGCCTCGTGGAGGTGAAGGACGGGCACGAGCTGACCGCGTCCCTCCCCCGCATCACCGCCGAGTCCGACGACTTCCTCCGAGCATGGGGAACGAGCCCGCGCAGCGCGTGAGGACGTGGCGGGCTACTGCGCCTGCTCGCCGAACAACACCGAGAGGCTGGTGGCGTTGATGGACCTGCTCAACCAGCGGTCCAGCGTGGCCAGGTCCTTACAGGTGAGGATGCGCAGCCGGGCCCACTCCTCCACCTGCACGTCCCGCGCGGCCAGGATTCGCAGGATGGACTCGGCACGTCCGAGGAGGACTCCCTCCTCACGGCCCTTTGCCAGCCCCATCTCCCGGCCCTTTGCCAGCCCCATCTCCCGGCCCTTTGCCAGGCCCTCCGCCCGGCCCTCTTCCCGCCCCCGCGCCAGGCCTTGCTGGAGCCCCTCCTCCATGAGTTCCTCACCCCAGCCACGCATGAGTTCCTCCGTTCGCTGCTGACCCAGCATCGAATTTAGCACCCGCCCGGTCGCTTCACGCGCCGCCTTGTTCCCCACCAGCAGAAGGTAGCGGATGACCACAATCAGTTGCTCGGCGCCTTCGGGGCCTGCCTGCACCTGAGAGAAGAGAGCCACCCACTCCGGCATTTTCAGAACCAGTTCACTGCTCCGCCCATACCGCAATGTCAGCCACGCCAGCCGGACCAGCGGCGGACCAGGGCGTGCCCTCAGCGCCTCTTCCCGCTCGGCCGTCAGGTCATCGAGCAGATACTCGAAGCGCGGCGCCAGTGCCTGCCACCGTTCCTTCGACTCTTCAGGCAACCCGAAGAGTTCCTCCACCCGGCGCGGCGCCGTCCAGCCCCCTTCCGGCCCGTGGTACATGACGAGCGGCACGACGAGCGGGAGCACGGTGCTGTCCGGGTTTTCCTGTCGCCAGCGCTCCAGCAGGCGCACCACGTAGCGCAGCATGCGCAGCGCCATCCATCGGTCCACCGAGGACTGGTGCTCCAGCAGCACGTACAGCAACAACGGGTGGCCGGTGCGCAGGCGCGCGGTGAAGAGCAGATCGCTCTCGGTCTCCCGGAGTTCCGGGTCCACGACGCTGCTGGACTCTCCACGCAGAGACGCCCAGTCCACTTCGGAGACGACATGCGAGGGCAGCACGGCACGCAATTCAGCGGCGGCGCGCTCGGGATTGCCAAAGGTGTAGCGGACGAAGAGGTCATGCGGTCCCGACATGATGAGCCAGGCCCAAAGCACACGGCGGGCCAGCCACGTCGGATGCGTTCACAGCCTGAGTCAGCCCCTCGTGCTCATCCAGGCCGAGCTCTCGCGGCGCCCTCCCCCACCATGAACTCCCATCCTCACGCTACGGCAGCCATTCGCTCCCTGCGAGCACCTGCATGGCGCCCCGCTCGTCATAGACGGTCGCCACCGGGCGGAACCCGTCACCATGGCTCACCGTCACGACGCGGCTGAAGCCGACGAACCCATACACCGTGCACTTCCCCGAACCCTCCAGGGAGAACACCAGCACGTCACGCGCCCACGTCGCTCCGGTCCGCTGGTTCAGGAATCGCGTCGGCCGCCATGCAGGCCCCTCCCTCCGCCCCTGGAGCGAGAGCACTTCCACACCGCTTGGCTCGACGAGGTCGATGGGAAGGGTGCAGGTCCGGTCCTCACCGCGCCTGCCTCCCGTGAGGTCAGCGACGTGCCCGATGAACCACCGGTCCCTGCCCTCGTCGTCAGGAGCACTGAAGAAGACCGCGCAGTACCCCAGCGAAGCCCCGAGCCCCACCATGCGCTCGCATCCGGCCTCGGCGAGCTCGTCGACGTCATCGTAGGGCCCCGCCAGGGCTCCTTCGTAACGGGCAAGGCCATTCGCATCCTCGCGCACCCGGACATCGAGGTCCGCGCGGGACGTCGCACAGCCTCCTACGAAAAGCAGGCTTCCCAGCACCACCCAGCGCATGAATCCCCCAGGTCACTCAACGGACGCGCAGCACGCGACCACGACCATCCACGACGTACTCGGCCCCGCCGTCGAGGATGGCTGTCTTCAATCCACACCGCTCAATCATGGGAGTGAACGCCACGTAGAAGAGGCCCTCCCCATACGGCAGCACGAGCGCGTCGTACGTCGACCTGCGCGACAGGCATTCCTCCAGGGGCGCATACCCATCCTTCCAGCGCACCTTCTTCCCCGGAGGAAGGAAGTCCCTCATCGCGACCTCGAGCGCGGCCACCGAGGGCCCCTGCAACTCCACCGCCCCTTCGAAGGACTCGGGCAACCGCACCTTCTCGCCCTCCACCGCAGGGAGCGTCTCCGGCTTCTCGAGCTTGTGGTAGCCGAAGTACGAACAGCCCCCCAGCGCCTGGCCCAGGACCATGACGACAAGCACGGCGCACAGACGACGCATGGAACCCGTCATTCTCCACCTGGTGGTCAGCGTTGCCATCCGCGTCCCTCGACGGGCCTGAAGGTACCCCACCGCCCTTCGGCCTTCCCTATCAAGAGCCAGCGCCCCTCACGCAACGCGTACACACCGCGCGTGGCATAGCTGTACTTGAACGAGCTGCACGTCCCATCCGGCTCCCTGTGGAAGACGAACAGCTCGCGCTCCCACACCCGGTCCGTCCACGCGTCATGGAAGCGGGAGACGCCGAAGGGAGACCAACCCTCGCGCCTCCCCCGCCCCAGGTCCTGCGGCGAGAACTCACGGTTGTGCGGATGGTTGTGCCCGGGCCCCAGGATGATGGTCCGCTTCCCGCCCCGCCCATCGACCATGTGATTGAGCGCGAGCGGCACTTCACAGGCCTTCACCCCGTTGGAGTCCTCACGATTGAAGTCCGAGAGGTAGCTCAGGAAGTACGCCTTCTCTTCTATCGAGTAGTACCACAGCGCGCAGTACTCCTCCCCGAGCCTTCCGTTCGTGGCGCCCGGCTGTCGCGTCATCAATTCACACGCATGAGCGGCCAGTTCCTCCGTCTGTTCGAACGGCCCCGCGGCGGGCCCATCGACTCGGAGCATTCCATTGGGCAGCCGCGTGACGCGGATGAGGGGATTGGGCGCGCCGCATCCCCAGCCGAAGCCGCCCGCCAGCAAGGCCAGGAGCGTGCCTCGTGCGCAATGCCTGAACATGCCTCCACTCCCCCGTGACGGACGGGAAGGAGGCCCCTCAGGTGTTCACTCCCACGACACCCAGGCGCTCCTGCCCGACTCCAGTGCTTGCCACCAACGCGGCGAGACTAAGCTTCCGGGCATGAACCGCGAATACCACCGCTGGAGTAGCCCGCGCCTGGGTCGGGACATGGAATTGCTCGTCTTCGGCCACACGGGCGAACCGGTGCTGCTGCTGCCCACGAGCAAGGGCCGCTTCTACCAGGCCGAGGACTTCGGCCTCATCGGCGCCATCGCCGACCGCATCCAGTCCGGCCGGTACATCGTCGTGTGTCCGGACTCGGTGGACGAGGAGTCCTGGTTCAACAAGTCCATCCACCCGCACGACCGCGTCATGCGCCACCAGCAGTGGGAGGACTACCTCCTCCACGAGGTCGTCCCGCTGCTCACCAGCCGTAGCACCGGCGGCCGTCTCACCCTCGCCGGGTGCAGCTTCGGTGGCTTCCACTCGTACAACATCGGCCTGCGCCACCCGCACGTCTTCCGCCGCCTCATCTCCATGGGCGGCAAGTTCGAGACGGACGAGTTCCTCGACGGCCACAACGACTCGGACGTCTACTTCCACTCGTGCACGCAGTGGCTGCCCGGCGTCAGCGACCCGGCCCAGCTGTCCGCCCTGCAGCGCGTGGAGATGGTCCTCGCCGTGGGCGAGCACGACTTCTGCCGCCCCTCCAACGAGCACCTCTCCAGCCTCCTGTGGAAGAAGGGCATCGGCAACCACCTCGCCGTCTGGGAAGGCGGCACCCACGACTGGCCCGTGTGGCGCCAGATGATTCAGCAGTACCTGCCCTGGTAGCGCCCGATGCCCTCGCGAGCGCCGCGCGCCTACGCCTCCAACGGGCGCAGCGTGCCGGCGCTCAGCCGGTGGAAGCGCCACAGCAGCGCCACCGCCACGGCGATGAGGCCCGCGCACAGGCCCCACCAGATGCCCACCACGCCCAGCTTCAGCCCGAAGCCCAGCAGCAGCGTCAGCGGCAGGCCGATGGCGTAGTGCCCCAACATGTTGGCCAGGAAGGTGAAGCGCGTGTCGCCCGCGCCGCGCAGCACGCCCGCGCCCACGCCCTGCACGCCGTCGAACACCTGGAACACGGCGCTCACCATCAACAGCGGCACCACCATCGGCAGCACGTCCTCCGGCGCTCCGGCCAGCTGGGCCAGCGCCTTCGGGAAGAGCGCGAACACCAGCGCCCCCAGCGCCATGAAGCCCGCGCCACCCGCGAAGGCCATGAACCCGCTCAGCCGCGCCTGCGGCGTGTTGTGCGCGCCCACCGCCCAGCCCACCCGCACGCTGCCCGCGTTGCCAATGCCCATGGCCACCGTGAACGTCACGCTCGAGAAGGAGATGGCAATCTGGTGCGCCCCCACGCTCGTCGGGCCCAGGCCGCCCGCGAGCACGCCCGCCAGCGCGAACACGCCCACCTCCGCGGCGATGTGCAGGCCAATCGGCAAGCCCACCCGCGCGGCCTGCGCCAGGTCCGCCCACACCGGCGTGCGCACCGGCCGCGCCGCCCCCTCCAGCGGCCGCGCCCGCACCGCCGCCAGGACGATGCCCAGTTGCAGCAGCGTGCACAGCGAGGTCGCCAGCGCCGAGCCCGCCACGCCCATGGCCGGCACCCACCGCAGCGGCCCGAAGTACGCCGGCAGCCCCGCCCCACCGAACACCAGCAGGATGTCCGCGCCCAGGTTGAGCACGTTGGCCGCCACGGTGGACACCACCAGCGGCCGCGTGAAGGCGGTGGACTGGAGGTACGAGCGCACCGTCAGGAAGGCCAGCATCAGCGGCATGCTGGGCGCGCGCCACAGCATGTAGTCGCGCGCGCCGGACACCACCTCCGGGCCGATGCCCGCCAGGGGCAGCAGCGCCGGCGTCACCAGCAGCAGTGAGCCCAGCAGCACGCCCGCGAACAGCGCCATCCACCCGCCCTGCCACAGCAGCGCCCGCGCCCGGCTGAACTGGCGCGCGCCCATGGCCTGGGACAGGAGCGGGTCGAAGCCCATCATCAGCCCCATGCCGAAGCTGCTGACGGCGAAGAACAGGCCGTTGCCCAGCCCCGCCGCCGCCAGCGCCGTCGTGCCC
>NZ_JABBJJ010000284.1 GCF_012933655.1 Pyxidicoccus fallax | reverse complement strand
GCCCCCGCCACCATTCCGGTGGTGGACGTGCGCTCCGTGCCCGCCGCCGAACGGCGGGCCGAGGCCCGGCGTCTGGCCGTGGAAGAGGCCTTCCGTCCCTTCAACCTGCGAACGGGCCCGCTGCTGCGCGCGTCGCTGCTGCGCCTGGACGACGCCGAGCACCTGCTGCTGCTGACGATGCACCACATCGTCTCGGATGGCTGGTCCATGGGCATCCTCGTGCGCGAGATGGTGACGCTCTACGCGGCGCGCACCTCCGGGACTCCCGCCACCCTGCCCTCACTGCCCATGCAGTACGCGGACTACGCGGTGTGGCAGCGGAGCTGGCTCCAGGGCCCGGTGCTCGCGCGCCAGCTCGACTGGTGGAAGCAGCAGCTCACCGGCGCCCCGGCGCTGCTGGAGCTGCCCACCGACAAGGCACGCCCGCCCATGCCCTCGGGGCGCGGCGCGAAGCACACCCTCCAGCTCCCGGTGGACCTCAGCGAGTCCATCAAGGCCCTGTCCCAGCGTTACGGCGTCACGCCGTTCATGACGATGCTGGCCGCCTTCCAGGTCCTGCTCCAGCGCTACTCCGGCCAGGACGACATTGTCGTCGGCTCGCCCATCGCCGGCCGCAACCGCGGGGAGACCGAGGACCTCATCGGCTTCTTCGTCAACACCATCGCCCTGCGCGCCCGCGTGACGCCGGGCCTGTCCTTCGCCGAGCTGCTGGCCCAGGTGAAGGAGACCACCCTGGGCGCCTACGAGCACCAGGACGTGCCCTTCGAGAAGCTCGTCGAGGAGCTGCGCCCTCCTCGCAACACCAGCTACTCGCCCTTCTTCCAGGTGCTGTTCTCCCTGCAGAGCGCGTCCATGGGCGAGCTGGCGCTGCCGGGGCTGCGCCTCGAGCCGCTCGAGACGAGCGATGTCGGCGCCAAGTTCGACCTGACGCTGTCCTTCACGGAGTCACCCCGGGGCTACACGGGAGGCTTCCTCTACAGCACGGACCTGTTCGAAGCCTCCACCGTGGAGCGGATGGCGGAGCACCTGCACACGCTGCTCCAGGTGGTGGTGACGCGGCCCACGCAACCGCTCGCCACGCTGCCGTTGATGGAAAGCGAAGCGAGCCGCGAGCAGCTGATGCGGTGGAGCTACACCGCCTCCGACTACCCGCGCGAGTCCACCCTGCCCGAGGTCTTCGCCCAGGTGGTGGCCCGCCACGCCGACGCGGTGGCCCTCGAGTTCGGCGACGCGAAGCTCACCTACCGTCAGCTCGACGAGCGCTCCAACCAGCTCGCCTGGCACCTGCGCCGACAGGGCGTGGGCACCGACTCCCGCGTCGCCCTGGCCCTGGAGCGCTCGCTGGAGCTGCCGGTGGCGCTGCTGGCCATCCTCAAGGCCGGTGGCGCCTACGTGCCCTTGGACCCCGCCTACCCGCGCGAGCGGCTGGCCGCCATGGTGGAGGACTCGCGTCCCCAGACGCTGGTGACCACGCGGGCGTTGCTGCCGAAGCTGCCCTCCGAGGGACTGTCCACCGTGGTGCTGGAGGACGCCGCGCTCGACGCCGAGCCGGCGCATGCGCTTCCGTCCGCCGCCCTGCCCGAGTCGCTGGCCTATATCGACTTCACCTCCGGCTCCACGGGCCGGCCCAAGGGCGTGGGCACCACCCATCGCAACGTCCTGCGCACCCTCTTCGGCGTGGACTACGCGCACCTGGGCCCGGAGGAGACGTTCCTCCTCATCGCCCCCGTGTCCTTCGACGCGTCCACCCTGGAGCTGTGGGGCCCGCTGCTGCACGGCGCGCGGCTCGTCGTCTTCCCACCGCACTCGCCTTCCGACCTGAAGGAGCTGGAGGCCGTGCTGACGAAGCACGGCGTCACCACGCTCCACCTCACCTCCGGCCTCTTCACCCAGGTGGTGGACCACGCCTTCACCGCGCTGCGAGGCGTGAGGCAGTTGCTCACCGGAGGTGACGTGGTGAGCCTCCCGCACGTGCGCCGCGTCCTGGAAGAGCTGCGCATCCCCGTCACCGCCTGCTACGGCCCCACCGAGACGACGCTGTTCGCCTCGTGCCACCGGATGACGGACCCCGCGCGGCTCGCCACCTCCGTGCCCATCGGCCGGCCCATTGGCAGCACCCGGCTGTACGTCCTGGACGCGCGAGGCCAGCAGGTGCCCGTGGGTGTGCAGGGCGAGCTGTTCATCGGCGGCGACGGCCTGGCGCGCGGCTACGTGGGCCAGCCCTCGCTCACCGCCGAGCGCTTCATTCCCGACCGCTTCTCCGGCATCCCCGGCGCCCGCCTCTATCGCACCGGGGACCTCGTGCGCTGGCTGGATGACGGCACCCTCGACTTCGTCGGGCGTGCCGACTCGCAGGTGAAGCTGCGGGGCTTCCGCGTCGAGATGGGTGAGGTGCGCGCGGCCCTGGCCAGCCACCCGGAGGTGCGCAACGCCGAGGCCCTCGTTCGCGAGGACCGGCCCGGGGACAAGCGGCTGGTCGGCTACGTCGCCGCCTCCGAGTCCCTGGACATGGCCGCCCTGCGCGCCTTCCTCCAGCAGCGGCTGCCCGAGTACATGGTGCCCTCCGCCCTGGTGCGGCTGGACGACCTGCCGCTGACGCCCACCGGCAAGGTGGACCGCAAGGCCCTCCCCGCGCCGGACGTGGCCTCCGCGCCCAACCAGTACGTCGCTCCCCGCACGCCCACCGAGGAACGCTTCGCCGCGCTCTGGGCGGAGGTGCTCGGCGTGCCGCGCGTGGGCGCCGAGGACGACTTCTTCGAGCTGGGAGGGCACTCGCTGCTGGCCACGCAGGTGGTCTCCCGCATCCGCGCCAGCCTGGGCGTGGAGCTGTCCCTGCGCGAGCTGTTCAAGACGCCCACCGTGTCCGCGCTGGCCGCGCGGGTGGAAGCGGCGCTCCAGCGCCGGGGGGCGCAGGTCATCCCGCCGCTCGTCGCCACGGCACGCACCGGGCCCGCGCCGCTGTCCTTCGCCCAGCAGCGGCTGTGGTTCATCGACCAGCTGGAGCCCGGGAGCAGCCTCTACAACATGGCCTTCCCGCTGCGGCTGGAAGGGCGGCTGGACGTGAGGGCGCTGGAGGAGTCCCTCTCCCAGGTGGTGGCCCGTCACGAGTCGCTGCGCACCACCTTCGCGCGGAGCGAGGGGCAGCCGGCGCAGCACATCCACCCGCCCGCCCCGCTCTCGATTCCGGTGGTGGACCTGCGCGACGTCCCCGCCGCCGAGCGCCACGCGGAGACACGGCGCCAGCTCCTGGCCGAGGCCGCCCGTCCCTTCAACCTGACGGCGGGCCCGCTGCTGCGCGCCCTCCTGCTGCGTCTGGAGGACACCGAGCACGTCCTCGTGCTGATGATGCACCACATCATCTCGGACGGCTGGTCCATGGGCGTGCTCGTCCGGGAGATGGGCAGCCTCTACGCGGCGAAGGCCATGGGCGCCCAGCCCGTGCTGCCGCCGCTGCCCGTCCAGTACGCCGACTACGCGACATGGCAGCGCCAGTGGCTGAAGGATGAGGCGCTGAAGGAGCGGCTGGACTACTGGAGGCACCAGCTCTCCGGCGCTCCGGCGTTGCTGGAGCTGCCCACCGACAGGCCGCGTCCGCCCGTACAGTCCCGCCGGGGCGCGCGCCAGTCCGTCCACCTCCCGGTGGACCTCACCGAGGCCATCAAGGCCCGCTCCCAGCGGCACGGCGTGACGCCGTTCATGACGCTGTTGGCCGCCTTCCAGGTCCTGCTCTACCGCTACTCCGGTCAGGACGACATCGTCGTCGGCTCGCCCATCGCCGGCCGCACCCGCGCGGAGACGGAAGGGCTCATCGGCTTCTTCGTCAATACGCTGGTCCTGCGCTCCCGCATCCTCCCGCGCGACTCCTTCGAGAGCGTGCTGTCTCGCGTGAAGGAGACGACGCTGGGGGCCTATGAGCACCAGGACGTGCCCTTCGAGAAGCTCGTCGAGGAGCTGAAGCCCGAGCGCAGCCTCAGCTACTCCCCGCTGTTCCAGGTCATGTTCGCCCTGCAGAACACGCCCATGGGCGCGCTGGAGCTGCCAGACCTGCGCGTGCGGCTGCTCGAGCTGGAAGACGTCCCCGCCAAGTTCGACCTGGACCTCGGCCTGACGGAGACGCCGGACGGCTTCATGGGCGTGCTCCAGTACGCCACCGACCTGTTCGATGCGCCCACCGTGGCGCGCATGGTGGAGCACCTGCGCACCCTGCTGCGCGCCGCGCTGGCCCACCCCGAGCAGCCGCTGGCCTCGCTGCCGCTGATGGATGAGGCCGAGCAGCGCCGCCTCCTCGTCGAGTGGAACAGCACCGCCACGGACTTCGCGGAGAGCGGCTGCGTCCATGAGCGCATTTCCGCCCAGGCCACTCGCACGCCGGACGCCGTCGCCGCCGTTTCCGACTCCGGCTCGCTCACCTATGCGCAGCTGGAGACGCGCTCCGACCTGCTCGCCTCGCACCTGCGTCAGCTCGGCGTGCGCCCCGGCACCCTCGTTGCTTTGTGCATGGAACGCGCACTGGAGCTGCCAGTGGCGCTGCTGGGCATCCTCAAGGCCGGTGGTGCCTACGTCCCGCTGGATCCGAGCTACCCTCGCGAGCGCCTGGCTTTCATGCTCCAGGACACCGCGGCTCCGGTGCTCCTCACCCAGCAGCACCTGCGCGGCCTCCTCCCCGATGGCCCCAAGGTCGTGTGCCTCGACTCCGACTGGGAGCATGGCAGCGGCCCGAATGGACCGGACGTCCCCGTGCCTCCCGAGAGTGCCGCGTACGTCATCTACACCTCGGGCAGCACCGGCCAGCCCAAGGGCACCGTCATCTCCCATCGCGCCCTGGCCAACCACATGGCCTGGCTCGTCTCCACCTTTGGCCTCTCGTCTTCGGACCGGGTGCTGCTCAAGACGCCGCTGAGCTTCGACGCCTCCGTCTGGGAGTGCTGGGCGTCGCTGCTGGTCGGCGCGCCGCTCGTGCTCGCGCCGCCCGAGGCCCACCGCGACCCGGCCGCGTTGGTGGCCTGCGTGGTGCGCCAGCGTGTCTCCGTCCTCCAGGTCGTGCCCTCCATGCTCCGCTTCATGCTGGAAGAGGAGGGCCTCCGTGGTGCCACGCACCTGCGCTGGCTGTTCTGCGGCGGCGAGGCCCTGGCCTCCGAGCTGGGCCCGCGCCTGCGCGCCGTGCTGCCCGGAGTCCGGCTCGTCAACCTCTACGGCCCCACCGAAGTCACCATCGACTCCACCTTCGCCGAGGCCTCGGGTGAAGAGTCCGGACTCACCGTTCCCATCGGTAAGCCCGTGGCCAATACCCGCGCCTATGTGCTCGACGCGCGCATGCAGCCGGTGCCCACCGGCGTGCCGGGAGAGCTGTACCTGGGCGGCGTGCAGCTCGCGCACGGCTACCTGCAGCGGCCTCACCTCACCGCCGAGCGCTTCGTGCCGGATGCGCTCAGCGGCGAGGCCGGCGCCCGCCTCTACCGCACCGGTGACAAGGTGCGCTGGAAGTCCGACGGCACGCTCGAGTACCTGGGCCGCATCGACTTCCAGGTGAAGCTGCGCGGTCAGCGCATCGAGCTGGGTGAAATCGAAGCAGCCCTGAAGCAGCAGCCCGGCGTGCGCGATGCCACCGTGCTGGTGCGCGAGGACGTCCCCGGCAACCAGCGCCTCGTCGGCTACGTGGTGCCCACCTCGGGTCACCCGCTCGATCCAGCGGCCCTGCGCTCGGGACTCCTGCGGCACCTGCCGGAGTACATGGTGCCCTCCGCCTTCGTCTTCCTGGAGGTCCTGCCCCTCACGCCCAACGGCAAGCTCGACCGCAAGGCCCTTCCTCCGCCCGACGCGAGCAACCCTTCCGGAGGCTTCCAGGCGCCGCGGCTGCCCACCGAGCAGCAGCTCGCCAACATCATGGCCGCGCTGCTGCGCGTGGAGCGCGTGGGCGTCGATGACAGCTTCTTCGCCCTCGGTGGCCACTCGCTGCTGGCCACCCAGCTCGTCTCCCGCATCCGCGCCACCTTCGGTGTCGAGCTGCCCCTGCGCGCCGTCTTCGAGAGCCCCACCCTCTCCGGCCTCTCCCAGCGCATCTCCGCCCTCCAGGGTGGCGGCGCGGCAGGGCACCCGGCTCCGCTTCTCCAGTCGACACCTCGCAGCCAGGCGCTGCCCCTGTCCTTCGCCCAGCAGCGGCTGTGGTTCATCGACCAGCTTGACCCTGGCAGCGTCGCCTACAACCTGCCCGCCGCAGTGCGCCTGTCCGGCACGCTGGACGTCTCCGCGCTGGAGCGTGCCCTCCAGGCCCTCGTCGCCCGCCACGAGTCGCTGCGCACCACCTTCGCCACCCAGGACGGCGAGGCCGTGCAGCGCATCCACGAGGCCTCTGCCTCCCCGCTGCCCCGGGTGGACCTGAGCACCCTGCCTCCGGAGCAGCGCGAGGCCGAGGCCCGGCGCACCTTCAGCGAGGATGCGCGGCGCCCGTTCGACCTCGCCCGAGGGCCGCTGCTGCGCACCACGCTGCTGCGGCTCGAAGAGACCGAGCACGTGCTCCTGCTGACGATGCACCACATCATCTCGGACGGCTGGTCCACCGGGGTGCTGGTGCGCGAACTCGGCGCGTTCTACCAGGCGGAGGTCTCCGGCACTCCGGCGTCCCTGCCGGCGCTGCCGGTGCAGTACGCCGGCTACGCCGCGTGGCAGCGCGACTGGTTGCGCGGCGAGGTGCTCGACACCCAGCTCGGCTACTGGAAGCGGCAGCTCGCTGGCGCGCCCTCACTGCTGGAGCTGCCCACCGACAGGCCCCGTCCCGCCACCCAGAACTTCCGGGGCGCGAACGTCCCCGTCGTCCTCTCCCGCCAGCTCTCCGATGAGCTGCTGGCCGCCAGCCAGAAACATGGCGTGACGCCGTTCATGCTGCTGCTGGCCGGCTTCCAGGCCCTGCTGCACCGCTACTCCGGCCAGGATGACATCGTCGTCGGCTCGCCCATCGCCGGCCGCACCCGTGCGGAGACGGAAGGCCTCATCGGCTTCTTCGTCAACACGCTCGTCCTGCGCGCGCGCATCGCGCCTCGGGCTTCCTTCCTCTCGCTGCTCCAGCAGGTGCGGGAGACCACCCTCGGCGCTTACGAACGCCAGGAAGTGCCCTTCGAGAAGCTCGTCGAGGAGCTGAAGCCCGAGCGCAGCCTCAGCTACACCCCGTTGTTCCAGGTGATGTTCACCCTGCAGAACACGCCCACGGGCACGCTGGAGCTGCCGGGCCTGCGCGTGCGCTCCGTCGAACCGGAGGACGTTCCCGCCAAGTTCGACCTGAACCTCACCCTGGCGGAGACGCCGGACGGCTTCATGGGCGTGCTCCAGTACGCCACCGACCTGTTCGATGCGCCCACCGTGGCGCGCATGGTGGAGCACCTACGCACCCTGCTGCGCTCGGCCGTGGCCCGACCGGAGCTGCCCGTTGCCTCGCTGCCGTTGATGGACGAGGCCGAGCAGCACCGCCTCCTCGTCGAGTGGAACGACACCGCCGTGACGTTCTCGGAAGGCGGCTGCGTCCACGAGCGCATCTCCGCCCAGGCCGCGCGCACGCCGGACGCCGTCGCCGCCGTCTCCGACTCCGGCTCGCTGACCTATGCGCAGTTGGAGGCACGCTCCGACCTGCTCGCCTCGCATCTGCGTCAGCTCGGCGTGCGTCCCGGCACCCTCGTCGCCCTGTGCATGGAGCGCTCGCTGGAGCTGCCGGTGGCGCTGCTGGCCATCCTCAAGGCGGGCGGCGCCTACGTCCCGTTGGACCCCGCCTACCCGCGTGAGCGGCTGGCCTTCATGCTCCAGGACACGGCCGCTCCCGTCCTCCTCACCCAGCAGCACCTGCGTGGCCTGCTCCCTGACGGCCCCATCGTCGTGTGCCTGGATGCAGGCGGAAACGTGATGGGCGGTGCGGAAGCGAGCGGTCCGAGCGTCCAGGTCTCGCCGCACAGCGCCGCGTACGTCATCTACACCTCGGGCAGCACCGGTCAGCCCAAGGGCACCGTCATCTCCCATCGCGCCCTGGCCAACCACATGGCCTGGCTCGTCTCCACCTTCAGCCTCTCCTCCTCCGACAGGGTGCTGCTCAAGACGCCGCTGAGCTTCGATGCCTCCGTCTGGGAGTGCTGGGCTCCGTTGCTCGTCGGGGCGCCGCTCGTCCTGGCTCCGCCCGAGGCCCACCGCGACCCGGCCGCGCTGCTGGCCTGCGTGGTGCGCCAGCGTGTCACCGTCCTCCAGGTCGTCCCCTCCATGCTCCGCTTCATGCTGGAAGAGGGCTACCTGCGCCGCGCCACGCACCTGCGTTGGCTGTTCTGCGGCGGTGAGGCCCTGGCCTCCGAGCTGGGCCCGCGCCTGCGCGCCGTGCTGCCCGAGGTCCGGCTCGTCAATCTCTACGGCCCCACCGAAGTCACCATCGACTCCACCTTCGCCGAAGCCTCGGGCCCGGAGTCCGGACTCACCGTCCCCATCGGCCGGCCCGTCGCCAACACGCGTGCGTACGTGCTGGATGCGCGCATGCAGCCGGTGCCCACCGGCGTGCCGGGAGAGCTGTACCTGGGTGGCGTGCAGCTCGCGCACGGCTACCTCAACCGGCCCCACCTCACCGCCGAGCGCTTCGTACCGGATGCCCTCAGTGGAGAGGCCGGAGCGCGCCTCTACCGCACTGGCGACAAGGTCCGCTGGCTGGACGATGGCACGCTGGAATACCTGGGCCGCATCGACTTCCAGGTGAAGCTGCGCGGTCAGCGCATCGAGCTGGGCGAAATCGAGGCCGCGCTCAAGCAGCAGCCCGGTGTGCGCGACGCCACCGTGCTGGTGCGCGAGGACGTCCCCGGTAACCAGCGCCTCGTCGGCTACGTCGTGCCCGTGGCGGAAGGCTCGCGGGAGACCGAGGCGCTGCGCTCCGGCCTCTTGCGGCACCTGCCGGAGTACATGGTGCCCTCCACCTTCGTCTTCCTGGAGGCCCTCCCCCTCACGCCCAACGGCAAGCTCGACCGCAAGGCCCTTCCTCCTCCCGAGGCGGGCGGCGACTCCTTCGTCGCGCCCTCCACGCCCGTGCAGCGGCAGCTGGCCTCCCTCTGGAGCGACCTGCTGCACGCGGAGCGCGTGGGCATCCACGACAGCTTCTTCTCCCTCGGCGGCCACTCGCTGCTGGCCACCCAGCTCGTCTCCCGCGTTCGCACGGCGTTCGGCGTCGAGCTGCCCCTGCGTGCTGTCTTCGAGAGCCCCACCCTCTCCGGTCTCTCCCAGCGCATCTCCGCCCTCCAGGGTGGCGGCGCGGCAGGACACCAGGCGCCTCCGCTGCTCCCGGCGCCTCGCACCGGCCCGCTGCCGCTGTCCTTCGCCCAGCAGCGGCTGTGGTTCATCGACCAGCTCGACCCTGGCAGCGTCGCCTACAACCTGCCCGCCGCCGTGCGCCTGTCCGGCACGCTGGATGTCTCCGCGCTGGAGCGTGCCCTCCAGGCCCTCATCGCGCGTCACGAGTCGCTGCGCACCACCTTCGCCACCCAGGACGGCGAAGCCGTGCAGCGCATCCATGAGCCCGCGTCCTCCCCGCTGCCCCAGGTGGACCTGAGCACCCTGCCTCCGGAGCAGCGCGAGGCCGAGGCCCGGCGCACCTTCAGCGAAGACTCACGGCGCCCATTCGACCTCGTCCGGGGCCCGCTGCTGCGCACCACGCTGCTGCGGCTCGAAGAGACCGAGCACGTGCTCCTGCTGACGATGCACCACATCATCTCCGATGGCTGGTCCACCGGAGTGCTGGTGCACGAGCTGGCCGCCTTCTACCAGGCGGAGGTCTCCGGCACTCCGGCCTCCCTGCCGGCGCTGCCGGTGCAGTACGCCGACTATGCGGCGTGGCAGCGTGGCTGGCTGCGCGGCGAGGTGCTCGACGCCCAGCTCGGCTACTGGAAGCGGCAGCTCTCCGGGGCTCCACCGCTGCTGGAGCTGCCCACCGACAGGCCCCGTCCCGCCACCCAGACCTTCCGGGGCGCGAACGTCCCCGTCGTCCTCTCCCACGACCTCTCCGAGGCCGTGCTGGCCATGTGTCAGCGCCACGGCGTGACGCCGTTCATGCTGCTGCTGACCGCCTTCCAGGCCCTGCTGCACCGCTACTCCGGCCAGGATGACATCGTCGTCGGCTCGCCCATCGCCGGCCGCACCCGCGCGGAGACGGAAGGCCTCATCGGCTTCTTCGTCAACACGCTGGTCCTGCGCGCGCGCGTCACGCCTCGGGCTTCCTTCCTCTCGCTGCTCCAGCAGGTGCGGGAGACCACCCTCGGCGCGTACGAACACCAGGAGGTGCCCTTCGAGAAGCTCGTCGAGGAGCTGAAGCCCGAGCGCAGCCTCAGCTACTCCCCGTTGTTCCAGGTCATGTTCGCCCTGCAGAACACGCCCAGGGGCGCGCTGGAGATGCGGGGCCTGAGCCTCCGTTCCCTCGCGCCGGAGGACTCGCCCGCCAAGTTCGACCTGGACCTCGGCCTGGCCCAGACGCCAGAGGGCTTCGCGGGCGTGCTCCAGTACTCCACCGCGCTCTTCGATGCGGCCACCGCGACGCGGATGGTGGAGCACCTGCTCACCCTGCTGCGTGCCGCGCTGGCCCACCCCGAGCAGCCGCTGGCCTCGCTGCCGCTGATGGACGAGGCCGAGCAGCGCCGCCTCCTCGGCGAGTGGAACGCCACGGTGGCCCCCTTCCCGGCGGACGCCTCCGTGCACGACCTCTTCTCGGCCCAGGCCTCGCGCACACCGGAGGCCCTCGCCGCCGTCTCCGATTCGGGCTCGCTCACCTACGCGGAGCTGGAGACCCGCTCCGGCCTGCTGGCCTCGCACCTGCGTCAGCTCGGTGTGCGTCCCGGCACCCTCGTCGCCCTGTGCATGGAGCGCTCGCTGGAGCTGCCGGTGGCGTTGCTGGCCATCCTCAAGGCGGGCGGCGCCTACGTCCCGCTCGACCCCGCCTACCCGCGCGAGCGGCTGGCCTTCATGCTCCAGGACACCGCGGCTCCCATCCTCCTCACCCAGCAGCACCTGCGCGGCCTGCTTCCCGAGGGCCCCGCTGTCGTGTGCCTCGACTCCGGCTGGGAGACCGGCCACATCCCGAGCGGACCGGGCGTCTCCGTGCCTCCCGAGAGCGCCGCGTATGTCATCTACACCTCGGGCAGCACCGGCCAGCCCAAGGGCACCGTCATCTCCCACCGCGCCCTGGCCAACCACTCGGAGTGGATGCGCACCACCTACGCCCTGGGTTCAGGGGAGCGGACCCTCCAGCTCACCCCGCTGAGCTTCGACGTCTCCGTCGCGGAGTTCTTCGCCGCGCTCCTGTCCGGTGCCGCCGTCGTGCTGGCTCCGGCCGACGCCCAGCGGAACCCGGCCCTGCTGCTCACGTGCCTGCTGCGTCACCGCATCACCGTGCTCCAGGTGGTCCCCTCGCTCCTGCGCGTGCTGCTGGACGAGCCCGCCCTGCGCACCGTCCAGAGCCTGCGCTGGCTCATCTCGGGCGGAGAGGCGCTGCCCGCGGACCTGCCGCCACGCGTGCGCGAGGCGATGCCCCATGTCCGCCTGAGCAACAACTATGGCCCCACCGAGACCACCATCGACGCCACCTGGTGGTGGGTGCAGGACGTGCTGGCCGGCCCCGCGACCTCCATTGGCCGGCCCGTGGCCAACACGCGCGCGTACGTGCTCGATGCGGGGATGCGGCCGGTGCCCACCGGCGTCCCCGGTGAGCTGTACCTGGGCGGCGTGGGACTCGCGCACGGCTACCTCAACCGGCCCCACCTCACCGCCGAGCGCTTCGTGCCGGATGCGCTCAGCGGCGAGGCCGGAGCGCGCCTCTACCGCACCGGCGACAAGGTGCGCTGGAAGGCGGATGGCACGCTGGAATACCTGGGCCGCATCGACTTCCAGGTGAAGCTGCGTGGCCAGCGCATCGAGCTGGGTGAAATCGAGGCCGCGCTCAAGCAACAGCCCGGTGTGCACGACGCCACCGTGCTGGTGCGCGAGGACGTCCCCGGCAACCAGCGCCTCGTCGGCTATGTCGTGCCCGCCGATGAAGGCTCGCTGAACGCTGGCACGCTGCGCGTCCGCCTCCAGAAGCAGCTTCCCGAGTACATGGTGCCCTCCACCTTCGTCTTCCTGGAGGCCCTCCCCCTCACGCCCAACGGCAAGCTCGACCGCAAGGCCCTGCCACTCCCCGACGCGGGCAGTGGTGAGTCCTTCGTCGCGCCCTCCACGCCCGTGCAGCAGCAGTTGGCCTCCCTCTGGAGCGACCTGCTGCGCGTGGAGCGCGTGGGCGCGGATGACAGCTTCTTCACCCTGGGTGGCCACTCGCTGCTGGCCACCCAGCTCGTCTCCCGCGTTCGCACCGCGTTCAGCGTCGAGCTGCCCCTGCGCGCCGTCTTCGAGAGCCCCACCCTCTCCGGCCTCGCCCAGCGCATCTCCGCCCTCCAGGGCGCTGGCGCCCCTCGCCACGAGGCGCCTCCGCTGCTCCCGGCGCCTCGCACCGGCCCGCTGCCGCTGTCCTTCGCCCAGCAGCGACTGTGGTTCATCGACCAGCTCGAGCCCGGCAGCGCCGCCTACAACCTGCCCGCCGCCGTGCGCCTGTCCGGCACGCTGGACGTCACCGCGCTGGAGCGTGCCCTCCAGGCCCTCGTCGCCCGCCACGAGTCGCTGCGCACCACCTTCGCCACCCAGGACGGCGAGGCCGTGCAGCGCATCCACGAGGCCTCCGCCTCCCCGCTACCCCAGGTGGACCTGAGCACCCTGCCCGTCGAGCAGCGCGAGGCGGGAGCGCGCCGCCTCGCCACCACCGAGGCGGCGGAGCCGTTCGACCTCGTTCGGGGCCCGCTGCTGCGCGCCACGCTGCTGCGCCTGGAGGAGACCGAGCACGTGCTCCTGCTGACGATGCACCACATCGTCTCGGACGGCTGGTCCATGAGCGTGCTCGTCCGCGAGCTGGCCGCGCTGTACGAGGCGGCCCTCTCCGGTGAGGCCCCCCGCCTCGCGCCGCTTCCCGTCCAGTACGCCGACTACGCGGTGTGGCAGCGGGACTGGCTGCGCGGCGAGGTGCTCGAGGAGTGGCTCGGCTACTGGAAGCAGCAGCTCTCCGGGGCACCCCATGCCCTGGAGCTGCCCACCGACCGGCCGCGGCCTCCCGTGCAGACCTTCAACGGGGCGGCGCATTCCTTCACCTTCCCCCGGGAGCTCTCCGAGCAGCTCGAGGCGCTCGCCCACGAGCACCACGCCACCCTCTTCATGGTGCTGCTCGCCGCCTGGCAGACGCTGCTGCACCGCTACTCCGGGCAGGAGGACATCGTCGTGGGCTCGCCCATCGCGGGCCGCAACCGGGCGGAGACGGAAGGGCTCATCGGCTTCTTCGTCAACACGCTCGCCCTGCGCTCGCGCCTCTCCGGAGAGGACACGTTCGTGTCGCTCCTGGAGCGCGTGCGCGAGACGACGCTGGGCGCCTACGCCCACCAGGAGGTGCCGTTCGAGAAGCTGGTGGAGGTCCTCCAGCCCCGGCGGGACCTGAGCCGCTCACCGTTCTTCCAGGTGATGTTCGCCCTGCAGAACGTGCCCGACTCGGAGCTGCGCCTGTCCGGCCTGAAGCTCTCCGCGATGGACGCCGCCATCGGCACCGCCAAGTTCGAGCTGACCCTGGCCATGACGGCCACGGCCCACGGGCTGGCGGGCACGCTGGAGTACAACACCGACCTGTTCAACGCCTCCACCGCGGCGCGCCTCGTCGAGCACCTGCGGACCCTGCTGGGTGCCATCGCCGTCAGTCCGCGCCAGAAGCTCTCCGCGCTGCCGCTGATGAACGCGGCGGAACAGCGCCAGGTGCTGGGGGAGTGGAGCGCCCGGGCGTCCGACTTCCCGCGCGAGGCCACCCTGCCCGGCGTCTTCGCCCAGGTGGTGGAGCGCTTCCCGGACCACATTGCCGTCGAGTTCGGCGACGCGAAGCTCACCTACCGCCAGCTCGACGAGCGCGCCAACCGGCTCGCGTGGCACCTGCGCCGTCTCGGCGTGGGCGCCGATACATGCGTGGCCCTGGCCGTCGAGCGCTCACTGGAGCTGATTGTCTCCCTCGTCGCCATCCTCAAGGCCGGCGGCGCCTACGTCCCGCTCGACCCCAGCTACCCCCGCGAGCGGCTGGACGGCATGGTGGAGGACACCGCCCCGCGCGTGCTCATCACCACCCGCGCCCTGCTGGAGAAGCGGCCCGCGGGGCTGACCACCCTGGTGCTGGAGGATGCCTCGCTCGACTCCGGGCCGGCGCACGCGCCTCCTTCCACCGCCCTGCCCGACTCGCTGGCCTACGTCGACTTCACCTCCGGCTCCACCGGCAGGCCCAAGGGCGTGGGCACCACCCACCGCAACGTCCTGCGCACCCTCTTCGGCATCGACTACGCCCACCTCGGCCCCGACGAGACGCTGCTCCAGCTCGCTCCCATCGCCTTCGACGCCTCCACGCTCGAGGTCTGGGGCGCGCTGCTGCACGGCGCCCGTCTCGTCGTCATGCCGCCCCAGCCGCCCTCCCTGGAGGAGCTGGGACAGGTGCTGCGCGATGCCCGCGTCACCACCCTCTGGCTCACCGCCGGCCTCTTCACCCAGATGGTGGAGGGCCACCTCGAAGGGCTCCGCCCCGTGAAGCAGGTCCTCGCGGGCGGCGACGTGGTGCCGGCCTCGCACGTGCGCCGCGTGCTGGAGGAGCTGCGCATCCCCGTCACCAACGGCTACGGGCCCACCGAGACGACGGTGTTCGCCGCCTGCCACCGCATGACGGACCCGGCCTCGCTGGACGCCTCCGTGCCCATCGGCCGTCCCATCGGCGGCACGCGGCTCTACGTCCTCGATGCGCACGGCCAGCCCGTGCCCGCGGGGGTTCCGGGCGAGCTGTTCATCGGCGGCGACGGCCTGGCGCGCGGCTACATCGGCCAGCCCGCGCTCACCGCCGAGCGCTTCATCCCCGACGCCTTCAGCGGCATCCCCGGAGCGCGCCTCTACCGCTCCGGAGACCTCGTGCGCTGGCTGGACGACGGCACGCTCGACTTCATCGGCCGGGTCGACTCGCAGGTGAAGCTGCGCGGCTTCCGCATCGAGCTGGGCGAGGTCCAGGCCGCCCTGGACAGCCACCCCGAGGTCCAGGGCGCTGTCGCCGTCCTGCGCGAGGACCGCCCCGGTGACAAGCGCCTCGTCGGCTATGTCGTCGCCCCCGAGTCGCTCGACATGGCCACCCTGCGCGCCTTCCTCCAGCAGCGGCTGCCCGAGTACATGGTGCCCTCCGCCCTGGTGCGCCTGGACGCGCTGCCCCTCACGCCCAATGGCAAGGTGGACCGCAAGGCCCTGCCCGCGCCGGAGCTGACGCCCTCTCGCGCCGGGTATGTCGCCCCGCGCACGCCCACCGAGGAGCGGCTCGCGGCGCTGTGGGCCGAGACCCTGGGCCTGGAGCGCGTGGGCGCCGAGGACGACTTCTTCGAGCTGGGCGGTCACTCGCTGCTCGCGGCGCGTCTGACCTCCCGCCTCCAGAAGGCCCTCGGCAGGCGCGTGTCCCTGGCCACGCTGTTCCAGCACCCCACGGTGGCGGCCCTGGCCACGGTCCTCGACGCGCGCCCCGAGGAGGCGGCGGCCGCCTCCCACCTGGTGCGGCTCAAGCAGGGACAGCCGGGACGCCCGTCGCTGTTCCTCGTGCATGGGGGCGGTGGAGGCGTGGATGCCTACGCGGACCTGGCCCGGCTGCTCCCCGCGGACCAGCCCGTCCACGCCTTCCGCGCGCCCGGGCTCGACGGGGGAGCGCCGCCTCCCGCCTCCGTCGAGGCCCTGGCCGCGCTCTACCTTCCGCAACTGCGCGCCGCGCAGCCCCGCGGCCCGTACCTGCTGGGGGGATGGTCCTTCGGCGGACTCGTGGCCCAGGAGCTCGCCCGCCGCCTCCAGGCCGAGGGGGATACGGTGGCGTTGCTGGTGATGCTCGACTCCCACGCGCCCGGGGAGCGCGCCGCGCCGGCGCCGGACGTCCTCGGGCAGCTCGCCACCTTCGGCGAGCTGCTGGACCTGCCCTGGCGCTCGCTCCCGCTGGACGTGGCGGAGCTGACCCAGCTCGGTGAGCGCGAGCGGCTGGCGTGGCTCCTGGAGCAGCTCCGCCGCCTGCCCGCGGGCGCGCCCGACCTGGACCTCGACGAGGCCGAGCGCCGCTTCCGCGTCTTCCAACGACTGAGCGAGGCCCAGCGGACGCACGTCCCCGGCCGCTCCACGGGCCCGACGGTCCTCCTCAAGGCCACCCCCGGCGCCGACGAGCCC
>NZ_JABBJJ010000283.1 GCF_012933655.1 Pyxidicoccus fallax | reverse complement strand
AACGTCTCGTGGGCTCGGAGATTTGTATAAGAGACACCTTGAGGGGCGGGCTTGCCCATCGCGTGACGGCCCAGAACCCCCGCGCGGGTCTTCTGGCGGCGCATCCGTGCCGTCGTGCCCTCGTGGAACCTTCTCCCCGCCCCGGCTGTCCAGGGGGCGGACGGGCGTCGGACGTCGCCTGCGGGACGTCCGGGAACACTTCGACGGGCGCCAGACGGGTGAAGGACCTTATGCTTCCGCGCGCGATGAGCACCAAGACGGGTGGCGGGCTGTACTGCGAGCTGTACTGGGGCACCAACCTCTCCGAGGCGTGGAGCTATGGCCCCGAGCAGGCCCCCGTCCACGCCGCGCCGGACGAGAAGGCCCCCCTGCCCCTCTATGGCTTCACGCTCCCGGAGGAGCCCTTCCTCTTCGCCGAGCGCACCGAGCGCGGCTGGCGCATCCACCTGCCTCCCGCCGCGCGCATCGAGCGCAAGCTGCGCGGAGACGCCTACGGCCCCGTGCCCGAATCCGAGCAGCGCCGCGACAACGGCCGCACCTCCGTGGACCTCGCCGAGGGCACGACGCTCCGCCTCTTCGAGGGGCAGCTGTCCCTCGTCGTGCAGGGCTCCGTGGTGAAGGAGCGCGTCGGCCCCCTCCAGTGGAAGGACATGGGCTGGCTGCTGGTGGTGAGCGCGCTCTTCCTCAGCCTGCCGGTGGGCTTCCTCATCGCGGGCCCCACGCCGGAGCGCCAGGCCGAGGCCAACACGCGCGCCCTGCAGCTCGCCGCCAAGAAGGAGGCCGAGCGCCGCAAGGCCCTGGGCCTGGACAAGCCGCTGCGCCCCCTCACCGAGGAAGAGCGCACCCAGCAGAAGCCCGACGCCGGCACCGGCGTCAACGTCCCCGGCTTCTTCCGCGTCCGCTGAAGCCTCAGGGCCCCAGGCCCACCCAGACCTCGCCGTCCTCGAAGAACTCCTTCTTCCAGATGGGCACGTCC
Source organism: Pyxidicoccus fallax (assembly GCF_012933655.1). Classification (GTDB taxonomy): domain Bacteria; phylum Myxococcota; class Myxococcia; order Myxococcales; family Myxococcaceae; genus Myxococcus; species Myxococcus fallax. The sequence continues at coordinate 15,257 of NZ_JABBJJ010000283.1, read as the reverse complement.
TGCTTGAGCCGCTCAATCGCGTGCTCGCAGCCGCGGAACGCCTCCTTCCGGTGGGGCGCCGCCGCGGCGATGACGACGGCCAGCTCTCCGGGCGTCAGCGTGCCCACGCGGTGGACGATGGCCAGCCGCGTCCCCGGCCACTGCGCCGCCACCTCCGCGCCAATCTCCGCCAGCTTCTTCTCCGCCATGGGCGCGTAGGCCTCGTACTCCAGCCGCAGCACCCGCCGGCCCTTCGTCTGGTTGCGCACGGAGCCGCTGAAGGTGACGAGCCCGCCGTACGCCTCGCCGCCCACCGCCTCCACCACTTCCTCCAGGCGCAGCGGCCGGTCCACCACGCGGAACAGCCCCGGCGCGCCGCCCGCCACCGGCGGAATCAGCGCCACCTCCGCGCCCGCGCGCACCGGCGCCTCCGGGCCCACGAACTCCTGGTCCACCGCCACGCGCAGGTGCGGCAGGAGCGGCGCCAGCGCCGGGTGCCGCTCCGACAAGAGCCGCAGCACGTCGCTCACCCGGGCGTCCTCGGGCACCTCCAGCGTCTGCCGCGCCCCACCCGCGCGCTCCCGGGCCGCGGCGAAGAAGAGGACCGTGATGCTCGCACCACTCACCGCGACACCTCCCGCTCGCTGCGCAGCGACACGCGCCCCTTGAGCCGGGCCCCGCCCTCCGCCTGCGAGAAGTCCAGGAAGGCCGAGTCCAGCGGCGTGAGCTGATCCAGAAGCGCGCCGGTGAAGGCCTGCGCCGCCGCCAGCTGTCCCTGGGGCACGCCCGGCACGCTCTCCGGCGCCGAGAGGTCCGCGCGCAGCTGCCCCAAATCCACCATCACCGACACGTGCCCGGCGCCGAACGCCTCGCCGCCGAAGCGCTGGCGCAGCGCCGCGCCCACGTCTCCGCGCGGCCGCCCCTCCAGCACCTCGCCCGCCAGCAGCGTGGCGCGCTGGGAGGTGATGCGCAGCTCCACCGGCTGCTCCCGCAGCCGCGTCCGGTACACCACGCCGTCCGGCAGCTTCTGCGTCGTGAAGCGCAGCGAGGTGTCCTGGAGCTGCCGCTCGAGGAGGCGCAGCACGGGCTCGGACGACGTCAGCCCCGCCTCCACCACCACGGTGCCCCGGGGCTCCGGCCGCTTGTCCTGGATGAACTTGCGGAAGAAGGCCGGCGCGTCGAAGTACACCAGCATCCCCACGTCGCCGCGCAGCGCCTTCAGGAGCGGCTCCGCGTCCAGCCCCTGCTGGCGCCACCGCTCCAGCGTGCGCTCCCGGCGGGGCGAGCCCGGCGAGCCGAAGGCCAGCTTCGCCAGCTCCTCGGGCGGCACGGACAGTTGCGCCGCCGCCAGGGGCCCCAGCGCCGCCTGCTCCAGCAGCGCGGACGCCGGCGCGCTCCCGCCTTGCAGCAGCGGCCGCGTCGAGGCGAGGAAGCCATCCAGGTCCAGCCGCTCCGGCCGCGCGGCCAGCGACGCGAAGAAGCCCCGCACCGGGCCCTCCTCCTCGCCCTGCTCCATCGGCTCCGGCCGCGCCCCCGAGTACAGGTACACGCTGCCCTCCGCCACCTTCCCGCGCAGCTCGCCCAGCAGCGCGTCCTCGGACAGGCCGGGGCCCGTGAGCGCCTTCACCGCCCGGCGCGCCACCTCCACGTCCGGCGTCACCGCGAGCTGTGCCCGCGCCACCTGGCCCTCCTCCGGCTCCTCCGGGTTCTCCGGCACGGCCAGGTAGAGGTAGCCCCGGTCCTCGAACAGCAACATCGGCGAGCCACCCTCCGAGGGCATCACCCGCGCCGAGCCGTCCGCCTGGGGCCGCACCTGATGCCCGGCGTCGCGCAGCTCCTTCGACACGGCCTCCATCGCCGCCGCCGGCTCCGTCACGCCCAGCAGCGCCACCACGCCGTCGAACTCGGGCAGGAGGAAGAAGCCGAAGCCCTCCTCCGGGTCCACCACGGTGGAGCCGCCCGTCACGCCGCGCAGCATCAGCGACACCAGCGGGGCTTCCTCCAGCGTGCGCCGCGCGTTCTCCGGGCCGATGAGCCGCTCGTAGAAGTCCACCAGCGGCTCCACGTGGCCGCGGAGTTGGGGCACCCACAGCACCGTCTGCGCCGTGGCGGGCACCGCGCGCAGCACCGGCCGCGGCACCACGGTGAGCTGGACGCGGCCCACCTCCTCGCCCTCGTCCAGCGCCCGCACGGTGTACGTGCCCGGCCGCGAGAAGGCGTGGGACAGCCTCGCGGCCTTCTGGGGCGCGGTGTCGTCCCCCAGCTCCCAGGTGACGGCCGCCGCGCCCTCCTCGCGCGAGCCCAGCTCCACCGGCACGCCCGCCTCCACCGTGCGGTCCTGCCCCAGGTCCGGCCGCGCCGCCCGCCGGCAGCCGGAGCCCCCGGGGCCCACGGCGACCGTCAGCAGCAGCAGCAGCGCGACAAGCGGGGCCCGGGGGCGCGGAGGAAGCGGCATGAGCCGCTTAGTAGTCCAGCGCCAGTCCGAACATCCAGCGCCGGCTGGACAGGTCGAGCCCGCCGCCGCCGAAATTGTTCACATCCGCGTAGGTGTACTCGGCGAAGAGGTAGCTGTGGTTCACCCCGAGGTCCGAGTCGAAGTCGCGCGCGAAGCGCGGCTCCAGCACGTCCAGCATGAAGGCGATGCCGCCCGTGGCGTTCCAGCCCCACTCGGCGCCCGAGGCCTTGCGGCCCGGCACCGACTCGCGCTCCTCACCCTTGTTCACCCACCACGGCGTGTAGATGAGGCCCATCTTGCCGTAGGGCACGAAGGGGATGCCCCACTCGAAGGCCGCGTAGTCGAACTTGTAGAAGAGGTTGAGGTTGATGGGCACCACCTTCAGCGCCGTCTGCTCCGCCGCCTCGGCGCCGCTGGCCAGCCGCGCGGGCGCGTACTTCTCCGCGTAGCCGGCCGACAGGCCCACGCCCGCCGTGCCCACGCCCTGGTAGAAGAAGCGCTGCAGCTCCGCCTCGAACAGCAGCATCGACTCGTCGCCGAAGGTGTCCTTGTACGGCGAGCCGGTGAGCCCCTCCTCGTCGTCGACCAGGGGCTTGTAGCCGCCCAGCTTGAACTGCACCGCGCCGCTGCGAGGCGACTGCAGCGACAGATCCTCCGGCTGCATCACCACCCCTGGCGTGTCCTGTCCCCATGCGGGAAGCGCGGACAGGAGCGCCGCGAACCCCAGGGCCGTTGCCCGACTCATGACTGCTTCCTCCTCGACAGCCACAGGCCCAGGACGGCCAGCGCCACGCTCCCCGCCAGGCTGCCACCCGCCGCGGCACACCCGCCCTTCTCGGAGCCCCCGGCATCGACGTAGGCATCGAAGAAGCCGCTGCTCGCGATGGGCGTCCCGCGCACCGCCTCCGACAGGCCGCTCTCGTTGCCCGCCAGGTCCACCGCCCGGGCCTGCACGGCGTACTCGACGTCGTTCTGCAGGCCCTCCATGCGGAACGACGTGTTGTCCGTCGACTGCTCCTTCGTGGTGATGGGCTCACCCACCGGGGCCGTGCCGCCGTCGGCGTCCGTCCCCAGCGCCCGCACCTCCACCCGGATGAACTCCGCGTCGCCCTGCGCCGTCACCCGCACGTTCAGCGCCCCGTCCAGCCCCGACACGGACGGCGCCTCGGGAGCCGCGGGCGGCTTGGCGTCATACGTGACGGTGACGGCCGGCGTGCCGATGGTCTCGGCCACGGTCCGGCAGTTCGTGGTGATGGTCGAGTCGAACAGGCGCGTCGTCGCGCAGAGCCGGAAGGTCCGCTCCACGTCCGTCGCGCCGCAGCTCGAGTTGTTGCGCGCCAGCATCTCCGAGACGCGGAAGCTCTCGGAGCCCGTCGTCGTGGTGGGGGTGCGCTGGATTTCCTCCAGCTGGAGGTCATCCGTTCCGGGCGTGCCCGCGCAGGTGTCGTTGGACAGCCAGATGTAGACGGTGTCGCACAGGTTGGCGTTCGACAGCTGCCAGTTGATGGTTTGGGGATTCGCGCACTCGGCCTGGGAGACGACGATTCTGTTGTCGGCCTGGATGTTCGTGCCCGAGAAGGTCACGGACAGGGACTGTCCCAGGGCCGTCGACGCGAAGAGCAGGAGACCAGCGGATAGGAAACGCATGGATACGCGCACGCTAGCAAGTGGGAGGCCACCCACAACCCCCATGCAAACGCCCTATTCCGCCTCTGGGAGGCCCCACCGCCCCGCCAAACAGGCAGGGCGGCTTCGGGGGCGTTTGCCAATTTGTCAGGCGGGCCGCTTCGCCAGGAGCATTCCCGCCTCGACGAGGTTGAGGGCGGCGCCCCGGCTGGCGTTGTCCACGGCGGCGAAGAGCGTCACCCACTCGGGGGCCTGGGGAAAGGCGCGCACCCGGCCCACATGGACGGCCGGGTCCGAAGTCACGAGCATGGGCATGGGGTAGATGCGCTCGCCGGGGGCGTCCAGCACCTTGAGTGCCTGGGACGTCTTGAGGGCGGCGCGCACCTGCTCCACCGGGCCCGGCTTCTTGAGCTGCACGTTGAGGGTGAGGCCGTGGCCGTAGAAGCTGGGCACCTGCACGGCGGTGCCGGCGATGACGGGCACCTCGCCCCGGGCGGAGAACAGCCGGGCGGCCTCCAGCGTCCAGCCGCCCTCCTCCTCCGTCCAGGGGGAGTTCACCATGAAGCCGCCCACCTGGGGCACGAGGTTGAAGCCCACCCGGTGGGGGAAGACGTGGGGCTCCGGCTCGCGCCCGGACAGCAGGTCCGCCGTCTGCTTCTCCAGCTCCGCCACCCCGCGCACGCCCGCGCTGGACACGCCCATCATCGCCGTCACCTGCGCGCGCACCACGCCGAAGGCCCGGCGCAGGGGCTCCACCACCTGCACCACGGCGGAGGTGACGGCGCCCGGCAGGCACACCACGCGGCCCTTGAAGGTGAAGCCCGCGCCCAGCGCCTCGCCGTTGAAGCCCGGCAGTACGAGCGGCACGTTGCCGTCGCCCCGGAAGGCGGAGCTGACGTCCACCACCCACGCGCCCGCCGCCTGCGCGGCCGGGGCCAGCGTGCGCGACGCCTCGGCCGGGGTGGCCAGCAGCACCACGCCCAGGCCCCGGAAGGCGTCCGGCGTGGCCCGCTCCACCTCCAGCGAGTCCTCGCCGTACTCCACCTCCAGGCCGTTGGAGCGCTCGGAGCCGAAGGCGCGCACGCGCTCGGCGGGCACGTCCTGGGCGTACAGCGCGGCCAGCACCTCGCGGCCCACCACGCCGGTGGCTCCCACCACGCCAATCGTCACGTCGTCTTTCATGGGCGCGTCCTTTACCTACCCGCGCCCGCGGACGCGAGCGCCGCGCGACGCGGGCGTCAGTCTTCCTTCAACCGCGCCGAGGGCGCCGGCCCGGGCAGCGGAGGGAACTTGGGGTTGCGCTCCGGCTCGGAGGCGCGCACGTAGTGCGGCTCCAGCGCGAAGAGCGTCTGCAGGCTCCACTCCGCCGGGAAGCGCGCCAGCCGCGCCAGCGCCACCGCCGAGGGAAACGTCGGCCCCGCCAAGAGCCGCTCTGGCGCCACCCCGTGCGACTCCAGCGCCACGCGGTAGTCCGTCAGCGCGGGGCCCAGCGCCAGCGCGCGGGGCTCGGCCGCCATCCGCGCGGCCACCTCCTGGGGGGACATGGCCGTCTCCGGCTCCAGCGCCTCCACCGTCCCGCCCCGCCGCACGTACGCGCCCAGGTACAGGTCGTCCTTGCGCGCCACCGCCAGGCAGTACAGCGGCACGTCCTCCGGCCCCTCCAGCGCCACCGCCGCCAGCGACGAGGCGCCCGCCACCTTGAGGTTCGCCGCGTACGCCAGCGACTTCGCCGTGGCCAGCCCGATGCGCAGCCCCGTGAAGGAGCCCGGCCCCAGGCCCACCACCAGCCCCTCCAGCGCCGCCAGCTTCGCGCCGTGCCGCGCCAGCAATTCGCCGATGATGCCGGGCAGTACCTCGCTCTGCTTCTGGGGCGGCCCCACCACCACGTGCTCCAGCGCGCGCACGCCACCGTCCGGCGCGCGCTCCACCAGGGCCAGCGACAGCGTCAGCGTGGAGGTGTCCAGCGAGAGGAACATGCGCCGCTCCCTACACCGGCGCGGCCCAGGACGCCCGGGGAATCTCCGACACGGGCGTGGTGCAGCGGTACAGCCGCACGCGCGTCACGCCCTTGTCCACCATGTCCAGCTTCTTCGCGGCGGCCAGCGACAGGTCGATGATGCGGCCCTCCACGAAGGGCCCGCGGTCGTTCACCCGCACCTCCACCTGCTTGCCGTTCTCCATGTTCACCACGCGCACGCACGAGCCGAAGCGCTCCTTGCGGTGCGCGGCGGTGAGCGCGTTCTGGTTGAAGCGCTCGCCGCTGGCGGTGGGCCGGCCGTGCAGGCCCGGGCCGTAGAAGGACGCCAGCCCCTCGCCCAGGTAGCCGCGCGGCATCTGCTCGCGCCGCGTCACGGGAGGCGAGCCCTGCGACTTCGGCGCCTGGCGCGTGGCGGCGGGGGTTTCCGGAGGCTGGGGCTTCGCCGCCCGCTGGGCACAGCCCGCGAGCACGCTCAGTCCCACGACGCAGGCAACGAGACTTCCTCGCATGGCACCTCTAGCGCATGACGTCGTTGGAGACGGCCAGCAGCATCAGCATGATGAGCAGCGCCAGGCCGACCATGTTGGCCACCTCGCGCACCCGCACGGGAATGGGGCGGCGGCGGATGCCCTCCCACGCGGCGGACAGCAGGTGGAAGCCGTCCAGCACGGGGATGGGCAAGAGGTTCATCACGCCCAGGTTGATGGAGATGATGGCCATCAGCTCGAGGAAGGTATCCAGGCCCCGCTCGGCGCTCTTGGCGGCCATCTGGTACATCATGATGGGCCCGCCCACGGTGGAGAGCGGCACGTCGCGGGTGATGAGCCCGCCGATGACCTTCACCATCTGCCCGACGATTTTCGGGACGATGAGCGCCGCCTCCTTGAAGGCCTCGCCCGGCCCGAAGTGGACCGTCACCTGGTCCTCCGCCGTCCGGTCCGCGTACCGCGGGTCCCAGTTGCGCACCCCCAGCACCACCGGCTTGGAGGGGTTGCCCATGCCGTCCACCATCTCCAGCGGGGCCTGCGCCAGCTTCTCCGTGCGCTCGCCGCCCGCGCCGCGCCAGGTCAGCGTGAAGGGCTGCTCCTTCATCGCGCTGAGCCGCGTGGTGAACTGGTAGAAGGACTCCATCGTCTTCCCGTCGAGCGAGACGATGCGGTCCCCCGCCTTCAGGCCGGCCTTCTCCGCCGCGCTGCCCGACGCCACCAGGGCCACGTACAGGTCCGCGGGCTCCGCGCCAATCGCCGCCAGCCCCTCCCCGGCCTGCTTGGGCACGGTGACGTCCAGCACCTTCGCCGCGCGGCCCGTGACGGCGCCCGCCTGCACCGGCTCCAGCCGCCGCACGGTGAGCTTCAGGGGCGTGCCCTCCGGGTGCTTCGCCAGCGCCTGGTACAGCCGCGCCTCGTCCTGCACGGCGACGTCATTGACGGCCAGGACGCGGTCGAAGGTGCGCAGGCCGGACTGCTCGGCGAGCGAGCCCGGGGGCACACCCACCAGCGAGGGCCGCGACAGCGCCTCCACGCCAATCTTCCCGCGCTCCACCGTCTCGATGGGCGACGTGTCCACCGTCTTCACCGGCGTCACCTGGAACGTCAGCTGCTGCCCGTCGCGCTCCACCACGACGGGAATCGGCCGGTCGAAGCGGCCCACGAAGGCCTCGGTCATGTCGTCGAAGGTGCGCACCGGCTCACCCTCGACGGAGAGGACGCGGTCACCGGGGCGGATGCCGGCGGCGGCGGCGGGCATGCCCGGGCTGACGCTGCCCACCAGGGTGGAGATGGCCTGGTGCGGCCCGAGGAAGACGAAGAAGTAGATGAGGACCGGGAAGATGAGGTTGAAGGCGGGCCCGGCGAGGACGATGAGGCCGCGCTTCCAGGGAGGCTGCGCGAGGAAGCCCCGGCTGGCCTCCTCGGGGCTGAGCTCCTCGTGGGGCATATCCCCCGCCATCTTCACGAAGCCGCCCAGGGGCAGCAGGGCAATCTGGTACTCCGTCTCGCCCTTGGTGAAGCCAATCAGCTTCGGACCGAAGCCGATGGAGAACTTCAGCACCTTCACCCCGCAGGCCTTGGCCACGAGGAAGTGGCCGAGCTCGTGCACCGTGACGAGCACGCCCAGCAGGACGATGAAGGACAAGGCGTTCTGGAGCATGGGCGCAACAGTAATCGTGGGCGCCCGGACGGACAACGCACATCGGGGCCCGCCGAGCAGGCGGGCAGGCGGAACGGCGCGGACTTACGGCAGGAGGCCGCGCACGAACTGCACGTAGACGAACACCAGGGGGGCGTTGAACAACAGCGCGTCGATGCGGTCCAGCACGCCGCCGTGCCCGGGGATGAGGAAGCCCGAGTCCTTCACCCCGTAGGCCCGCTTGAGCATGGACTCGCACAGGTCGCCAATGGGCCCGAGGATGCCGCCGGCGATGCCCAGCAGCACACAGTCCCACACGGTGAAGACGGGGAAGAAGCCCGCCTTGGCGATGAACATGCCGCCCACCGAGCCCAGCATGCCCCCGAAGAAGCCTTCCCACGTCTTGTTGGGGCTCACCTCGGGGTACAGCTTGTGCTTCCCCAGGAAGCGGCCGAAGAAGTAGGCGGCGGTGTCGTTGGCCCAGGTGATGGTCAGCGCGCAGATGACCCACGCCAGGCCATGGTCCGGCAACAGGCGCAGGGCGGACAGCGCGGTGAGGCCCACCGAGCCGTACAGGAAGCCGTTGACCAGGTGCGCGGTGCGCGTGGGCGCCTCGGCCAGGGGGCCCTTGAACAGGTGGTAGATCCACGCGAAGAACGCGAAGACGATGGTGAGCCAGAAGGCCGTCTCACCGGTGCGGGCCGCGTCCCTCAGGGGCAGGAAGGGCAGCACGAAGGCGAAGGCCATGCCCACCCAGGCGGCCACCGTCAGCCGCTTCTGGACGATGAGGTAGTACTCGCCGACACAGGCGGCGGCGGCGACCCCGAGCAGCCCGGCACTCCACACGCCGCCCAGGAAGAGCAGCAGGAGCACCAGGGGCAGCAGCGTCACTGCCGAGACGATGCGGATGACGAGGTTCTTGTTCTTGTCGTTCACGCCTTGGCCCGCTGGGGAGGTTCCTCCCGCTTCACCTGGGCGGAGGTCAGCCCGAAGCGCCGCTCACGCTGCTGGAACTGCGCCACGCAGCGGAGGAACTCCTCGGTACGGAAGTCCGGCCACAGGGCGTCCGTGAAGCACAGCTCCGCGTACGCCACCTGCCAGAGGAGGAAGTTGGACACGCGCAGCTCGCCGCTGGTGCGCACCACCAGGTCCAGCGGGGGCAGCCCGTTCGTCCACAGGTACTGCTCGAAGTCCTTCTCCTCCAAGCGGCCGGGGACGAGCTCGCCCTTGGAGATGGCCTCGGCCATGCGCTGGGCGGCGCGGAGGATTTCCTCGCGCCCGCCGTAGGACAGGGCCAGCGACAGCACCATGCCGGTGTTGTGGGCGGAGTCGGCGATCAGCTTGTCGAGCGGCTCGCGCACGTAGCGGGGCAGCCGGTCGATGTCGCCGATGGCGTTGAGGCGGATGCTGTTGTCGAGGATTTCGGGGCGCTCGCGCTCGAGGTAGTCGCGCAGCAGCTCCATGAGGCCGGCGACCTCTTCGGCGGGGCGGGCCCAGTTCTGCGAGGAGAAGGCGTAGAGCGTGAGGGCCTGGATGCCCAGGCGGCGCGCGGTGCGCGTCACCTCGCGGACGCTGGAGCTGCCCTCGCGATGGCCCTCCAGCCGAGGCAGGCCGCGGGACTCCGCCCAGCGGCCATTGCCATCCATGATGATGCCCACGTGGCGAGGCACAGGACGGGCCTTCACCTGTAGCTCGAGGGCGGATACCGAGGGGCGTTCCATGAAGCCGCGCACCCTATCGGCGCCGCCGCGCCGCGTCCACGGGCGCGTGGCCCAACCGTCACCCGGCGCCCCTGGCCGGTCGCTCGCCCGGGGTGGACGGTTGGCGGGGCTTTGGAATGTAGGCCCAGGTAGGTTTCCTGACTAATAAATGGGCCAATCCGGGCAAGCGAGGTCGGCGGGGCCGTTACGCCAGGAGGCGTAGGCGGCGTCACCAGCGGCGGGCCACGGCTTGCCGAAGGCGCGGGCGAAGTAATCGGCCCAGTGGGGCTGGGAGCCATCCAGGTCGGTGAAGCCGTACTCGCGCGCGAGGTCCCAGGAGCTGAACACCCGGCCGGCCTTCGTGCCCACGTTCGGGTCCGCCGCGAGCGCCGCCACCGCGCGTCCCACGTACGCGGGGGACTCCGAGGCGATGAAGTGCGGGTCCTTCTTCGCGCCGTCGCGCCAGTTCGCCTCCGTCACGCCGAAGTTCTCCAGCATCTCCTCGGAGCGCAGGAAGCCCGGCGTCAGCGCCAGCGCCGTCACCTGCGTGCGGCGCAAATCCCTCGCCATGGTGAAGGCGATGCGGATGACGGACATCTTCACCAGGTCGTACCAGAGGCTGCCGCGGTAGCCGAAGGTGTTGCCGTCCGTGATTTCAACGATGAGCCCGCGGTTCTTCTCCACCATGAGCGGCACGAAGTGGCGGCTGGTGATGAGGTGGGTGAAGACGGCGCGCTCGTACATGCGCTGGCCGTTGGCGGCGGACTGCTTCCAGAACGGCGCGCCGAACTCGGCGAGCGCGTCCCCGCCCCAGATGTCGTTGACCAGCACGTCGAGCCGGCCCTGCTCGCTGCGGATGCGCTCGCACAGGGCGGAGACCTCCTCCTCGACGGAGTGGTCCACCCGCACCGCGATGCCGCGCCCGCCGCGCGCGGTGACGAACTCGGCGGTCTCCTCGATGGTCTCCGGGCGCTTGTCGCCGGAGGCGGGCCGGCCGCGCACGCTGCGGCCCGTGCAGTACACGGTGGCTCCCGCCTCGCCGAGCATGGTGGCGATGCCCCGCCCGGCCCCGCGCGTGGCACCAGCGACGAGGGCGATGCGTCCTTCGAGTGGCTTCATGGGATGGCGCTCCTTCGGTGAGGGTCTCCCAGGCATCCTGGCGATGGAATCCTGACACCCACTGTCATGATTGCCGGCGTACAGTCCGCGCTCGACTGCCCCCATGCGTGCCGACCGACTCGTCCGATTGACGCTGCTGCTCCAAACCCGCCCGAAGATGACGGCGGGAGAGCTGGCCCGGGAGCTCCAGGTTTCCGAGCGCACCATTCATCGCGACCTGGATGCGCTGTCCGGCGCGGGAGTGCCGGTGTACGCGACGCGAGGCGCGGCGGGGGGCGTGGCGCTCATGGAGGGATGGCGCACGCAGCTCACCGGGCTGACGCGCGCGGAGCTGCATGCGCTGGCGACCGTGGGAGCGCCGGGAGCCCTGGAAGATTTGGGGTTGTCGGCGCCGCTGCGAACGGGGCTGGTGAAGCTGGCGGCGGCGCTGCCCGCGCTACAGCAGCCCACGCTGGAATACGCACGGCAGCGGCTGCACGTGGACGCGTCCTCGTGGTTCGCGGAGCGCGAGCCCGTGCCGCATCTGGCCGTGCTGCGGGACGCGGTGTGGCAGGACCGGCGCGTGGTGCTGGCGTACCGGGACTTCGAGGGCCAGCGAAGCCGGAAGGTGGTGGACCCGTACGCGCTCGTCATCAAGGCGGACCGCTGGTACCTCGTCGCGGGGAACGGTGAAGAGCCGCGCGTCTACCGGGGCTCGCGGGTGGAGGGGGCGAAGCTGTTGGAGGAATCATTCCTCCGCCCCGCGCGCTTCGACCTGCCGTCGTTCTGGAGGGAGTGGTGCAAGCGCTTCGCGGAGAAGCGGGCCACGTATGAAGTCACCGTGCGGCTCACGGCGGAGGCGGCGGAGGCGCTGAAAATGATTCGCCCTCCGGCGGACCGCGCGCGCATCGAAGGCGCTCCGAAGGCAAGCGATGGCAGCCGCACCGTCACCGTGGATTTCGAGCGGGAGAGCATCGCGGTGTCTCAGCTCTGTGAGGTCGGCGGTGGCTTCGAGGTGCTCGCCCCGGAGGCCCTGCGGAACCGACTCGTCACGCTGGCGGAGGGAATCCTGATCATGCATGGCGCACCGCGACGACGGGCCCCGCGCGCGAAGAAGCGGTGACGGTTGCAATGTCAGACGCGGGAGAAAGTGAAGGACAGCGGCGCGGAGTGGCGGGAGGAGCGTGGTAGCGTGACCTTTCATGGAAAGCATTTCTTTCTGGGGGGCTCCCGCTCGCGCGCTGTTCCTGGGCATGGCGCTGCTGCTGCCAGGGCCGATGCTCGCGCAGACCGCGGGCGCTGCGTCGACGAAGGTACCGGGGCAGGAAGACGGGTTCCGGGCACGATTGCAGACAGCAGTGTGGCTCTATGAGGAACTGGAGTACGAACAGTCCCTCAAGGCACTGACCCAGGCGAAGCCGCTGGCGAAGACCGATGGCGAGCGGGCCCTGGCCGCGCTGTACGAAGGCGCCGTGCTGGCGGACCTTGGACAGCGACCACGCTCCCTGACAGCATTCCGTGAAGCGCTGTCCCTCGACCTGGAGGCTCGGCTCCCGGTGAAGGTGTCTCCCAAGGTGGAGCGGGACTTCGAGGCCGTGCGCGAAGAGGTGCGGAACGAACGCGCGGCACAGGCACGAGCCAGGGCGCAACCCACTCAGCCCCTCCCCTCTTCTCCGTCGGTTGCATCCGGCACCACCGACCGGCCTCTCCAGCCGTCCACACTGGAACCGGGACGGATGGCGCCCCCGACGCCTTCCTCGCCCACGGTGGACCTGAGTCCGCCCCAGCTCCACGAAGAACGCTCCCGCCGCCTCCGTCCCCTGCCGTTGGTGTTGCTGGGCGCGGGCGTCGTGGCCGGCGGCCTGGGCGGCTACTTCGGACTCCAGTCCCGGGGCAACATCGAGGACGCACGGGGCGCCACCTCCATGCAGTCCCAGAGCGGTCACCTGGAAGATGCACGGAGTCAGGCACTCATCGCGAACGTCCTCTTCGGCGCGGCCCTCACGGCGGCGGCAGGCGCAGCCATCACCTGGTTCACCGGCACCGAGCCTCGTCCTGTCACGGAGGTGTCCCCGTGATTCGCGCGACCGCGGCACTCTTCCTGTTGCTCCTCAATGCATGCACCGTCCCGAGCAGTGAAGAGCTCGGCGGATGCGCCTCGGTCGTCCAGGATTCGAGTGCCATCCTCGTGGCTGGAGACACGTGTAAAGCCGCCGTGCGGCTCAGCGTGACCTACGAGGGCTTCCGGCCTGGCTGTGTGCTCGTGATGGCCCGCGACGTTGACAGCGGCAAGGAGCTCTCCAAGGAAGTGGCGGGCCAGGGCGTCCCCACCAGCGGCTCCTTCCTGGTGGGCGTGCTCGCCCAGGAGGACTGGGGCAATACGGTGGAGGTGGAGGCCCGCGCCTTCGAGCGCGCCTGCGACGGCACGCCCGTGGTGCGCAACTCGGAGCAAGTCACGCTCACGTCCGGCAAGGTGACCGAGGCGACGTTGCAGCTCGCCGCGACGGATGGGGACGGGGATGGCTATGTGGCCACTCGCAGTGGCGGTACGGACTGCGATGACGGTGATACCGAGGTCCACCCGGGCGCCACGGAGCGCTGCAACAGCGAGGACGACAACTGCGATGGCCGGTCGGACCTGGAGGAATTGTCGCTGGAGCAGAGCTGCACCAATGCGCAGAGCTGCTCGGGGACACGCCGCTGTGGTGACAATGGGGAGGTCGTCTGCTCCATCCCCAATGGCATCACCGCGTACCCGGACGCGGACCAGGATGGCCACGGTGACAAGAACGCCTCCGCGGCGGTCTTCTGTAATGGCGTGCCGACGGGCTACATCGAGGGTCCTCCGACGGACTGTAACGACAGCAGCGCCAACGTGCGTCCCGGCGCGATGGAGCGTTGCAACGACGTGGACGACAACTGCGACAGCAACGTGAACGAGGGCATCCCCGCGCCCGGCACGCCGTGCACGGATGCTGAGTCACAGTGCGGTGGCCAGTACGCGTGTGACACCGTCAGCGGGAATGCCGTCTGCAATCTCACCCAGCAACCGTCGGACTGGGTGCTCGATGAGGACGGTGATGGCTACGGCAGCGGCACGGCGACCCGGTCCTGCGTATCTCCTGGTGCCGGATACATCACGCGGGCTGGTGACTGCAGGGAGGGGAACCCGTTCACGTACCCGGGCGCGCCGGAGATCTGCGACCAGGAGGACAACAACTGCGACAACCTGGTTGAGGCTACTTCGGTGTGCTCCAATCCCCACTGGGCATCGCAGACCGTGGGTGCGGCCTCTTTCAACTGGCGCTCCGTCGTGACACCAGCCTCTGGTGCGGTGGGAGTCGTCGGTAGCATCGATGTCCGCGCCCTGCTCCCCGCTGGTGGCACCTCGTTCCAATTAACGACGACGGGGTGCGGCACCAACGTCGACCGGTACGCGATATGGGTCGACGCGAACAATGGCCGCGGCTACATGGGGTCGTTTGGGGGCCGACTCGACTTCCAGGATTTCGGGAGCACGAACTGCACCACACCGCACGACCTGAACCGTGAAATTCGGGGACTGGTTGGCATCAGGAACGGCGCCAACCTCGAGATTCATGGCGTGACCCCTGCTTTCGACTCGTCCGGCGCAGGCTCGACGTTCATCTGGGACGGCGCCAACACCCTCACCTACGGAACGACCCAGGTTGCTTCTCTGTATGACGTTCATGGCGTCAGTCGGAATGCGCTGTTCGCGGTGGGTGGCGCTCCGATCGGGCAGAGCCCTCGCATCTACCGCTTCAACCCGAGCAACGGCCAGTGGCAGCGGGAAACCCTCCCCAGCAACCAGGGCCCTGCCCGCCTCAATGGAGTCTGGGTAGTAAACGAGAAGCTCGCGTTCGCGGTGGGCACGGAGAACACCGTGCTGAAGTGGGATGGAACGGCCTGGAGCAAGATGGCCTTCCCCAGCGATTACGCCGACAGCCTGACCTCCGTCATCGCCTTCGGCGCATCCTCCGCTTACGCCACCGCCTACAACGGCCGCATCTACCGCTACGACGGCCAGGACTGGCGGGTCGTCTACGAAAGCACCAGCGCCCGCTTCAACGACATCGCCGGCACCAGCCCGGCGAACCTGTGGGTCGCGGGGGAGAACGGCATGATGGTGCACTGGCCGCAGTGGCCCTAGTACCCCGGCACAGAGATTCTGAGGGGTTCAGGCGGCAGCGGCGACGGCCGCCTGGGCCTGGGGGTACGCGCGCCCGAGTTTGGTGCGGGCGCCCTCGATCGTGAAGCGCCAGCGGACTCGAGC
>NZ_JABBJJ010000282.1 GCF_012933655.1 Pyxidicoccus fallax | reverse complement strand
GGACCGGGCGGGTGCGGGTCATGCCCAAGCTCGATCCGACCTCGGGTGGTGGTTTCGGGGTGAGCACGCCCGGGGCCGTCGAGGGCCATTACTTCTTCCATTTCTACTACCTTCGCGCCGATAGCGGCTGGGAACCCGAGGCGCTGTGGCGGAGCGACGGCACCCCGGATGGAACGTACCGGCTCGTCGGCCCCCAGCAGCAGCCGGTGAGTTCCCGGGCGGCGCGATGGACGTCCGTGGGCGGGAGCGCCTTCTTCGCCGCCGAGGATGACACCGGCGGTCGCGGGCTGTGGAAGACGGATGGCACCCCGGGCGGCACCTCGAAGGTGAAGGACCTGATGTCAGGCGTCCTGGATGCCGAGAACGGAGACCCGGATGCCATCGTGAGACGCGAGGATGGGACGCTCTTCATCCTGTCGCGGCAGGGCAGCGGCCGGAATCAAACCTACAGATTGTGGAAGAGCGACGGCACCGAGGCGGGCACCGTCCTGCTCAAGGAGTTCGAGGCGTCGTATGCCTACGCGACCCTCCTCCAGAGGGTGGGGGACACCGTGTACTTCCCTGCCCAGGACGCGGCCCACCCCGGCCTCGAGTTGTGGAAGACGGACGGCACCGAGGCGGGCACCGTGCGGGTGAAGGACATCCGCCCGGGGCTCGGGAGCTCGGACCCCTCGGACCTGTGGGCGGTGGGCAGCACGCTCTACTTCGTCGCCAATGATGGCCAGAGCGGCCGGGAGCTGTGGAAGACGGACGGCACCGAGGCGGGCACGGTGCGGGTGAAGGACCTCCACCCGGGCGAGGCCGACGGCGTGAGGGATTGGAACGAGCGGACGCACTTCGCCGTCGTGGGCACCACGCTCTACTTCCTGGCCGATGACGGAACTCACGGTCTCGAGCCGTGGAAGACGGACGGGACGGAGGCGGGCACGGTGCTTCTCGAGGACCTCCGGCCGGGCGCCGAGGATGGCGCCATGGCGCTGTACCCGGTGGGCGGCACGCTCTACCTCGTGGCGGACGACGGCGTGCATGGCTACGAGCCGTGGAAGAGCGACGGCACGCCGGAGGGGACGGTGCTGCTCAAGGACATCGTCCCCGGCGCGGGCAGCGGCTTCGGCGCGGGCTTCTCTCGGCTGGGCGAGGGTGTCTTCTTCCTGGCCTACACCCCGGAGCATGGCATCGAGCCGTGGAAGACGGACGGGACGGAGGCGGGGACGGCGCTCATCAAGGACGTGCTCCCCGGGGCGGGCAGCAGCCTCCGCGAGCTCACCCCGGGGCCGTTGTCGCTGGAGGACCGGGGCCTCGTCGTCTTCGCGGCGTCGGACGGCACGTCGGGCGAGGAGGTCTGGGTCACGGATGGCACGCCGGAGATGACCGAGCGCGTCGCGGACGTCGCGCCGGGCGCGGCCTCCTCGGTGCCTCGTGACATGGTCCGGCTGGGAGAGCGGCTCCTGTTCACGGCCCTCGACTCCACGGCGGGCATCGAGCCGCACGCGCTCCCGCTGCCCGTGTGGAAGGACCGGCGGCCTCCGGCGGTCACCTGTCCGGCCGCCGTCACCGCGGAAGCGACGGAGGCCTCGGGCACGGCGGTGACCTATCCGCCCGCGACGGCCACCGACGCCGTGAGCGAGCCCACGCTGCGCTACAGCGCCGCCTCGGGCAGCACCTTCCCGGTGGGGACGACGCAGGTGACGGTGACGGCGGCGGACGCGGCGGGCAACGAGAGCCAGTGCACGTTCAACGTCACCGTGACGCGCCGCGAGGAAGCGGCCCCCCTGCCCGAGGCCTCCGAGTCCGAGGGCTGTGCCTGCAGGGCCTCGGGCGCCTCCGGCTCGGCGGGCCTGTGGAGCCTGCTGGCGCTGCTCGCGGGGGCTTCGATGCGGCGGCGGAGGTCCGCGCCTCGCGCCAGCGCGTGACGGGCGCTCCAGGAACCGCGGGCCGTGAGGGCAGGGCGGCCCCGCGGTCCCTGGAGGCACGCTCGAACGTGCGACGAGAAGATCTCGCCGTGGGGAACCTCTCCCGCATACACTGCAAGTGCCACGTAATTGCACGTGGAGTCTTGCTACCAAAGAGAGAACCATGGCATCGCGCAGGAGACTTCCTGGCCGTATGGGTGCGCTGTTCGCGGGTGCGTTTCTGGCGATGGCGCCGGGCGTGAGCGTCGCCGCGCCCCTGCTCATCACCTCCGCGTATCCGGAGGCCTCCACCGGACGGCTCTATGTCTACGGTGAGGGTTTCGGAACGACGGCACCTTCCGCCGTCTTCGCGGGTCTGCCCGTTTCGGTGGTGGCCCATACGGATACGACGCTGACGCTCTCCATTCCGTTCGGCCTGCTCAACAACTCGGGGACCTACCTCGTCAGTGTGTCGCGCGGGACCACTCCGGAGGACAAGTCCGCCCTGGGCGTGACGGTCGGGCATCAAGGCGCCCAGGGCCCCGCGGGTCCCCAGGGCCCGGCGGGCCCCGCGGGCGCGACGGGTCCTCAGGGCGCGACGGGGCCCCAGGGGCCGGCGGGTCCCCAGGGCCCGGCGGGTCCCCAGGGTGACACGGGAGCGCAGGGGCTCAGGGGCGACACCGGCGCGCAGGGGCCCAAGGGCGACAAGGGCGACACCGGCCCCGTGGGCCCTCAGGGACCCGCCGGAGGGGGAGCGGATTGCCCCGTTCAGTCCGCGAGCGGCTCCAGCAGGGAAGGGGGGTTCGTGACCGGGCCCGGTACGCGCATCGGGGGCACCGTCAACATCCCCGCGCTGGCCGCCGGTCAGATCTTCGTCCAACCGGGGCTGCTGACCTCGGGTAGCTCCGGGTACACCTACGGCAAGTTCCTCGTCCAGTGCCGCAATGGCACGTCGACTGTCTTGGATGTCTACCACCCGCACAACTAGCGGATGAGTCCCGTTCGCCTGCCTCCATCCGGGGACAGGCGAACGGCTTCTCGAGTCCGCCGTTGCGTTCAAGCGCGTGGTCCGAGGGCTTCCTATCCTCGGACGTATGAACCCTCACCTGCAGCCCCTCCAAACGCTCGTCACGCATACCGCGTGGGCCAACCGACAGCTCTTCGCCGCACTTCGCGACGTCGACTCCTTCGAGTCGCAGAAGGGTGCTGACTTGATCGTGCGGGTCCTCGACCACGTCCACGTCGTCAGCCGCATCTTCCAAGCCCACCTCCAGGGTGTCTCGCACGGTTACACGTCGACACAGAGCGCGGTCCTTCCCACGCTCGCGGAGCTCGATCACGGCTCCGAGCTCATCGACCGCTGGTACGTGGACACCACGGCGTCGCTTGGGCCGGAGGAACTCGAACGGCCTCGCGATGTGCGCTTCACCGACGGGAAGGTCGTGACGATGACCGCCGCCGCGATGATCCTCCACGTGGTGACCCACACGATCCATCATCGCGGAAACGTGGACGCCGTCATGTATCAGGTCGGCCTGCCGCGCCGGAGGGACGGGCTCCCCGAGTTCCTCGTCAGTCGAGCGTCCGCCACGTGATCGAGCTCAGCCCCTGTGTCGGGGTCATGCCGAACTGCTCCCGGAAGACGCGGCTCAGGTGGGCGCTGTCCGCGAACCCGGCGGCGGCCGCGGCATCACTCAGGCTTGCTCCGCCTTCCACCTCGGCGATGGCGCGGCGCAGGCGCCTCCACCGCAGATACGCGCGCATCGGGAGCCCGACGTCACGTGCGAAGGCATGCCGCATCTGCCGCGGTGAGAGCCCGGCCTCGTGCGAGAGGCTCGCGAGGTTCACGGGGTCGGAGCCATCGAGATACCCGCACATCCGACGTGCCGCCGGGTGTCGCGGCTCCGGTGGCTGCTCCAGGTCGACGGCGGAGAGAATCGAGGCCATGAGCGCCCGTGCCAGCTCCGGCGTGGGATGACGAGGGACGCTCACGTCGAGCGTGTCGCGGCCCCACGTCTCGCACCGAGGCTCGGCGTCACGAGAGAGCCTTCGGCTCGCCACGTCGTCTCCGTCGAGGAACAGAAGCGCGCCATGTGCACACGCACCATGCCCGTGGGGCATGCGAGGGGGAATGACGGCCGCGCGGGTGTGAATGCGCCCGTTGGCACCGTCTTCGATGTCCAGCCCCTGTGGCGCCATGACGATCTGGGCCGCGTGGTGCGCGTGGCGCTTCGAGGCAACGAGGGGGCCCACGTAGAGCACTCGCGTCCCCGAAACGAACATCGTGCCGTCCAACCGTGCCGGCGTGCTCAACGGCTCCATCCGCTGGTCCATGGTTTCCCATCCTAACCCAGACGCTTGGGCGACCTTGATACGTGTTGCCCATGGAGGTCGTCCAGTGAGTCGCTACACCACTACGTCGGCTGGCCAGGTGGCTGAGTTCTCGCCGAGCGAGAGCGCGAGGACTCCCGCGGAAGACCTGCGAGGCCTCCGAGGTCTCGGTGTCCTCCTCCGCTCCCAGCGTGCGCTCGTGTCGGTTTCGGCGGCGTGCTCCGTCGTCGCGACGGCGCTCGGCCTCATCCCGTTCTTCTGCGTGGCGAAGATGGCGACCGCGATCTACGAGGAGCCACCCCGTCTCGGTGACGTCCGCGACCTCGCCTTCGTGGCCGTGGGCGCCGTGGCGGCAAGGTACGTCGCGGCGGCGATCAGCTCGATGGTCGCGCACGTCGCGGCCTTCCGCGTCATGCACGACCTGCGACTTCGCATCCCAAGGAAGCTCGGCGACGTGCCTCTCTCGTTCTTCGCGACGCGGACGAGTGGCGAGCTCAAGCGGGCGATGATGGACGACGTCAACCAGATTGAATCGTTTCTCGCACACCACTTCCCCGACGCCGCCGCGGCCGCCGCCGTGCCGCTGGCCACCGCGCTCGCACTGGTCGCCGTCGATTGGCGAATGGCGTTGGCGAGCATCGCCATGGCTCCGTTCGCGTTCCTCGCGATGGCCATCGCGATGCGCGACGTCGACGCCGCGAACAAGAAGTGGTTCGAGCTCCAGGACCGCACGAACAACTCCGTGCTCGAGTACTTCCGAGGGATTCACGTCATCAAGACATTCGGGCTGACGGCGAAGACCTTCGGCGACCTGTCTCGCTCGATCGAGGACGGCCTCGCATGGATGGTCGACTTCATGCGGACCAACGGTCGTGGCTACGGGGTTTTCGGCGCGCTCCTCGGATCGAGCCTCGTGGTCCTCATGCCAGTCGGGGGCTGGCTCCACCTTCGCGGCTCGCTCTCGCTGGGGGATCTGGTGCTCTTCCTGATTCTTGGACCGCAGCTCCTCACCTCGCTCCTGCGGCTGGTGTTCGCCTGGGGGAACGTGCAGCGGACCGAGGAGGGTAACGCGCGGATCGCATCCATCCTGGGGGCGCCGGACCTTGCCTGGCCGTTCCGTGAGGCGCGGACGCCCGCCGACAACGGCATCGCGTTTCACGACGTGCGCTTCCGCTACGACGACGGTGGCCAGGAGGCGCTTGCGGGCGTCACCTTCGAGGCCCGAGCGGGAACGGTGACGGCGCTGGTCGGTCCGTCAGGGGCCGGCAAGACGACGATTGCCCGTCTCGTGCCCCGGCTCTGGGAGCCTGGCGGCGGCATCGTCTCCATCGGTGGCGTGGACGTGCGCGAGCTTCCGCTCGACGCGCTCCTCGCGCGCATCGCCGTGGTGTTTCAGGAGGTGTTCCTCTTCCACGGGACGGTCCGGGAGAACCTCCTGCTCGCGAAGCCCGATGCGACCGAAGAGGAGCTCGCCCGTGCATGCCGTGCCGCGCGTGCCGACGCGTTCATCCGGGCACTTCCAAAGGGGTACGACACGCTCCTCGGCGAGCGCGGTGCGCGCCTCTCCGGAGGGGAGAAGCAGCGCCTCTCCATCGCACGGGCGCTCTTGAAGGACGCGCCGATCCTCATCCTGGACGAGGCGACCGCGTTCGCCGACGCCGAAAACGAGGCACTCATCCAGGAGGCGCTCGCCGAGCTCTGTCGCGGCCGCACGGTCCTCGTGATTGCCCACCGGCTGTCGACCATCGCCACCGCGGACCGCATCGTGGTGCTGCGGAGTGGACGGGTGGAAGGGCAGGGGACGCATGGCGAGCTCCTGGAGCGCTGCGAGCTCTATCGCGCGATGTGGGAGGGCCATACCGCGTCGCTCGACTGGTCCCTCGACGCCCGTGTGTCCGGGCCGGTGCCGGAGGTGGCTTCATGATTCGCGATCTCGTCTCCCTCGGCACCAGGCTTGCCGGCCGCTCGGATCCGCGCCTCGGGCGCGGCCTCGCATTCGCGGTCTTCGAGGCGCTCGCGGCAGCCGCGCCGTTCGTGCTCGTGCTCGCTTTTGTCCGTGAGGCGCTCGAGCGGCGGCTCACGCTCGAACGCGTCTGGCTCCTCTCCGGTCTCGCGCTCGCGACCGTGTTCGTCCGGATGGCGTTCGCGCGACCGGCGATGGCGAACATCTTCATCGCGACGCACGCGCTCATGGGGAGGACGCGCTTGCGCATCGCCGATCACCTGCGTCGCCTCCCGATGGGCTTCTTCGGCTCACGGCGCTCGGGCGAGCTCGCGGGCATCCTCACCACGGACATCGCGCTCGTCGAAGACATCTGGTCCCACCTCCTGGGAATCTTCGCCGCGGGTTTCATCCAGCCCTTCATCGTCGGCGCGGCCCTCTGCTTCCTCGACTGGCGCCTCGGCCTTGCCGTCATCGTGACGCTCCCGCTCGCCGTCGGTGCGCTCGCGGCGACGACGCCGGTGTTCCTTCGCCACATGTCGAGCGTCTTCGAGGCGACGGCCGATGCGAACGCGCGCATCGTCGAGTACGTGCAAGGCATCGCCGTCTTGCGCGCCTTCGGCCGCCATGGCGACGGATACCGTCGTCTGACGGGAGCTCTCGAGAGGCTCCGCGATGCGCTCATCCGCGCGGAGGTGGCGCCGGCGCCGCTCCTCTCGATCTACGGCTTCGTCGTCGAGATGGGCTTCGTCTCGGTGGCCCTGGTCGGCAGCTACCTGATGCTCGGGGGAGCGCTCGACGCCGCGACGCTCCTCGTGTTTCTCGTCGTCTCGGCGGGCGTGACGCGGCAGCTCTCGGAGCTCGGCGTCGCGCTGCTCACCCTCCGCGCGGCACAGAAGGCGCTCCAGCGAATCGATGCGTTGCTCGCGGAGAAGCCTCTCGCGGAGCCTGGAGGAGCACCTCCGAGCATCGGGAGCTTCGACGTCTCCATCGAGGATGTCTCCTTCACCTACGAGGACGGCGCGGAGGCCGCGCTGTCGAACGTCAGCTTCACCCTCCCAGCGCGGAGGCTGACAGCCATCGTCGGTCGGTCGGGCTCGGGGAAGTCGACCCTCGTTCATCTCATCGCGCGGCTCTGGGACGTGCCGCGCGGGAGCGGAGCCATTCGCATCGGCGGCGTCGACGTGCGCGACATCCCGTTCGAGGAGCTCCATCGCCACCTCGCGATGGTCTTCCAGGACGTCGTCCTCTTCTCCGGCAGCGTGCTCGACAACATTCGCATCGGCAGGCCCGACGCCTCGCGTGACGAGGTGGTCCGAGCGGCCCGGGCCGCCCAGGCCCACGCGTTCATCGAGGCCTTGCCCAACGGCTACGACACGCGACTCGGCGAGGGCGGCGGCACGCTCTCGGGCGGCGAGAGGCAGCGGATCTCGATCGCCCGCGCCATCTTGAAGGACGCGCCGGTCGTGCTGCTCGACGAAGCGACGGCTTCAGTCGATGCATCCGCCGAAGCGGCGCTCCAGCGAGCCATCGACGAGCTCGTCAAGGACAAGACGGTCGTCGTGATCGCGCACCGGCTGCGCACGATCCGGCGCGCCGACCAGATCGTGGTCCTCGACGGCGGCCGCGTCGTCGAGACCGGAGACCACCACGCGCTCATCCTGAAGGACGGCACGTATGCGGCGCTCTGGCGCGAACAGGAGCGCGCGAAGGGGTGGCGTCTCGGCGGGGGCGTCTCGCGCGCGGAGCGAGCGCATGACTGAGCATGCGAGCGACCGCGCGCGACACGCGGTTCAGATGCTGAAGAACGTGCGGAGGGTGTCGTTGTGGAGGATTTCGTCGACCACCTTCGAGCGGCTGACCTGGAGTGGGTGCTCCAGGAAGACCCGCTGGTGGAGCTGCTCGACGGTGTCGATGACCTCCGACGACCTGCTGCGCGTGAGGGCCTCGATTTTGTCGACGTAGTCGGTGTTGAACATGAGGTGCTCCGGGTCCACCGCGCCGCTGCGCACGTAGGCTCGGGTCTTCTTGTCGCACCGACACGGGTTGGCCGCGTTGACGAGCCCGCAGCGCTGGTTCATCCAGCTGTACAGGTCCTTGCGCGCCCGGGAGAGCCGGACGCGGAAGTTCCCCGGAGAGATGTCCAGAAGCTCCCCGCCGAGCTGATGGTCCACCCCGAACAGCTCGCCGAGCACGTAGGTGATTCGCTGCTCACGGTCCAGGCACATCAACATGCCCGTCGTGCAGCGAATGCGTAGCTCCTCGACGGTACCGGCGGCGTCCCGCAGCTCCTGTGGAGTCATCGCCTCGTCCGGAACCGCTGCAATCCGGGCGAAGTAGGTCTCGAAGTCGTCGACGAGCACCTCCATCCCACGCCGGCGGCTCTTGAGGAGGTGATTGACGGTGAGCCGGTAGAGCCAGGTCCGGAACGCACTCTCCGCCCGGAAGGTGCGCAGGGAGGTGATGACCTTCACGAAGACCTCCTGGGTGAGGTCCTCGGCGTCCTCGCGCCGCCCGCACATCTTCAGCGACAGGTTGTAGACGAAGGGCTGGTGCCGGGCGACGAGCTCGCGCAGCGCGTCCTTGCTGCCGTCGACCGCGCGCGCCACGAGGCCGTGGTCGCCCTCGGTGTCGTACCCGGGGGAGAAGGGATTCTCGTCACGCGGCGTCATACCTGGCGCAGGCCTCCGTCGACCGCGAGTTCCGTGCCCGTGACATACGACGAATCCGGCGCCGCGAGGAACAGCACGGCGCGGGCAATCTCCTCGGGGCGGCCCCAGCGCTTCACCGGAATCTGCGCGGTGATGCTCGCCCCCGCGGCCTCGAGCTGCTCGGCGGGGAGTCCCAGCTTTCCCCACAGCGGGGTCTCGATGGCGCCGGGGCACACCGCGTTGACGCGAATGCCTCGCGGCGCGAGCTCGGCGGCGGCCACGCGGACGAGCGAACGGAGCGCCGCCTTCGTCATGCTCAGCACACTCGAACCCTCGAAGCCGATGCGGTTGAGCCACGACGTCGTCACCACCACCGACGCGCCGTCATTCAGGTGGGGGATGGCCTGCCGCAGCGTATTGAACGTCCCCTTCAGGTTCACCGAGACGAGCTCGTCGAACAGCGCCTCGGTGGTGTCGGCCAGGGGCATCAGCTTCACCACCGCCGCGTTCGCGAACAGGATGTCGATTCCGCCGAAGCGCTGGCGCGTCTCCTGGAACAGGCGCTCCAGGTCCGCCCCGCGCGTCACATCCCCCCGCACCGCATGGGCATTCGGACCGAGCGCCTTCACCGTCTCCGCCAGGCCCGCCTCCGAGCGAGCGAAGACAACGACCTTCGCCCCTTCCTCCGCGAGCAGCCGCGCGGTGGCGAGTCCGATTCCACTGGTGCCCCCGGTGATGACCGCGACCTTCTGAGCGAACCGCTTCATGTGCAACCTCCCGTGTTCGAGTTGGAGGTTGGACCCACGGGCCGCCAGGGTGTTACAGACGGCTCACCGCGCAGGCTGGAGACGGGCTCCGGCTGTGAGCTCGCCTTCGGCGGGCCCCCGGCGCTCGATGAGCGTCAGGGGCCCGAGAGCGAGGCGGGCTACCGCACCTCGGCGCACTTCGCCGGGCCGAGCGTGGCCTGGAAGTACCTGCCGTAGAGGTCCGGCGCGAGCGAGAAGTTGCAGGTGTTCACCGCGTCCGGCGCGAGGCCCGGGTGGGCCTGGAGGTAGCGCGCGATGTAGTCGCGCACGCCGTCCGCGGAGGTCCACAGCACGCGGCCCTCCTTGAACATGTCGTACCCGCCGCCGCCGCCGCCGCGGTAGTTGTTGAGGGCGACGCGGAACACCTGGTCGTCGGTGACGTCCCTGCCATTGAAGCGCAGGTGGGTGAGGCGCGAGCCGGCGGGCTTCGTCAGGTCATAGCCGTAGTCCACGCGCGAGTAGATGTCCCAGTTGAAGTCGGGCACGGACGGCGCGGTGGCCTTGGCGCCCTCGGGCCTCTCCGGCAGGGCATTGGCGTCCAGCTGGGCGAAGTAGTTCGCGTTCATCTCCAGCGCGCGCCGGAGGATGGAGCCATTGATTTCCATCACATACAGCGTGTTGTCGTAGATGTAGATGCTGTACGCGTCGCGCAGGGTGATGTCGCCCGCGGGCAGCGCGCCGTCGTTGGTGAAGATGGCCGCCAGGGACAGGTCCACGTCGTGGCCCGCCTCGTGCGCGGCCTCCTCCTGGACGGTGTTGATGAGGTCCGCCAGCGGGCTGTCCACGTAGCGCGCGGCGAAGCCGCCGGGGAACGTCGCGGTGGTGGAGCCAATCTTCTGGTTCACGTAGGCCACGGTGGTGTCGTGGTACTGCTGGGTGAGGCGCGTGACGGTGGGGTCCTCGGCCACCTTTTCGTCCACCGCGAGCAGCTGCGAGTCATGGGCACCCACGCCCCAGACGCCCGCGTTCCAGGTGACCTTCAGCTGCACGGTGGCCAGGTGGCTGCCCCAGCGGTTGGGCTGGGTGAGCAGCACCTCGCGGCCGTCCTTGTTCTTCAGCAGCATCTTCGGGATGGGCTGGTGCGTGTGGCCGGTGAGGAGCACGTCCACGCCGGGCACCTCCTGGGCAATCTGCACGGCCTCGTTTTCACCCGGGAGGCTGCCGCGGTCCGCCCACTTCGTGGGGTCCGCGTAGTCCGCGAGCCACGAGGCCGGGTTGCTCGCGGACCCGGTGGGCTGCTTGTCCGGGCCGCTGTGGATGGCCACGATGATGACCGTCGCACCCGCGGCCTTCATCTTCGGCACGTAGACCTTCGCGGTCTCCAGGGGGTCATCGAAGCGCAGGCCGGGGATGTTCTCCGGGCGCTCCCAGGTGGTGACACCGGGCGTGACGAGCCCGAGGATGCCGACCTTCACGCCGCAGACACTCTGGAGGACGTAGGGGGTGAAGGCCTCGGAGCCGTCCGAGGTGTGGCGTACGTTGGCGCCGAGGAGGGGGAAGTTCACCTCGCTCTTGAACTTCTCGAGGACGCCGAGGCCGTAGTTGAACTCGTGGTTGCCCAGGGCCATGGCGGTGTAGCCCAGCTCGTTCATGGCCGTGGCCATGGGGTGCTTTGGGGCGTTGTCGACGAGCGAGTAGTAGGTGCCGAGCGGCGTACCCTGGATGGTGTCACCGGTGTCGAAGAGCAGGGTGCAGTCGGGGTTCTTCGCGCGCTCCTGCTGCACGAGCGTGGCCACCTTGGCGAGGCCACGCCTCGCGTCCGGCCTCCCGGTGAAGTAGTCCCACGGGAAGATGTTGGTGTGCAGGTCGCTCGTCTGGAGCAGCGTGATGGTGCGCGGCGAGAAGTCCCCCGTGGGCGCCGGGACTTTCACGGGCTCTTCGTCGGTGGAGGATCCGCAGGCCGTGAGGAGCGAGCAGGCGCCGGCCAGGCAGAGCGCGAAGGTGCGCAGTGTGCGCACGGGGAGGAGGGAACGCATCAGGGAACCTCGGGGATGAGCCACCAGGAGGAAGCTCCCGGCGCGGCGCCCTATGTATCCCGCGCGAACGCGCCCGCCAACACTCCGCGTCACGCGGGTCGCGGCTTCGTGACGGCTGGCATCGCATGCAGCCCCCGGCCGATGCCCGGGCTCGCCGTGCCGGGAGGGCAACCACGCCTGCCGGGCAATCGACCTTGCGCCGCCACAGCGTCTGTAACGCCTTCTCGCGGGCGTCGGCCCTCACTACACTCGGACGCCGTGGCCAGCGCAGCGGAGATCGTCCGCCATCACGAATACGACCCGAACGGCGTGGAATACTTCGTACCCCCGCCGACGAGCGACCACATCCAGGTGGTTCCGTACGACCCGTCCTGGCCGGACGCGTTCGCGGACCTCGCCGCACGGATCCGCGCCGCGCTCGGTGAGGTGGCGCTCTCGATCGAGCACGTCGGCTCCACCTCCGTGCCGGGCCTGCCCGCCAAGCCAATCATCGACATCGACGTGACCGTTCCCGACTCCAGGGACGAGGACGCCTACCGCCCGGCCTTCGAGGCCGCGGGCTTCCCGGTGCTGTTCCGCGAGCCGGTCTTCCACGAGCACCGGTTCGCCCGCAGCGACTCACCGCGCGCCAACATCCACATCTGGAGCCCTGACTGTCCCGAAGCCATCCGGCACCGGATGCTGCGGGACTGGCTCATCGCACACCCGGAGGACCGCGAGCGGTACGCCGCGGCGAAGTTCGCGTCGGCGCAGCAGATCAACGCGAAGGGCGGCAGGGTGATGGACTACAACCAGCGCAAGCAGCCGGTCATCCGCGACATCCTGGACCGGATGTTCCGAGCCCA
The DNA here is from genome assembly GCF_012933655.1 of Pyxidicoccus fallax. Taxonomy (GTDB): domain Bacteria; phylum Myxococcota; class Myxococcia; order Myxococcales; family Myxococcaceae; genus Myxococcus; species Myxococcus fallax. The sequence goes on along the minus strand of NZ_JABBJJ010000282.1, from coordinate 3,972 downwards.
TGGGCTCATCGACTGACCCGCCGGCATCGCCGCCAGCCATCCACGTCGTGACTTCGCACGGCGTTGCGACTCCGTGACAACGACGTACCTGTAAAATCACGTGATACGTGAATGTCGCGTGAAGCGAGTCAGCCGGACGTGGTAGCTGCGGGGCTCCCCCCAATCCGCGAGCCGCTGGCTCGCGGGAGGTTCGCCCGCATGTCCTCCGCGTCCCTGAAGTCGCTGCTTGGCGGCGTCATCCTCCTGGCTTCGCCCCTCGCACTGGCTGACAGCACCACCAGCATCCCCGCGTTCGAGGCGAAGATTTCCGCGGCCCGCACCGCCACCAGTCCTGGCGGCACCACCATCCTCCGCGAGGAGATGGCGGAGGCGCTCCAGCGCTTCTTCGAGACCCGCACCGGCGTCGTGGATGCGGCCGAGCGCGCCTACCTGGGCACGAAGGTGAACGACGCCACCTTCCTCACCGGCGTCGCCGCCGATGCGAAGCAGTACCTCGACGCCTTCTACGAGCTGAACGACGCGGCCACCACCGCCGCCCCGCTGTACCTCGGCTATCTGCAGGAATCCCCCGCCGACCTGTACGGCGCGGACGGCCCGTTGGCCCAGGCCTCCACCATCGTCGAGGGCTTCATCCCCTACGGCCAGGGCGTGGCCAACCAGCTCACGTTGCTCACGGCCATCCAGAACTCGCAGGAGCTGGGTTACGGCAGCCCGTACGTCTTCGTCCCCATCACCCAGAGCGAGCTCGAGGCAACGCTGTCCGGCACGGCCGGCTACGACTACGAGACGCCGTCGCAGGAAGAGGTCGACGGCGCCGCGGCCTTCATCACGTACATCTCCCGTAACAGCAACCGCCTCTACAAGGCTGACTGGGCGTGCTTCCGCGGCTGCCAGGGCGACGTGGGCGGCTACATCATCGCCTCGGTGAGCACCGACCGCCGCTTCGTGCGCGTGGTGAAGGTCGTCACCTGGGTGGAATGACGCGGCGAAACCTCTGCCCGCGTCTCCCGAGAATGTAACGCATTTCGGCTCCGCCCCCGCGAAGCAGGGGCGGGGCCTCACACCCGGGCATCCCGCCCGAAAAGGCAGGTCATCCAACCATGCGCAATCTCCCCCTCCGCTCCCTCCTGGCGAGCGCCACGCTCCTCGCGGGCCCCGCGGCCCTCGCCGACAGCACCAACACCATCTCTGACTTCGACGAGAGGATTGGTGTCGCACGCCAGGCCTCCAGCCCCAGCGGCGCCACCGTCACCCGCGCGGAGATGAAGGCCGCGGTGGACCTGTTCCTCAAGGACGACCAGCAGGTGGACGCCGCCGAGCGCGCGCACATGGGCGCGAAGCTGGCCAGCAGCACCTTCCTCACCGGCGTCACCGGCGCGGCGAGGAAGTACCTCATCGACACCCACGAGCTGAACGACACCGCCACCACCGCCGCGCCGTTGGGCAACTTCCCCGTGAGTCAGCCGCCCGCCGAGCTGTACGGCGCCGAGGGTGACCTCGCCCTCTACTCCGAGATTCGCGAGGGCTACATCCCCAACGGCCAGGGCGTGGCCAACCAGCTGACGCTGGTGGAGACCTTCAACAACAACTCCGGTCTCTACGTGAAGCGGGTGAACTACTTCACGCCCATCTCCACGCAGGAGCTCATCGAGCGGCTCAGCACGCAGTACATCACCACCCAGCCCACCGTGGACGAGGTGGAGGGCGCGCTGGCGTACATCCATCAAATCTATCGCAACAGCAGCCGGCTCTACATCGCGAGCTATACCTACAGCTACTACAGCGGCTGGACCGAGGGCTTCGTCGTGGCGGCGGTGAGCAGCGACCGGCGCTTCGTCCGGTTCGTGGACGTGCTGACCTACGGCGAGTAGCCGCGAGGGCCGGTGACACCTCCGGCCGGACGGCACATGCCGCACGGTGACCTGGGGCGCCGTGCACCTGGAGGTGCACGTGCGCCGCATCGTGTGCCGGAATGCCCGGACTCGTACGAAGTGCACTCTCTCGGTGGCCTTCCGCCCGTAGGCTGTCCGGAGCACCGGTTGCCGAGAGGAGTGAGCCTGGATGGATCCAACGTTGTTGCCCTTCGCCCTCATGTTGGGGGTGCCCCTGCTGGTGGCCGCGCTCGTGTTCATCTGGCTGTTCAGCCGCGTCGCGTCGGTGGCCGCCTTCATCTCGCACGTGGAGGCGAACCCGCTCGAGGGGTGGGGCCGGGTCGACGTGGTGGAGCGCAGCACCGCGCGCTATGGGGGCCAACGCCTCCTGCGCATCCAGTTGACCGTCTTCCCGTCCGGAGGAGCCGCCTACGGCGCGACCACCCGCTGCTTCCAGGACCTGAGCGTCGGCACCTTGCTGGCCATCGCGGACCGGGGGCAGCGCGTGCCCGTGCTCATCCGGGCCGACAATCCCTCCAAGGTCATCCTGGATACGCGCTCCGAGCGCATGTCCCGTGAGGGACTCGTGCAACGCAGCGCCGTCGAGTATCGCTGAGGCGCCTCCTGACCCCCCTCTACGCGACCATGGCCCACTCGGCGAGCGCGCCGCGGTCGGTGCTCGCCTGGGATGGAGCGCTGTCGCAAGCCGGGACGCTCTCCCGCCGCGAGCTGGAGCAGCTGAACCTGGAGGCGGCGCGCGCGGCCCTGCCGGAGGTTTGAGTTCCACGGGGGAGGGCAGGGGGCCGATGGTGCGCGGTACACTGCGAGGCTCCGATGCGGCCCTTCGTCCTGTTCGGCGCCTCCCACCTCGCGGCGTTGCTGGTCATCTCACTGACCGCCGTGGGGTTGGTGTGGCTCGTGCGCCGGCACCCGGCGACCGCGACGCCAACCCGGTACGGTCTTGCCCTGGCGCTCGTGGGGCTCGCGGTGGCGGTGCTGGTCCTCGAGCGCCGCGCGGGCACGTCATGGGCGTACCTCGCGCCCCTGCACCTCTGCGACGCGGCCATCCTGCTGGGCGTCTGGGCGCTCCTCACACGACACCGGCTCGCCATCGAGATCCTCTACTTCTGGGCCTGCGCGGGCACTGTGCTCGCGCTGCTCACCCCCGACCTGGGACACGACTTCCCCCACCCGCACTTCCTCTCCTACTTCTCGCTGCATGGCGCGGTGGTGGTGGCGGCGCTGCTGCTGGTGGCGGGGCTGGGGTACGGGCCCCGGCCCGGCGCGGTGTGGCGGGCCCTGCTGTGGACCCATGTCTACGCGGTGGCGGTGGGGGTGGTGAACGTGGCCTTCGGTACCAACTTCCTCTACCTGTGCGCGAAGCCCCTCGCGCCCACACCGCTCGACTGGTTCGGCCCCTGGCCCGTCTACCTCCTCGTCGGCTCGTTCGTGGCGCTCGGCCTCTTCACGCTGCTGGCGCTGCCCTTCCGGCGGAAGGCGGGACCTGGCCGCGGACCCTCGGCGTGAGCATGGCAGCGGGTGTACCCAGGTGAGAGGACTTACGCGCTGAGACAGGGCTCCGCGGAGCAGCCTGCGGATTCTCTGCATCATTTTCGTCCTCGTCGGCTCCATGAGGGTGCGGCGTCGCGACTGGAACCCCCAGGCGGCAACATCCACACCCTGTAGCTCCTCGAAAAGCCAGCCCTCCCAGGTGAATGGACTGCCCGCCATCAAGGCCATCGCGGCGGGTATCGCCCACTCACTGGCGCTGGACGTGAGCGGCAACGTGTGGGCGTGGGGCCAGAACGCCTCCGGGCAGGCGGGGCTCGGTACCACCGGTGGCACGGTGCTGGTGCCGACGAGGGTGACGGCGTTGTCCGGCATCCAGGCCATCGCGGCCAATGGGAACTTCTCGCTCGCGCTGGGGGAGGATGGCCGGCTGTGGGCCTGGGGGCAGAATGCGTCCGGGCAACTGGGCAAGGGTGCCGCTAGCGCTTCGGTGCCCACGCCGAGCGTGGTGTCGGGCCTGCCCACCCTCCGCTCCATCACCGCAGGCGTCAACCATGTGCTGGCGCTGGACGCGGAGGGCAGGGTGTGGGGG
>NZ_JABBJJ010000281.1 GCF_012933655.1 Pyxidicoccus fallax | reverse complement strand
CCCCACCCCCACGCCGGCTCCGGCCTCCACCGAGCCGCCCAAGCCGGACGAGGCGCGGCTGGCCCAGCAGATCGACCAGCGCTTCGCGGACGTGCAGGCCCGCAAGGACCACTTCCACACGCTCGGCGTCTCCCGGGACGCGACGCGCGAGCAGGTGAAGACCGCCTTCCTCAACCTCGCCAAGCTCTTCCACCCGGACCGGCTGCCGCCGACGATGCCCCAGCTGGCGCCGAAGATGACCTCCGTCTTCGAGGCCATCCGCGAGGCCTACGAGGTCCTCTACGACGACGCCCGGCGCAAGACGTACGTGCAGACGCTCCAGGCCCAGCAGGCCCAGCCGAAGACGCCCGCGCCCACCTCGCCGGCCGCGGCCAACGCCCGCACCGCGGGCCGCCCCGACAGCAGCCCGGACGACCTCTACAAGATGGGCGAGGTCTTCTTCCGCAAGCGCGACTTCACCACCGCCTTGGACCACTACGAGCGCGCCTACTCGATGGACCCCAAGCCCCTGTATCTGGCCGCTCGCGCCTGGGCCATCTACATGGACCCCGCCCGCAAGGCGGACGTGCCCAAGGCCAAGCAGCTGATGGCGGACGCCGTGCGCGCCGACCCCAACTGCGACCGCGCCCACTACCAGCTCGGCGTCATCGCCCGCGTCGAGGGCGACATGGACCGCGCCGAGCGCCACTTCCGCGAGGCCGTGCGCGCCAACTCCAAGCACCTGGAGGCCAACCAGGAGCTGCGCCTCATCGAGATGCGCAAGAAGAACCCACCCAAGAAAGGTGGCTTCTTCCGCTGACGCGGATGGCCCGCCCCCGCGCCCTCACACCGGGTGCGGGTGGCGAGGGGCTCCAAGCCGCTTGTCCGGCAGGGGGCCAACCCGGTTCCCCGTTCCCCCCAGCCATTGACACGCCTGGAAAGCGGGCAGGATGCTCCCGCGTCAGGCTCTCTGTAGAAGTCCGCAGTGACGAAAGGCAAGTAACGTGGCCAAGCAGCACCTGCTCCTGGTCGATGGTGACGCAAAGAGCCTCCGCGTGATGGAGGTCAGCCTGAAGAAGGCCGGCTTCTCCGTGACGACGGCCATCCACGGCAAGGATGCGCTCGAGAAGGTTCAAATCAGCCCACCGGACCTCGTGCTGGCGGACACGAAGATGCCGGAGATGGACGGCTTCGAGCTGTGCAAGGCGCTCAAGTCCGACGAGCGCTTCAAGTTCATCCCCTTCGTCTTCCTGACGAACCAGAAGTCGGTCGAGTTCAAGGTGCGCGGCCTGGAGCTCGGTGGCGACGACTACCTGACGAAGCCCATCTACATCAAAGAAATCGTCACCCGCGTGAAGATGATCCTCCAGAAGGCGGAGAAGGAGAGGATCGAGAAGCGGGAGACGACGAAGGGCGGCTTCGCCGGCAGCCTCGCCGACATGGGCGTGGTGGACCTCGTCCAGACGTTCGAGATTGGCCGCAAGACGGGCATCATCTCCATCCAGGGCGAGCGCACCGGCACCGTCTACTTCAAGGAAGGCCGGGTCATCGACGCGGAGCTGGGGCGGCTCAAGGGCGAGAACGCCTTCTACCGCATGCTCAACACGTTCGAGGGCCAGTTCGAGGTGCAGTTCACCTCGCTGGACCGCCCCGAGCGCATCGAGGTCTCCACCCAGGGCCTGCTCATGGAGGGCATGCGCCGCCTGGACGAGTGGGGCCGCATGCTCGAGCAGCTGCCGCCGCTGGAGACGGTGTTCGAGATTGATTACCACCAGCTCGCGGACCGGCTCTCGGAGATTCCGGACGAGGTCAACGGGCTGCTGCGCCTGTTCGATGGCAAGCGCACCCTGAGCCGCGTGGTGGAGGACTCGGACTTCGAGGACCTCGCCGCGCTGGGCATCATCAGCAAGCTGTACTTCGAGGGCCTCATCCGCGAGCTGGGCAACGCGCCGATGGAGCCGGTGCAGAGCAGCAAGCCCGGCATCGAGCAGTGGCTCAACGCGGCGCCGCCCGTGGAGCCCACGCCCGCCGCGCCTCCGCCGCCCGCCGTGGCCGAGCCCGAGCCTCCGCCGCCCGCAGTCGCGGCCGTGATGCCCCCGCCGCCCGTCGTGCCCGAGCCGCCGCCCGTGGCGCCCGTCGCTCCGGTGGAGACACCGGCCGCGCGCGCCATGCCTCCCAGCGTGCTCGCGCCGCCCGCGGGCGTGGAGGAGGAGCCCGCGGCCACCGCCGCGCCCGTCACCCCGGGGGCCCAGCCGGCCAACGTCGTCGTCTTCCCGGCGCGGCCCCGTCGCAACGACGCCGCCACCGACGCGTCGGAGAACACGCCCGCGCTGCCGCCCGCGGCGGAGGGCTCGTCCTTCCTCGTGGAGCCGCCTCCGGCCCACCGCGCCCGCGAGCACGCGCACCGCAGCCTCCTGCTGGACTGGAGCCGCGTGGACACCGAGGGCATCGGCTCCGCGTCCACGTGGGGACCTGGCTCCGTCTGGTCGCCTGGACCGCGCGCGTACTCGAGCACCAGCGGCGCGGGCCCCGCCCAGGGCGCAGCGCCCTCCGAGCCGGCGCCGACGCGCGCGCCCATCTTCGGTGGCGCGGCCGTGGCGCCCAACCCGCTGCCTCCCGTGCCTCCACCCGCGCCCGCGCCTCCCTCGTCCGAGGTGACGCTGGTGAGTGGCCGGGGCAACACGGCGCCGGGCGTGGTGCCGCCGGTGGCGCCCGTGTCCGTGCCCGTCGAGCCCATCGCCGACATCGAGGAGGTGCCGCCGGCGCCGCAGCTCGCGCTGCCGCCGTACCCGGGCCACGGCGCGCCCACGCCCGCGACGCCGGTGGCCCCCGACATCACCGAGGAGCCGCGCACCCCCAGCTCGCCGCAGCCTCCGGTGGCCGTGTCGCCGCCCGTCGAGACGAAGCCCGCCGAGACGAAGCCGGCCGACGTGAAGCCCGTCGAGACGAAGCCCGTCGAGACGAAGCCCGCGACCGTGACGCCCCCGAAGCCGGCGGAGCCCCCGCGGGCCAGGACGGAGGACGCGGCGCCCCGCCCCAAGCGCACCGGCCTGTACGTGGCCGGCGGCCTGCTGCTCATCGGCGCCGTCGCCGCGGTGGTCGGCCTGGGCGGTGGCTCGGGCTCCTCGGACCCGACTCCGCCCCCGCCGCCCAAGGCGCCGGTGGAGGCGCCCGCCGCCAACAACACGGTGAAGCCGCCGGAGACGAACACGCCGGCGCCCACGCCCACGCCGCCGCCCGAGACCGCCACGCCTCCGGCCGTCGTGGACGCGGGGACCGCCACGGCCACCGCGCCCACGCCGCCTCCGGCCGCCCCGCAGGATGCCGGCACGGCCACCGCCGAGGCGCCAACGCCCCCGGCCCCCGAGACGCCCGCGCCGACGCCCGGCCCCGCCACGCCCGCGGTGGACCCGGAGGTGGAGTACGCCAACCTCGTGAAGCAGGCCAAGTCGGCCATCGTCAGCGGTCGTCACAAGTCCGCCGCCATCAGCTACCGCAAGGCGCTGGCCCTCAAGCCCGGCTCCACGGAGGCGAAGGCGGGCCTGGGCATCGCGCTGGTGAACGGCTCCACGACGGACTCCGCCTACCGCGAGGCCGCCAAGCTCCTGCAGGAGGTCGTCCGCGAGGAGGACCGGAACGCGCGTGCCTGGCTGTCGCTCGGCATGGCGCTCCAGATGACGGGAAAGAATTCCCAGGCGGCCGAGGCCTACAAGCGATACTTGTTCCTCGAACCGACGGGAGCCTCCGCCAACGAGGCCCGCCTGATGCTCAAGGAACTGGGCAACTGAGCGGCCAGGCGGCCACCTCCCGCATCGCCTCGGAGAAGTGAGCCGCCTTGCTCGTCCTCGGACTGGAAACCTCCTGTGATGAGACCGCCGCCGCCGTCGTGGAGGACGGCCGGCGCGTGCTCGCCGACGTCGTCTCCACCCAGGTGGACATCCACCGGCGCTGGGGTGGGGTGGTGCCGGAGCTGGCCAGCCGCAACCACATCGTCCAGGTGATGCCCGTCGTCCACGAGGCCCTCACCCGCGCCCAGAAGACGCTGGACGACGTGGACCTCATCGCCGTCACCTCCGGCCCCGGCCTCATCGGCGCGCTGCTGGTGGGCGTGCAGGTGGCCAAGGGCCTGAGCCTCGCCACCGGCAAGCCCTTCGTCGGCGCCAACCACCTCGAGGGCCATCTGCTGGCCATCCGCCTCATCGAGGATGCCCCGGAGCCCCCCTTCCTCGGGCTCGTCGTCTCCGGCGGGCACACCAGCCTTTACGAGGTACAGGCCTACGGCCGCTACCGGCTGGTGGGCAGCACCCGCGACGACGCGGCCGGCGAGGCCTACGACAAGACGGCGCGCATCCTCGGGCTGCCGTACCCCGGCGGGCTGCCCATCGACCAGCTCGCCCAGAAGGGAGACCCGGAGGCCATCCGCTTCCCGCGCGCGCTGCCCGGCGACAACTTCGACGTCTCCTTCTCCGGCCTGAAGACGGCGGTGCTGCACCACGTGCGGAAGCACGGCGTGCCCGAAGGGCAGGCGCTGGCCGACCTGTGCGCGTCCTTCCAGGAGGCGGTGGCGGACGTGCTGTCGAAGAAGCTGGTGGCCGCCGCGCGCCGGCTGGGCCACAAGCAGCTCGTGCTGTGCGGGGGCGTGGCGGCCAACTCGCGGCTGCGCGCGCTGTGCAGTGAGCGCGCGCGCGAGCGGGGACTGAACATGTACCTGCCGCCGGTGCGGCTGTGCACGGACAATGGCGCCATGATTGCGGTGGCGGGGTATGAGGCGTACCGCCGGGGCCTGCGCGGGGACTTCCGCCTCGCGGCGGACCCGGCCTGGCGCATGTAGAGGGAGGGAGACCGGGTGGAATCGCCGCGAGACATCCTGAAGCGACACGGGCTGCGCCCCAAGCACAGCTGGGGGCAGAACTTCCTCGGTGACGAGGACGCCCTGGAGACCATCGCCGACGCGCTCAACCTGCGCGAGGGCGAGCCGGTGGTGGAACTGGGCCCGGGCCTCGGCCACCTCACGCGCTTCCTCGCCGCGACGAAGGCGCGCGTCACCGCGGTGGAGCGGGACAGGGACATGCTGACGGTGCTGGAAAAGGAGGCCATCCCCGGCGTGCGCGTGGTGGCCGGCAACGCCGCCACGGTGGACTTCGCCGAGGTGGCCGGCGCGCCCGAGGTGGCCGTGGTGGGCAACCTCCCGTACCACCTCACCAGCCCCATCCTCTTCCGCGTGCTGGAGCAGCGCGCCCACGTCACGCGCGCCGTCTTCACCCTGCAGAAGGAAGTCGTGGAGCGGCTCGCCGCCGAGCCCGGCAACCGCGACTACGGCCTGCTCACGGTGCTGCTCGGCATGCACTTCGACGCGGAGAACATCCTCACGCTGGAGGCCTGGCGCTTCCACCCGCCGCCGAAGGTGGACTCCGCCGTGCTGCGCCTCACGCGCCGCAAGGCCCCGCGCGCGCCCATCATCGACGAGGCCCGCTTCACCCGCGTGGTGAAGGCCTCCTTCGCGCACCGGCGCAAGACGCTCATCAACTCCATCAAGTCCGACCCCGAGCTGGGCTCGCCGGAGGTGCTCGCCGCCGCGCTCCAGGCCGCCGGAGTGGACTCGCAGCGCCGCGCGGAGACGCTCGCGCCCGAGGAGTTCGCCGCGATTGAACGCGCGCTCGGCCCCGTCGTGGAGAAGCTCCCCCCACCGAAGCTGGAGGAGGAGTAGGGCGGGGGACTAGCGCTCCCGCATCCCCAGCGCCTGGAGCAGGCCACCCTGCTGCTCCAGCCAGGCGCGGAACTCGGCCTCGGGAATGCGCATGCGCGCCAGCACGCCGCGGAGGATTTCCTCCACCGTGCCGTCCTGCCGCCGCTTCAGCTCCAGGGCCGTCTTCAGCAGCACCACGCCGTAGAGTGGGTCCGGCTCCACCGGAGGTGCGGGTTGCGTCTGGAGGGTCGTGCTCTGACGGGCCTCTTCCAGCCGCACCACCGTCTTCGCCCGCTGTCTGCCGCTCATGACCGGAGACCACCCCGCGCACACGCCAGGAAAACGCGGGGACCGTAGGGGATGCCCTCCGGAGCGTCAAGGGAGCTCGGCGTCCCGGACGGTGGGTGAGGGCGCGTGAAATTGCCGGATTCGGGCGGCCGTGGTGTGTTATCCGCCCGCATGCGCGGCCGTGTCCCCACCCACGTGGGAGCGCGGCCCCGCTGCGTGTTCCGCGGTCGGGAGGCCTCGGCGGATGGACTACCGGTACATCGTGGTCGAGGGGCCCATTGGCGTGGGCAAGACGAGTCTCTCCAACATCCTCGCCGAGCGGCTGGGCGGCCGCCGCATCCTCGAGGTGGTGGAGGAGAACCCCTTCCTGTCCAGCTTCTACTCGGACCGGCAGAAGTTCGCGTTCCAGACCCAGATTTTCTTCCTCCTGTCGCGCTTCCGGCAGCAGCAGGAGCTGTTCCAGCAGGACCTCTTCAGCGCGATGACGGTCAGCGACTATCTGTTCGCCAAGGACCGCATCTTCGCCCACCTCAACCTGGACGCCCACGAGCTGGCCCTCTACGAGCGCGTCTTCGAGGCGCTCGGGCCCCGCGTCACCAAGCCCGACCTCGTCATCTACCTCCAGGCCCGCCTGGACGTGTTGCTGCAACGCATCAAGAAGCGCGGGCGCGAGTTCGAGCGCAAGTTCGACTCGGAGTACCTGTCGTCGCTCGTCCACGCCTACAACACGTTCTTCTCCCATTACACGGAGACGCCGCTGTTGGTGGTGGACACCTCGGACATCGACTTCGTCAACCACGAGGCGGACCGGGAGGACCTCCTGGCCGCCATCCGGAAGGCGAAGCCGGGGGCCCAGCATTACCTTCCGAAGGCTTCCCGGCGGCCCTGAGCACCAGGCTCCCGCCGGGCAGGTCGTCCTCCAGGCCCCACGACCACCTGGAGGGCGTTAGAGTGCGGTCGACGGGCTCCAAAAGCCTCCGGTGAACTCCTTCCAGGAGACGGCGAGGGGCAGAGGGGTCCGTTACAGGTCGTTCAACCCGTGGACACACAGGAGGTGAACCGTGAAGGACAAGGTCACCATCCATACGCTGAAGCGCTTCAAGCAGATCGGCCAGAAGATCTGCATGGTTACCGCCTACGACGCCACGTTCGCGCACATCCTGGACCAGGCCGGCGCGGACGTGCTGCTCGTCGGGGACTCCCTGGGCATGGTGGTGCAGGGGCATGACTCCACGCTCCCCGTGACGATGGACCAGATGGTCTACCACTGCGCGGCCGTCACCCGGGGCGCGCGCCGGGCCCACGTGGTGGGCGACCTGCCCTTCATGAGCTACCAGGTGTCGACACAGGAGGCGGTGCGCAACGCCGGCCGCCTGGTGTCCGAGGGAGGCGTGGGCAGCATCAAGCTGGAGGGCGGCGCCGAGTTCGCGGAGACGGTGCGCGCGATTACCCGCGCCAGCATCCCCGTCATGGGCCACCTGGGGCTGACGCCGCAGTCCGTCCACAAGATGGGCGGCTATGTCGTCCAGGGCCGCGACGAGGAGCAGGCCCGCAGGATTCTCGATGACGCGCTGGCGCTGGAGCAGGCCGGGGCGTACGCGCTGGTGCTGGAGGGCGTGCCCATGGACCTGGCGCGCGCGGTGACGCAGAGCCTCACCATCCCCACCATCGGCATCGGCGCCGGCGTCGACTGTGACGGCCAGGTGCTCGTCTGTTACGACCTGCTGGGCATGAACCCGGACTTCAAGCCGAAGTTCGTCAAGCGCTACGCCAACCTGCACGGCTCCATCACCGAGGCCGCGGGCGCGTACTTCGCCGAGGTCCGCCAGGGCACGTTCCCGGACGAGGACCACTCCTTCAAGGCCAACAAGAACATCCGCCTCGTCGCCAACAGCCCCGCGTCTCGCGCGGAGGTGCCCGCGGCCACCGACGGCGAGAAGATGGGTCCCATCTACGGGGCACCGGTCTAACCATGGCGCCCGTCGTCCTGCGCACCGTGGCGGAAGTGAAGGCGTGGACGGCGGGGCTGCGCCGTGAGGGGCGCCGGCTCGCGCTGGTGCCCACCATGGGCTACCTGCACGACGGCCACCTCTCGCTCATGCGGGAGGGGCGCGGTCGTGCCGACGTGGTGGCCACCTCCATCTTCGTCAACCCCACCCAGTTCGGCCCCCGCGAGGACCTGTCCCGCTACCCACGGGATTTGTCAGGGGACCTGGCGAAGTGCGCCAGCGCCGGGGTGGACGTCGTCTTCGCTCCGGAGGACCCGAACGTCATGTACCCGCCGGGGTACCAGACGTACGTGGAGGTGACGGAGGTGAGCCAGGGGATGTGTGGCGAGCGGCGCCCGGGCCACTTCCGAGGCGTGGCTATCATTGTCACCCAGTTGCTGTGCCTCTTCCGGCCGGAGGTGGCGCTCTTCGGGGAGAAGGACTACCAGCAGCTGCAGGTCATCAAGGCGCTCAATCGCGACCTGCACCTGGGGGTGGACATCGTCGGCATGCCGACAGTGCGCGAGCCCGACGGGCTGGCCATGAGCAGCCGCAATGCCTACCTGTCCCCGGAGGAGCGGCAGCGGGCCCTGTCCCTATCGAGGGGACTGAAGGCCGCCCAGACGCTGCTCAAGGAGGGCACCCGGGAGGCGAGCGCGCTGGTGGGCGCCGTGCGCCGCGAGCTGGAGGCGGCGGGGCTGCGCGAGGACTACGTGGAGCTGGTGGACGCGGAGCGGCTCAAGCCGCTGGCCCAGGTGGCTCCGGGCCAGTCCGCCCGCCTGCTCGTCGCGGCGTTCAGCGGGACGACACGCCTCATCGACAACATGCCGCTAGGCGGTTAGGAGACGCGGGAGCGTATGGCATCCGGTGTTGGCAAGGCGAAAGGGCCCGGCGGTCAGTCGGGGGTGAAGGTCATTGCCGAGAACCGGCGTGCGCGCTTCGACTACACGGTGGACGAGAAGCTGGAGGCCGGGCTGGAGCTGACGGGAAGCGAGGTGAAATCGTTGAGGGAGGGCATCGCCAACCTGTCGGACGCCTACGCGCTCCCCAAGGGCGACGAGCTCTTCCTGCACAACGCCAACATCGGCTCCTACAAGGCCGCCAGCGTCTTCGACCACCTCCCCACCCGGGGCCGGAAGCTGCTGATGCACCGGGCGGAGATTGATCGTTGGACGGCGAAGGTGAAGGAGCGGGGTTATTCCATCATCCCGCTTGTGCTGTACTTCAAGAACGGGCGGGCCAAGGTGGAGCTGGGGCTCTGCCGCGGCAAGACACACGAGGACCGGCGCCAGGACATCAAGGAGCGGGAGACGAAGCGGGAGATGGACCGGGCGATGCGCCGACGCTGAAGAGGGGCGCCCGAAATTCTCCTGCCGTACACGGATGGACGACAAGAAGGGTCTCGACAAGAAGGAGCGGCTGCTGGCCGCGCTCGACCAGGGGATGGTGATGATCCACCTGGACGCGCGTCGCCCCGGCGTGCTCGTCCCCGCGTCACTCAAGGGCGAGGCCCACCTGCGCCTCAACCTCTCCTACCGCTTCGACCCGCCCGACCTCACGGTGGGGGAGTGGGGCGTGCGCTGCACGCTGAGCTTCTCGGGCTCGCGCTTCACGGTGGCGGTGCCCTGGTCGGCGCTGTTCGCCATCGCCAGCCACGTGACGAAGGAATTCTGGATGTACCCGGACGACATGCCGCCGGAGCTGCTGCAGCAGCCCGCCACGGCGCGTCCGCAGCAGCCCATGCCGGTGGTGCCCGTGGCCGCGGAGCGCCCGCGCACCTTCCTGCGCGAGGTGCCCAGCGTCGCGGGCGAGCGGGCCGGTGAGCCGCCCACCACCGAGGTGCCTCCCGAGGGCCCCAAGGACGACCCACCGACGCCGCGCCGGGGCCACCTGCGCCTCGTGAAGTGAGTCAGCGCTCCAGCCTCACCTCCAGCTGCACGGGCTCGCCGCCGCGGAAGGTTCCGTTCCACGGGCGGTAGCCCTTGTGCCGCAGCTGCACGGGGATGGGGTTGTCCGGGTAGAGGTTCTCCATGGCCACGGGCGTGGTGCCCACGTCCTTGCCGTCCACCCGCACGGTGGCACCCGACGGCTCGCTGGTGATGGTGAGCATCGGCGCGGCCGTGCGGATGTTGAGCGCGGCGACGACCTCGCGCTGGACGCGGGAGCGCTCCTTCCACAGCCATGCGCCCGTGCCGGCGAGCCCGGCCACCACCGCGAGCAGCACCACCGCGCGGCCCCAGCGCTTGCGGCTCGGAGGCGGCGCTTCCGGCCAGTCGCTCTCCGGACGCGGCGCGCGCTCGACCAGCTCCAGCGACTCGGCGGGTATCTGGAGCACGCTCTTCATCGGATCGGCCTCGGGCACTGGCTGGAGGGTGTCCGCGATGGAGAGGAAAGGAGAGGGCGGCACGCGCGCGGCGGGCGCCGAGGGCCGCGTCACCGACGCGGAGGCCGACACGCGCGCGGACGGCGGCGACGCCCCGGGCACGGACGCGCGAGTCACGGCCTCGGTGGCGGGCCGCACCCGGCCCATGGGCAGGGTGGATGAGGGCCGCGAGGCGTGAGCGGCGGCCGCCGGGGCGAACGTCGGTGAGGGCGCCGCCAGCTCCTCCGCGCAGTGGTCACACGGCGCGTGGGTCGCGGACAGGGGAAAGCCGCAGCGCGCGCAGGAGTGCACCACCCGCCCGCTGGCGCTCAGTGCCGGACCGCCCGGAAGCGCCGCCTCCCCGGGCCCCTGCTCCTCGTGCGTCCATTGGAACGCGGCGGCGGGAGCCACCGGCGGAACGACGGCGCGCGAAGCCCCGTCCGCCTCGCCCAGCGCCTTCAGAGTGGGGGGCAGCTTCAGCGTCCGCAGGAAGTCCGCGAGCGCGTGCGACGAGGCGGGCTCTCCGGCCAGGGCCAACCACCGCGCGAGCGTCTCGCCCACGGCCTCCGGAGACGGGAAGCGCTCCTCGGGGGCGCGGGACAGCATGCGCAGGACGGTGGCGGCCAGCGGCGCGGGCACGTCCGCCGGAAGCGGTGGGAGCGGACGGGACAGGAGGGAGTACGCCACCGCCATGGGCTCGCGCGCCTCGTGGAACGGATGCCGGCCCGCGAGCAGCTCGTACATGACGAGGCCCAGGGAGAACTGGTCGCTCGCCGCGGTGGCGGGGGCGCCCTGGAGCACCTCGGGCGCGCTGTAGGCCTCCTTGCCCCGGAAGATGCCCGGCTCCGTGTACGAGCCTCCTCCCAGCCGCGCGATGCCGAAGTCCGTCACCTTCACCTCGCCCTCGCGCGACACGAGGACGTTGGAAGGGGACACGTCGCGGTGGGCCACCATCACCGGGCGCCCGTCGTGCTGCTTCCGGTACGCGTGGGAGAGGCCGGCCAGGACCTGGAGCGAGACGAAGGCGGCCAGGTGCGGCGGGAAGCGCGGGCCCTGCCGCGCGGCGGCGCGCAGGAGGACGCCCAAATCCCAGCCGTCCACCAGCTCCATCACCAGGAAGAGGCCGCTGGCGTCCTGGCCCACGTCGTAGACGGTGGCGATGTTCTGGTGCTGCAGCAGCATGGCCAGCCGCGCCTCGGCCAGGAACATGCGCGCGATGTCCGGCTCCTGCGCCAGCTGCGGCAGCACCCGCTTGATGGCCACCGTGCGCTCGAAGCCCTCCGCGCGCGCCACGCCGAGGAACAGCTCCGCCATGCCTCCGGTGGCCAGGGGCCGTACGAGCCGATAGCGTCCGTTCACGGTCGGCCTCCAGGCCCGAGGGCCTTCATGCTCAGCTCGCGGGTTGGGTGACTTCGCGCAGCAGCTTCCAGGGGTAGATGCCGGTGGTGTGGCCGTCGCTGAAGGCGAAGGCCAGGGCGTAGTTGCCCACCGGGTGGACCTCCTGGATGCGGATGTCCGCGGGCACCTTCGCCGGGTCCAGCGTGCGCTTGTTCGTCCACTCGTCCACGCAGGCAGCGCACGGGCACTGCTGACGCAGCACCTGCGCGCTCGCGGCCGTCCTCGCGCCGTCGTCCCACGCCAGCTCCAGCCGGGCGCCGTCCGGAGACAGCCGGGCGTCCGTCGCGCTGACGGGCTTGGGGGCGGGCTTGATGCGGTCCCAGAAGCTCAACGTTCCACCTTCTTCGTCCGAGGTCTCAACAGCAGCGGACCTTCCCTAGCATCCTTCCAGCCCGGCGGCTGGGAGAAGCGCGAGGGACGCCTCAGGAGGCGAGCTTGACCGGCAGCCGGTGGCCCTCCAGCCGCACGCCCTGCTTCGCCAGCACCGCGCGCAGCGCCGTCACGACCTGCGGGTCCAGCTGCGCGCCGCTGAGGTTGTCGAGAATCTCCATGGCCTTCTCCAGCGGCATGGCCTTCTGGTACGGGCGCGTGGAGGTGCAGGCGTCGAAGGTGTCCGCGCACGCGACGATGCGGGCCAGCAGGGGGATGTCCTCGCCCTTGAGCCGGTCCGGGTAGCCGGTGCCGTCCCAGCGCTCGTGGTGGTGGCGCACGCACGCGCGCACCGCGCCCAGGAAGCTCACCGGGCCGATGATGGCGTCGCCGATGGCCGGGTGCTCGCGCATGATGGCCATCTCCTGGTCCGTCAGCCGCGACTGCTTGCAGAGGATGGACTCGACGATGCCAATCTTGCCGATGTCGTGGAGGATGCCGCCGTACTGGAGCTGCCGCAGCTCGCGCTCGGTGAGGTTCAGCTCCCGGCCAATCTGCACCGCCACGTCGCCCACGCGCTGGCTGTGGCCGCGCGTGTACGCGTCCTTCGAGTCGATGGAGTTGGCCAGCGCGACGATGGTCTCCAGGTAGCCCTTCTCCAGGCTCTCGTAGAGGCCGCGGTTCTCCATGTCGTACGCGAGCAGCTGCTTGCTCATGTAGTTGAACGTCTGGGCCAGCTCGCCCAGCTCGTTCTTCTGCGGCACGTCCACCTCCACGCCGAACTTGCCGCGCGCCAGCTCCAGGGCGCCCTGCGTGAAGCCCTTGAGGGGCCGGGTGAGGTTGCGCGAGAAGAGCGCCGCCAGCACCGCCGCCACGAGGATGGCGCCGCCCAGGCCCAGGAGGATGCGGCGCTCCATGGTGCCCACCTGCAGGTAGGCATGCGCCACCGGCTGCTCGGAGACGATGGCCCAGCCGGCCTCCGGCAGCACCGTGTACGCGGCCACCACCGCGTCCCGGCCCTCGCCGAAGTTGCCCACGTGGAACAGCTCCGTGTCCGGGTTGCGCTCGAGCTGGCGCAGCAGGTGCGCCACCGGGCTGCGCGCCGACACGTCCACGCCCAGGCCCGCCACGCCGCCGACGACGAGGTGCCCGTGCCGGTCCGTCAGGTACACGAAGCCCGTGCTGCCCACGCGCTCCTGCTCCAGCATCTGTCGCAGGCTCCCCAGCGACAGGTCCGCCGCGATGTAGCCCTGCGCGGGCTCGCCCACCGGGAAGGCCAGCGTCACCACCAGCTCGCCCCCGTCCGCCTCCTGCACCGCGTCCGAGTAGCGCAGCCCGTCGATGCCCTCCAGCAGCGCGCGGGCGCGCTCCTCGTGCCCGGCCAGCGCGGTGGGGGGCACGTCGTGCTTGGAGAAGGCCTGCAGCCCCGGCAGCCGCTGCCGGTCCGGGCCGAACACGGTGAGGGCCACCACCTCGCGCCGCTGCGTGAGCACCGACGCCAGGTGCGTCTGCTGCGCCTCCTTGGACAGCTGGAAGAAGCCGGGCACGCGCGCCAGTCCCAGCACCGTCTCCGCGGGCTCGCCGAGGAAGTCCTCCGCCTTGAGCCGCAGCTGCTTCACGCGCTCCTGCGCCAGCTCCTGGGCGTCGCGCACCAGCAGCTCGCGCGTATGGGACACCGACAGCCAGCCCACCATCAGCGTGGGCACGATGCTCACCACCAGCATCAGCAGGAGGATGGCTTTGAACAGGCGCACGGTACGGCTCCTCCTGTGGCTACTGCCACTGTCCCTTCATCACTTCGAGCTTGAGCTGCTCCGGCGCCAGCTCGAAGCGCCGGGCGGTGCTGGGCTCGGAGCGGCCCGCCGGGCCCACGGCGCGCACCGTCCACCGATAGCGGCCCGCCGGCAGCACGGGCAGCTTCACGTCCACCGCGGCCACGTCCTGGGCGAAGACGGAGGCGCCGTCGCTCTCGCTCGCCACGTCCACCGCGTAGCGCTCCGCCCCGGGCACCGCCTCCCAGGCCAGCTTCACCGGCCCCAGCCGGCCCGCCTTGTCCGGGCGCCGCTTCAAGAGTTCCCCGTCCTCCGGCAGGCCGGGGCGCGGCGCCACCAGGGGCGTGGCGGGCGCGGGGGGCGGGCTGCCCTTCTCCACGCGCACGGACTCGCCGACGGCGACGGGCCGGGTGACGCCCTGGGCCTCCACCCGCACCGGCGGGCCGCGGCTGACGGTGACGATGGTCGCGCCGCCATCCGCGCCCACCTCCACGGAGAAGGCGGAGGACTGCGGCGTGGGCGCCCGGACGCCGTGCTTCCCGGCGGCGTTGGCGGCCTCGGACGCCTGCGAGTAGCGGCCCGCGCGGAAGTGCGCCTCCGCCTCCTTCAGCCGCGCTTCCGCCTCCGGCGACACGCCCGCGTCACCCACCAGCGTCCGCGCCGTCTCCAGCGCCTTGCGCGCCAGCACCCGGTCATTGCCCGGCACCTTCAGCCGCGTTCCTGCGGCCACCGTGTCCGAGCTCAGCCCGTTGAGCGCCTTGATTTCCTCCGACGCGGCCGCGTCGCCCACGGTGCGCTCCGCCACCTGGCGCAGCGTCTCGTTGGGGCCCACCACCGCCGTGTCCTGCGCGGCGGTGGCCAGCCATGGCAACAGCAGGAAGAGGGGCATCCTCATTGGAAGACAATCTCCCTTCCCGCCTGGATGGTGGCTGACGGCGTGGTGACCGACAGCGACTGCGCCGCCGGCTTCTCCAGCTCCGCGTCGATGCGCCCGCGCAGCACCGTGAGGTCCGTGCGCTGCTGACCCGGCCGCGGGCGCGTCTCGGCGATGCCGATGAGCGAGTCGCTTCCCAGGTGCACCGTGCCGCCATCGCTGGCGAAGACGAGGTCCGCGCGCGCGCCCGCCTCGGTGCGCACCTTGTCGTTCTCGAACAGGGGCAGGTCTTCCTGCGCGGGGCTCCAGTCGTCCGCGGTGGCGCGCTTCACCTGCACCGCGCCCTGGAGGCCGCGCAGGTGCGCGCGCGGCGACGGCGCGGGCCGCACGGGAGCCGTGGGCGCGGAGGGCTTTTCATCGGCCGTGCAGCCCAGGGGCAGGGCCGAGAGCGCGAGCGCGAGCAACATGGGGGACCAGCGGCGTCCGTTCACGTGGGGGTTTCCGGGGACACGTGCGCAGTGTAGCTGGAATGGCCCCGCAGGGAACGGGGCCAGCCCCGTGCTCGCTAGTCGAGCCGCCGGTGTTGCAGGCAGGGCAGATTCCTGCGGATGCGCGCCTGCAGCTCCGGGTCCACCGGCGCCAGCGCCAGCCCCTCGCCCTCGGACGCCCGCGCCGTCACCAGCCCCCACGGGTCCACCACCATGGCGTGGCCATAGGTGAGGCGGTTGGCGGAGTGTCTCCCACCCTGTGCGGGCGCCAGCACATAGGCCTGGTTTTCAATGGCCCGCGCCCGCAGCAGCACCTCCCAGTGGTCCTTGCCCGTCATCAGCGTGAAGGCCGCCGGCACCGCCAGCAACGTGGCCCCGTCCCTCGACAGCCGCCGGTACAGCTCCGGGAAGCGCAGGTCGTAGCAGACCGACAGCCCCAGCCGGCCCACCTCCGTGTCCGCCGCCACCACCTCCGTCCCCGGCGCCACTGCGGCGGACTCCTGGTAGGTGGCACCGTCACCCACCTCCACGTCGAACAGGTGCATCTTCCGGTAGACGCCCAGGCGCTCGCCGCCCGGCCCGAAGAGCACGCTGGTGTTGTAGAGGCGACCGCCCGGCGCCCCGGTCTCCAGCACGCTGCCGGCCAGCAGGGTGACCTTCAGCTCCCGCGCCAGCTCGGCCATGCGGGACAGCGTGGGGCCCTCCAGGCCCTCGGCGGCGCCCGTCCGCTCCGGCTCGGGGCCCATCCAGGAGAAGTTCTCGGGGAGGCCCACCAGGCGAGCCCCCAGCCCGGCCGCCCGCCGCACGAGGCGGGAGGCGACGTCCAGGTTGTGGCTCTTGTCCGCGGTGGACACCATCTGCGCGGCGGCGATGAGGTGCATGGGCCCGTTATAACGTCCCCGGGCAGACGTGGAACCCCTGGGAATTCCTTGGGCTGTCGGGCAGGTTTCACCCCGAGCACGAGGGTGCGTCCTTCCTTTACACCTCAGAGGGGCGTGTGCTACGGACGCCCCGACATTTTTCGAAGTAGGACCTCGAAAAGTGGGCCCCGTGCCCGCTTTTCGCGTTTCTGGAGACCTGTTTCCCGGCCATGTCGGAGAAGAACATCAAGCAGACAGTGGAGGAGAAGGCAGCCGCCTTGCTCGACCCCATTGTCGCCGGTGAGGGCCTGGAGCTCGTGGACCTGGAGTTCGTCCGGGAGCGCGAGGGCTGGGTCCTCCGCCTGTTCATCGACAAGCCGGGCGGGCG